>JAJDWF010000025.1 GCA_022825745.1 Dehalococcoidia bacterium | reverse complement strand
ATGATGCGGTACTCGATGGCGCCGGTCTTTTCGGCCATCCACTTGACCGTTGCTTCCAGGTCGCCGTCGGGCGGCACGGCCAGGGTGAACCAGAGGTTGTAATACGAACCTTCCCGGGCGTAGTTGTGGCTGACGCCGGGATGCCGGTTGATGTAGATTGCGCCGTCGTGCAGGTCCCCGTCCCCATAGGCAAACGCGACCAGGGTAGTCTTGTATCCCAGCCGCCTGGTGTCGAAGATCGCGCTGATCTGCCGGACCACGTTCTGCCGTTTCAACTCGGCGAGCCGCGCCAGAACCTCATCTTCCTCGATGCCCAGGTCGCCGGCGATGGCCTGGTAAGGTTCCTCCACGACCGGGAAATTGCTCTGCACCATGTTCAGCAGCTTGCGGTCGGTAATGTCCATTGTGTCGGTAGTCATCGGTTTTCACCTACGGTGGCAGTAGTCCGAGCCGGCGGGCCCGGGTCCTCCTCAATCAATGCCAGGCGGGAGCTGTACGCGTCCACCAATCCCAGCAGCACGCGGTCGGAAATCTCCACCACCTGCTGCAGTTGGTCGGGCTGTACGGATTCCACCACGGCCTGCCTGAAGAACAGGAATGCTTGTACGCTGTCGGTCAACGGCACGCCCCTGGCGGCCATTTCCGAACCATACTCGTGGCCGAGCATGTGGGTTTCGGAAAGCGTTTCGCCCCGCCGCCGGCTGCTTCCATTCAAGCGACTCTGCAAGAGCAGCGACAGCAAGCGCCGGCCGAACAACCGCATCCGGTCACGGCCTTCAGCCTGGAAACTCTCCATCCACGACTGTTGCGACAGGTCGATCTGGCTCAATTTGCGCCTGATGCGGCGCAACACAGGGGCCTCGGGATCGTCGCCGTGGGGGACGACGGCGCCGGAGGCGTTGGAACGCTCCTGCATCAGGGCTTCAACGTCCTCGCGCAGGAATCTCCGGTGGCCTCCCGGGGTACGATAAACGGGCAGGCGACCCCGGTCGGCCCACTGCCTCAGGGTCGCGTCGTTTATCCCCAAAGCCCGGCTGACTGCCCCCAAGGACATCCACCGGGCTTCATTTGCGGTGTCGGTAGCCACGAAAATCTGTAGAAATCTCTATATTCTGCGAAATGTTAGGGTTTTCGCGGCAGAATCTTACCATAGCCCTGGTTCAAAATCAACGTTGACCGTGGCGGTTCGGCGTTTTAAACTACCCGCTCGTGGAATACTGCGGCGACATTGCGATTGCTTCGGCTGCGCGCGAGGGCGGATGTTCCGCCCTTTTTTTGTGTACGAGCGGGAGGCTGGCATGTCCTCGCTAGCGCAACGCCTGGCGGCGGAGGCAGTGGGAACTGCGTTCCTGCTGATGGCGGTAGTGGGCAGCGGCATCGCGGCGCAGCGGTTGAGTCCCGGCGACGTC
The DNA here is from genome assembly GCA_022825745.1 of Dehalococcoidia bacterium. GTDB lineage: Bacteria > Chloroflexota > Dehalococcoidia > Lucifugimonadales > UBA3495 > Bin87. The sequence goes on along the minus strand of JAJDWF010000025.1, from coordinate 4,649 downwards.
GGGTTGCAGCTTTTCGAGAACGCGGTGGCGACGGCGTTCGCGCTGATGGCGCTCATCTGGGCGTTCGGTCCGATTTCGGGGGCGCACTTCAACCCGGCGGTGACGCTGGCGGACGTTGTCCTGAAAGGTCGGCCGGTTAGCGAGGGAATCGCCTACGTGGTAGCGCAAGTGGTCGGAGGCATCGGAGGAACGGTCCTGGCCAACCTGATGTTTTCGCTGGAACCGGTGGTGTGGTCAACGAAAGAACGCGGCGGTTCCGGCCAGTGGCTGGGCGAGGTAATCGCCACCCTGGGCCTGCTCATGGTGATATTCCTGATACCACGCAGCCGCGGCGCGGTAATCGCGGTGGCGGTGGGCGCCTATATCGGTGCGGCGTACTTCTTCACGTCCTCGACGAGCTTCGCCAATCCGGCGGTCACGGTGTCGCGGATGTTTTCCGACACATTCGCCGGGATACAGCCGGCCTCCGCGCCGCTGTTCATCGTGATGCAGTTGGTTGGGGCGGCACTGGCCATTGGACTGGTTTGGTTCCTGGTAGGACGACAGCGGGACTAGTCCGGCTTGGGAACGTAGATCCAGCCTTCGAGTTGTGCATCGGGCAATTCATCGTCGGCAGGATGACGGAAGCGGTCAGGGTTTTGCGACCACATCGCCGCTCCGACAGCAGCAACCACTGAGTCCAGGCAGTCGTCGTTGGCCATGCAGTCCGCGCGCAGAGATTCCAGGTTGGGCAGCATCACGCCCGAGGTCGCGGCGAGGTTGTCGAGGATTCCCCTCCGACGATTGATTGAGTCGCGGCCACGTTTATAGCCCTTGTAGGGCAAACCCAGGGACTTGAGCAATGCGCCGGGCATCAGCTCCAGCAGGGTTACGGCAGCGTCGTCGGGGGTAGCAAACTGAAGCGGCGGCACCCACCAGCGGTAGGGTTGCTCTTCGTGCCAACGACGCAGCAGGCGAATGCCCTGGTAGGTCATGGGCAGCATATTGGGGTTGACGGTGTGCAGTGGGGAGTAGCTTTCGGGATGATATTTCTGATCGCCCGCGCGCTTGGGTTCGCCGTGCTGCATTACGAAACGGTTGCGTTCGCGGATAAACTCGTCAACGGTGATTGACGCGATGATTTCCCAGATGCCCGGCATATCGCTCGGCAGACGACGGGGCGAAAGAAAGGAGGCGAATTGGGCCGGCACTCCAAAGGGAAAGTCCAGGGCGACGACGGCCGGAACGGGAATGTGGGCCAGCAGATGGTAGAGGTCGTCCCGGCGGATGGACTGCGCGCTTTCCAAAACGAGAGAGCCGTCGTTGCCCAGCCGAGCCCGCGCCACCCAGGTGTTTTTGTCGGAACGGGCGCCGCTGAAATCGACGCCGATAATGGTGGTCATGGCGAATGGCTTGGGTTGCGGCGAGTAGCAATTCGGTTAGAATACACGCGAGCGTATGTTAGCACGCTGTCGGTTGATTGACGGAACAAAGGAGCCAGCAAGACATGGACTACACCAAGCGACGGGAGAATTATCGGGCGGTTTTGGCCGGCGATGTGTGCGTGCATCCCGGTTCGGTTTTTGACCCGATTTCGGCGCGGATCGCCGAGGACTTGGGCTTTGAGGTCGGCATGTTCGCCGGCTCCATCGCCAGCGGCACCGTGCTGGGCGCGCCGGACTACGTGGTGCTGACGCTGAGCGAGTTCGCCGAGCAGATTTACCGCATCTGCCGGGCCGGCGAGCTGAGCCTGATGGTGGACGCGGACCACGGGTACGGCAACGCGCTGAGCGTAAAGCGCACGGTGGAAGAACTGGAAGCCTCCGGCGTGGCGGCGCTGACCATTGAGGACACCGTGCTGCCTATGGCCTTCGGCGGTGGCGCGCGGTTCATCTCGCTCGAAGAAGGCGTCGGCAAGATGAAGGCCGCGCTCTCGGGCCGCACCGACCCCAACCTGGTGGTCGCCGGCCGCACCAGCAGCCTGGCCGAAGGTTTGGACGAGTGCATCCGCCGCGTCAAGGCGTACGAGGCGGCGGGCGTGGACGCCATCTTCCTGGCCGGCGCGAGCACCAGGGAACAAGTGGCAGCGGTGAATGCCGAGCTGAACATCCCGCTGCTGCTGGGCGGCGCCGGCGGCGAGCTGTCGGACAAGGCATGGCTGGGCCAGAACGGCGTGCGCGTCGCGTTGCAGGGCCACCTGCCCTTCCAGGCGGCCATCAAGGCGGTGTACGACACACTCAAGGCGCTGCGCGACGGCGTTGCCCCGGCCGACCTGCGCGACTCGCTGGCATCGTCAGACCTCATCGCCCAAGTGACCCGCAAGGCCGATTACGACCAGCAGATTGCGGACTACCTGGGGTAGCGGCGGGCGCGCGCGAAGAACGCACCTTAGTGAGAGAACGCATCAAACCACAAGCACCACGGAGGAATTATCATGGCATTCGTCTGCAACCACCTGCATCTGCGGAGCGAGGACCCGGACAACGCGGCCAAGTTTTACGTTGACAACTTCGGCGCGGAGATCGTATCGACGCGGCCTTTGGCCAACACGGTGTCGCACCAACTGGAGCTGAACGGACAGCCGCTGCTCACCGTATCCGGCGAGGCTGAGGGCGAAAACGCGGTGCCCGGTTCGACGCACCCTCGCTTCGGGCTGGACCACTTCGGGTTTGAGACCGACGACATTCAGGGCGCGTTTGAGAACTTCAAGGCCAACGGGGCCAACATCATCTGCGAGCCGTGGACGATGCCGTCCGGCTCCCAGGTCATGTTCGTGGAAGCGCCCGACAAGGTCAGCCTGGAGATTATCCAGCGACCAGCGTAGTTTCTGCGCACCGAACCTAACGGATTGTAGGGGCAGGGTTCAGACCTGCCCCTACTGGTTTTGACACTATAAAGCGTAGGGCAGGACTAAAGGCCGTCAAAGAAGTCCTGGGGCACGGCCTCGCCGGGGGCTACGGGTGGCTCGGCGCGAATAAAGTGCTCGATGCCGATGACGGCGGCCGCAACTTCCCGGGGGACGCGCTCGTAGGGCCAGTCGGGTTGCAACTGGGTGAAGTGGCGCTTGATGCACGCCATCTTGGCGTCAAGGCCGTCGGACACGTCCGCCGTGATATTGATGGTGTCCAGGTCAACGCCGTCGTTGGCGCGGTCTGGCGATGGCATGGGGAAATCAACGCCGGCGGCTTGCAGGGTTTCGGCCATGTGGACGCGGAAACCGCGAGGTCGCACACTGTAAAAGAGGCGATCCGTCCGGTGTGGCTGGATGCCGATGGCCATGTGGTGCGGAAAAGCGGTATCTTCGGCGGCCAGTTGGAAAGCGGTAGTGGCGTGGTTGCAGATGGCGATGTGGTCGGGGTGGCCGTAGAGTCCGTCCTTGCCGAAGGTAAGGATGACCTGGGGACGGAACCTGCGAATCTCAAAAACCAGGCGTGCGACGACCTCGTGCTCGTCGGCCTGCACAAAAGCCCGAGGGTGATGGTTGTCGTCCCAGCCGGCCATGCCGGAATCCCGGTACCGGAGCACATCATGGGACTCGATGCCCAACTCCTTGATCGCCTCGGCCAGTTCAGCGCGGCGCACTTCGCCGATGGTCTCCCGGGTGGCCGAACCCGGCTGGCGTATCTCACCGAGTTCGCCGGACGTAGTGGTTATCAGACGCGCAGTTACCCTGCGAGCCGTGTGCATCGCAATGGTCCCACCGACGGGAAAAGCCTCGTCGTCGGGATGCGCAAAGAGAATGAGGAGCCGGTGGTCGGGCATGGGTCAGCTTCCGCTATTCAGGCAGGGGCGAATGGCGATTCGCCCCTTTGGGTTGAGGGCGGGAAACAGGCTGTTAGTCAATCACTTCCAGCACTTCCAAGATGATGCCCTGGGGCCCCTCGAAGAACATGACGCGCCGGCCGCCGCCGACGGTGGTCTCTTCCAGTACCGTTGCGCCGCTGTTTTTCAGGTCGTCCATGGTCGCCTCGATGTCGGTGGTGTCGATGGCGATGTGCTCGAAGCCGTAGTTCTGCGGGTGGGTCTGCGTAGCGATGTGGTCGGTCACGTTCAGGGGCAGGCCGTGGAGGTCCAGGCGGAAGCCGCCGTTGGGCGTCTCGGCGGTGACGGTGGCGCCCAGGTTCTGGACGTACCAGTCGGCAGTCGCCTTGGGGTCGGGAGTCTTGAGGTGGACGTGGTTAAGCGAGAAAGCCATGATGAACCCTCCTTGTGAACGGTGCGGTCGAATGGGCGGTGAATCAGGCCGATTGTAACATAGCGTATCGACGCTACCCGGCGGTGATATACTTGCGCCGCCCGCGCTGGCGGATGCGCAACAACTACTCACGGAGGCGATATTGATGCTGGCATTCCTGGGAGGAACCGGACCGGAAGGCAAGGGATTGGCGCTGCGCCTGGCGATGGCCGGCGAGGCCGTAGTCATCGGCTCGCGGGACGCCGGGCGCGCTCAGGAAGCGGCCGATGAACTGCTGGGGCTGGCCCCGGGAAAGGCCATCTCGGGAGCGGTGAACGGCGACGCGGCGGCGCAGTCGGACGTGGTGTTCCTCACGATGCCGTACAACGGGATGTCGCCGACCATCGCCGGTGTGGGCGACGCATTGGCCGGCAAGATCGTGGTGACGGTGATCGCGCCGATGCGGTTCGAGCGTGGAGTCGGCGCGATTGCCGAG
>JAJDWF010000114.1 GCA_022825745.1 Dehalococcoidia bacterium | reverse complement strand
TGGTGATAACCGCGCCGCCGGTGACGATGGCCAGGTCTTCCAGCAACGCCTTGCGCCGTTCGCCGAACCCCGGGGCTTTGACGGCCAGGCTGCTCACGGTGCCGCGCAGCTTGTTGACCACCAGGGTCGCCAGCGCTTCGCCTTCCACGTCCTCGGCGATTATGATCAAGGGCCGCCGCCCGGCCTGGGCCACGGCTTCCAGGGTGGGCACCACGTCGGCCGCCGAGGAAAGCTTCTGGTCGGTGAGCAGGAACAGCGGCTCGTCCAGGGAAACTTCCATGCGGTCGGCGTCGGTGATGAAGTGCGGCGAAAGGTACCCGCGGTCGAGGCGCATACCCTCAACCACGTCCAGCTCGTCGGTGAGGCCGCGGCTCTCCTCGACGGTGATGATCCCCTCCCGGCCTACTTTATCCATCGCGTCGGCGATCAGTTCGGCGATGGCCTCTTCGTGGGCGGAGAGCGCGGCCACGCGGGCCACCTGCTCGCGGCTTTCAACGGCCACGGCCTGGGCGCTGATCTGGGCGCTGACCTCGCCGACGGCCTGGTCGATGCCGGATTTCAGCGCCAGGGGATTGGCGCCGGCCGCCACGTTCATGAAGCCGCCCTGGATGATGGAGCGCGCCAGCACCACGGACGTGGTCGTTCCGTCGCCCACTACGTCGTTGGTCTTGGCGGCGGCCTCTTTGACAACCTGCGCGCCCATGTTTTCGTAAGGGTCTGGCAATTCTACCTCTTTGGCGATGGTGACGCCGTCGCTGCAAACCACGGGCAGGGTCCACACGCGGCCCAGAATCACGTTTCGCCCGCTGGGGCCCAGCGTAAGAGCGACCACGCGACCCAGTTGGTCAACGCCGCTCATCAGGCTCTGTCGGGCGTCTTCGTCAAAAATAAGTTGCTTTTCAGGCATTGCGGGAATCCTCCGGACTCGGCAAATTGATGCGCGCGATTCGGTGATACGTGACGATATGTCCCGATTGAACGCAATCGGATCGCGCAGGGCTTGGCGTTACAATTGTCCGCAACAGGGCGGCTATTGTCAACCAAAGGATGACATTTCGTTCGTCATTTGGTACCATGCTACCCCACAAATCAGATCGCAGGAGCCGTTCCCTTGCCCGCACAGAAGGCCCACCGTCAATCCATAAAGCGCTACGCGCGCAACCTGAGCGTGCGCCGCGCCACCCGCACCGCCATCGGCCGCGCCCGCCGCGCCATCGCCACCGGAGCGCCCGAGTCTGCGGAAGAAGTGCACAAGGCGATGCGCCAGTTGGACATTGCCGCCCGCAAAGGCGTGCTGCACAAGAACAACGCCTCGCGCCGCAAAGCGCGCTTGGCCGCCGCTCTCAATCGCACACAAACGGAGTAGCGGCATCGCGCAAATCGGGTAGCCACACCCGATACCCGTACCGACCGGCGTTTGGCACACGCCGGTTTTTCGTTGACACCCTGGTCCAAGTCGGGTATTATGTTCGCAACGAACAAAGTTTCCGCACAATGGAACGCCTGAACAAACCCGGAGGTAGCCACTTATGACGACGAAACGCGAACTGCGGCCGCGGCAGCAACGTATTCTCGAATACATCGAACAGTTCCTGGAAGAAAACGGCATGCCGCCCACCGTGCGCGACATCCAGCGCGGCTGCGAAATCAGCAGCACCTCCGTGGTGGACTACAACCTCCGGCTGCTGGAACGCTACGGCTATCTCAAGCGCCGCTCGGAGATCGCCCGCGGCATCGAGCTTCTTGACGAGACCGGTCTGCCGGTCAACACCGGTTCCACCCGCGTCCAGATCGTGGGCAGCATCGCGGCCGGCGAGCCGATACCCGCTTTCTCGACCGAAGGCGCCGCCGCCGCTGCCGAATTCGACATCGTCGAGGTGCGGCCGGAGCTCAAGAAGAAGCACGGCACCCTGTTCGCCCTGTCCGTCAAGGGAACGTCGATGATCGACGCCCTCATTGACGACGGCGACGTGGTGGTGATCACGCCGACCAACACGGCCCAGAACGGCGAGATGGTCGTGGCCTGGCTCAAAGAGGAAGAGGAAGCCACGCTCAAGAAGTTCTACCGCGAGGGCAGCCGCGTCCGTCTGCAACCGGCCAACAGCACCATGGAGCCCATATACGCCGACGCCGCCAACGTGGAAGTGCGAGGGCGCGTCGTGGAAGTGCTGCGCCAGTTCTAAGCAACCCCGCTCCTGGAGTCAACAGGGCGCATCGTAGGTAACGGTGCGCCCTTTACGTTGGGCCTAGGCGCCTAGTTGCGGCTGTTGGATAGCGCGCCGTAAGTCGCCACCACGAAGGGCACGCAGTAGGTCAACGGGATTTTCCACGCCAGCGCGCCCACCAGTTGGCCGGACAGGATGGCGTCGCCTTGGTTCAACGCGGTCAGCGCGGTTCCCACGACTACGCTCGCCACGAGGGACCGCCGCAGCATGGGCCAGTGGCGCAGCGCGCACCTCAGGCACTTGGTGATTACGTCGGAACCCCTGGCCGGACGGAACGTGTAACTCGAACCGTCAAGGGACCGTGCGCATCCGCGGCAGGTTGCGTCGGCGGCGGTCATCATCAGGCCCCTGCTGCCCGGGGCGGCGCGTTCGACGGCGGTGGAGCGTAGGGAGACACGTCGGAACTCTGAAACACTCTCCGGGGTTGCCAGCAGCCAGTCTCACCCTGGAATTGCAACAGCGCCAGGAAAACGCCGTCGGGATCGTAAGCGCGCCACATCCCCGGCGTTTCGGGGCCTGCCGCTGCGTCGCCTCCGGGCTGGATGGCTTGCCCGTGCTTGATGGCCGTCGCCTGATCGCTGGTCACTCGCAACGCGGGATAATCTCGCAGCGCCCAGTCCACCGGCTGAAGGTGAACGCGCCAGTCTCCTCCCTCGGCAGCATCCTCCAGCCCTTCCAGCGTAATCCCGTGTTCGGCTTTGAACCGACCGCAACTCAATCGGCAAAGCTCGATGACATACCCTCCACAGCCCAGGGCCTGGCCCAGGTCATGGGCGATGGAGCGCAGATAGGTGCCCTTGCCGCAGTCAACGGTCAGGCGCAAGTAAGGCAGGCTGATTTCGTCAATGTGGATCTCGTACACCTGAACCGGACGCGGCGCCCGCGCCACTTCTTTTCCCGCCCGCGCCAGTTCGTACAGGCGGCGGCCATCCACTTTGATCGCGCTGTACATGGGCGGCACCTGCTCGATGCGTCCCACGAAGTTGACCAACGCGGCCTCGATTTCGCGGCGCGTCAATTCCAGGGGGTGCGCGCTTTCCGTAATGTCGCCCTCGGCGTCGTAGGTCGTGCTGGTGGCGCCCAGGCGCATGGTCATGCGGTATCGCTTGCGGCCGGATACCACATCCTCCATCAGGCGTGTGGCCTGGCCGAAGCAGATCGGCAGCACGCCTTCGGCCAGCGGGTCAATGGTTCCGGCGTGTCCTACCTTCTTGCGTTGCCCCGTGGCGCGCTTCACCCGGCGCAGGGCCGCCATGGAAGTGATTCCCGCCGGCTTGTACAGGTTCAAGAACCCGTGGGCCGGTGGCTCAACCTGTCGCTCGGATGCCACGGCTCAACCCCGACCGGACGAAGGAGCATTGCCACCGTCGCCGGCCGCATCCGATGCGGGCAGGTCGTCGATAATCCGCATCAGGCGGTCAGCCTCGATCATCGCGTCGTCCAGCACGAAACGCAGGAAGGGTATGTAGCGGAGCGATACCCGGTTGCGCAGTTCGCGCCGCAAGTAGGAGGCTGAGGACTGGATTCCGGCCAACGCTTCCTGGCGGACCGACTCGCGCCCCATGACGCTGATGTACACCCGCGCATTGCGCAGGTCCGGCGCGGTCCTGACCTGGGTAATCGTGATGATCCCGTTGAGACGCGGGTCGTTGACCTGCGAGGCGACCAGGTTGGAAATTTCCTGGCGCAGCAGCCCGTTCACCCGTTCAACGCGGCGGCGGTCGGCCATGTTCACCTCGAACGGTTCAGTTGACCCGCTCCATGCGGTAGGCGAGGATTACGTCGCCTTCCTCATATTCGTTGAAGGATTCGAGCACGATACCGCAGTCGGTGCCGGCCGTCGCCTGGTTGACTTCGTCCCGGAAGTGCCGCAGGCTCGACATCTCGGTTTCGTACACGACATCGTCTTCCCGCATCACCCTGACCGAGCCCTGGCGGGTGATCCGGCCATCCAGCACGCGGCAACCCGCGATCTGGACGCCGCGACGCCCCGCGAAGATTTCGCGCACTTCGGCCCGTCCGACGACCACTTCCTCGTATTCCGGTTCCAGCATGCCGTGGAGGGCCTGTTCCACGTCTTCCAGCAGGCGGTAGATGATCTGGTAGTTCCTCACTTCAACGCCCAAGCGTTCAGCGGTGCGCTCCGCTCCGATTTCAAACCCCACGTTGAACGCCAGGATGATGCCGCCCGACGCTGAGGCTAACTGCACGTCGGAGTCGCTGACCAGGCCGGAGCCGGCGTGGATGACGCGGGCTTTCACGTCTCCGTCGGACAGTTTCTCAATGGAATTCACCGCCGCTTCAACGCTGCCCTGGACATCGGCTTTGAGGACCAGCACCAGTTCCTTGACATCGCCGGCGTCGATCTGCTTCACGATGTTGTCGAGGGTAAGGACGGTGTCCAGATTGCCCGTGCTGCCGCGCTGGCCGTGCCGCGTCGCGGTCTGGCGGGCGGTGCGCTCGTTGGATACCACCCTCAAAATATCGCCGGCTTCCGGCGTTGCGTTGAGGCCCGTGACCACGCCCGGCGAACCGGGAGTGATCGCGTCCATGGTTTCACCGCGTTCGTTGGCAATGGCCCGCACTCTTCCCCACGCGCCGCCGGCCACGATGTGGTCGCCCACCCGCAGGGTTCCGGTCTGGACCAGCACGGTTGCGGACGGCCCCCGGCGGCGGTCAAGGGTGGCTTCGATAATCACGCCGGCAGCGTCCCGCTCGGGGTTCGCCCTCAGTTCCAGGATTTCGGAGAGCACCAGCAGGTTCTCGATCAAATCGTCAACGCCGTCGCCGGTTTGGGCCGATACTGGAACGGCGATGATGTCGCCACCCCATTCTTCCACCAGCAGGTTGCGCTCGCTGAGCTGCCGCTTGACGACGTCCGGCTGGGCGGAGGGCAAGTCCATCTTGTTGATTGCGACGACGATGGGTACCTCAGCCGCCCGGGCGTGGTCGATGGCCTCGTCCGTCTGGGGCATGATTCCATCGTCGGCGGCGACGACCAGCACGGCAATGTCGGTTACTCGCGCGCCGCGGGACCGGATCGCCGTGAAGGCGGCGTGCCCGGGGGTATCCAGGAAAGTAATCGGCTGTCCGTCCTGTGAGACCTGGTAGGCGCCGATGTGTTGAGTGATCCCGCCGGCTTCTTTTTCCACCACCGCCGTTGACCGGATGTAGTCCAGCAGGCTGGTCTTCCCGTGGTCAACGTGCCCGAGTATGGTGATCACCGGGGGGCGTGATTCCAGCAGGTCTTCGTTGTCTTCCGCAGCGCCGGCGTTGATTGCCGAGGTGTCCTCGGCAACTTCGGCCAGGCGGGTCCTGACGCTGTATGCGGCGGCGGCGACGGTGGCGACCTGGTGGTCGATTACCTGGTTCACCGATACCATGATGCCGTGTCGCATCAGTTGCTTGATCACGTCCACCGGCGATTGGTCCAGCAATTCCGCCAGCTCTTTCACGGTCATGGTCTCGGGCAGCACCAGCACACGAGGGGTATTGCGGCGGGGTTCGCCGCGCCTGGGCCGCCTGGCGCCTGCGGTGCGTTGCTGGGTTGTCGTCATGGATAACACCTCCTGGCGCCGCCGGACGCGATGGTCTCAATGTAGTAATTCTGTAGCGTTTCGATGTCTGAATCCGTCACTCTGGCGCGAAGGCTGCGCTCCAAGGCGCGTTTCGCCAACCCGCGTTCCCAACACCCCACGCGGTTGCACAAATATGCTCCGCGCCCGTTGGCTCGCCCGGTTGGGTCGGGCAGCACAGGGCCGTCCGGCGTGCGGACGACCCGCACCAACTGGCCTTTCGGCCCTTTCCGGCCACAGGCGATGCAACTGCGTTCGGGTATGTGTCGCTTTTTGGGAATCGCTATTACCTTTCGTCTGTCGAGAATCGCGATAGTCAAGAGTCGTGATGCGGATGCGCGCTGGCTTTAGCGTCGGCGGGGGCCCGGGCCGCGCGCGCCCGGCACGTTGCCGCCGCGCCGGTTGCCGCCGCCGCGGCGCCGTCGTCCGGAACCGCCCCTGAAGTCGCCGACGATGTCTTCCGCGAACCGGATCTTCCCGGCGTCGGGAGCAAGGTTAGGCAGGCCCGCGAGCAGTTCGCTCATTTCCTCGTCAAGCTCTTCGTCTTCAAGTTCATCTTCTTCTTCGTCATAGTCTTCAACTACGTCGTCCAGGGTGAGGTTTTCAAGAGCTTCAACGCCCAGGCCGACGGGTTCCGGTTCTGCCTCCGGCTCCTCCTGGCTCGGCGTTTCCACCGGAGCGGCGGCCGCCGCTTCCTCCGCCAGCAGCGCGGCGAAGAGGGCTTCCTCATCGTAATCCGGGGCGGCCTCAGCTTCTTCCGCAACCGGCTCAGCCACTTCGGGCACGCTTTCTTCGATCACCGCCGGAGCTTCTTCCAGGGCAGCCGTGGCCTCGACCTCCGGCACCTCCTCGTGGAGTTCGACGGCTTCGGGCGTTTCCACGGACAGGCCGGTTTCCGCAATCGCAGCCTCGGCGGCTTCGGCGACGCTGAGGGTTTCCACCTCGGCCTCTTCCGCAACCGCTGCGGCAGCCAGGGCTTCGGCCTCAGCTTGCGCCTCGGCTTCGGCCAACGCGGCAGCCTGTTCGGCTGCTATGCGTGCGGCTTCGGCGGCGCGGGCCGCCCGCAGGGCCTCCCACTGCTCAACATTCTTGATGTCCAGCCGCCACCCGGTGAGGCGAGCCGCCAGCTTGGCGTTCTGCCCGTCCCGGCCGATAGCCAGCGACATCTGGGTTTCGGGAACCACCACGTACGCGGTGCGTTCATCGGCGTCCAGCTCCACCGCGCCCACGTCCGCCGGGCTGAGGGCGCGCGAGATCATAACCTGCGGGTTCGAGTCCCACTCTATGACGTCGATCTTTTCGCCCTGCAACTCGTTGACGATGCTCTGGATACGGTTGCCCCGCAGCCCGATGCAGGAGCCCACCGGGTCAACGCCGTCCTGGTGGGATGCCACCGCCACCTTGCTGCGGATCCCGGGATCCCGGGCAATGGCGCGAATTTCCACCGTGCCGTTGCTGATCTCCGGTACTTCCGCCTCCATCAGGCGACGCAAAAGGTCGCGGTGCGAACGGCTGACCACAACCTCGGGCCCCCGCGTGGTCTGCTGGACTTCCACCAGCAGCACCTTGAGGTTCTGGCCCTTGCGGTACCGTTCGTTGCCGACCTGGTTGTCGGGACGCATGATGCCCCGCGCCCGATTCTGGTTCTGGGCCTGGTGGGGGTTCAGGTTGATGAACACCGTCGGCCCTTTTTCAATGCTCTCGACGCTGCCGCTGATTATCTCGCCCTGGTATCCGGAGTATTCCTCAAAGGTCTTTTCCCTTTCCGCCTCACGCAACCCCTGCATCAGCACCTGGCGCGCCGTTTGAGCTGAGATGCGGCTGGTGTCGTAGGACACTTCCTCGGACTCGGGAATCTCGGTGTCCACCTGGGCGTCGGGAACGAGTCTCAAAGCCTCGGACAGCAGGATCTGCGTCTCGGGGTCGTCCACTTCGTCCACCACCGTCCGCAGGGGGAAAATGCTGATGTCGCCCGTGTTCGGGTTGAGTTTCACCGACAGGTTCTTGGCCCCGGCAACGCTATCGCGGCGGAACGCGGTGGCCAGCGCCACCTCCACCTTGTTCAGGACCAGTTCCTTGCGTAGCCCGCGTTCGGCAGATAACTGATTTAACGCCATCATGAAATCGCTTTTCATGCTTGTCCTCCGCTGGCCGAACGCTCCGAATTTTTATCTGGTACCCCGGTCCAATAGATAGAAATAAGGCGGGTGTACGCCCCGCCTAATCAATACCTTGAACCTCTCGTTGCCGGCTCGGAGGTCATGCAACCTTCCTATCCCGCAACAGGGCGTTTGTATGTCGGGATTATACCACCGCTATCACCAGTGGGCAAGGCGAGGCAATCCGCCGCGCTACCACCAGATTTTGCCCTGCGCCTCCTGGGCCAGGGTTTCGTAGTCCCGGGTCCACAACTGGCTGCTCAGGTACTTCCAGCCGCCGTCCGCCAGCAGGCAGACCACGTTGCCGCTCTCCATTCGCTCGGCGTGCTTCAACGCGCCGGCGATGACCGAACCGGAGGAGATGCCGGCAAAGATACCTTCCTTGTCCATCAGGTCTTTCGTCATGTAGAAGGAATCGAAGCTGTTCACCAGCAGGCGGTTGTCCAGCAGGTTGATGTCCAGGATGGGCGGTATGAATCCGTCCTCAAGGCGGCGCAGGCCGGATATGAAGTCGTCCGGTTCCGGCGCGACCGCGATGATCTTGATGTCGCTGCGGTGCTCCTTGAGGCGGCGGGCGTTGCCCATCAGGGTGCCGCCGGTGCCTAGGCCGGCCACGAACACGTCCACGTCGGGCAGGGCTTCCACGATTTCCTGGCCCGTCCCCTCGTAGTGGGCTTCCGGGTTGCCCTCGTTGCCGTACTGGTACAGCATCAGGTAGTCGTGGGGGTTCTTCTCGACGATTTCCTGGGCGACTACCACGCTGCCGTTGGTGCCCAGCGTGCCGTCGGAGTAGATGATCTCCGCGCCGTAGGCTTCCAGCAGCTGCGTACGCTCCACGGAGACGTTTTCGGGCATCACCACGGACACCTTGTAACCCTTCAGCCGGCCGATCATGGCCAGGGAGATGCCGGTGTTGCCCGACGTGGGTTCCAGGATGGTGCGGTTGGGCGAAATTTCGCCGTCCGCTTCCGCCCGTTCGATCATCTTGAGGGCGATGCGGTCCTTGACGCTGCCGGTGGGGTTCTGCCCCTCCAGCTTGGCGTACAGGCGGACGTTGGGGTTGGGGCTCAGGTTTTCCAGTTCCACCAGCGGCGTGTTGCCGATGGTGGAAATCAGACCCTTGTAGGTGCCCTTGGTGAGCATTAGCGGCGTCTCAACAATTTGACTCTACACGGCTCCGGCCGCGACGGCCAGCGGCTCGGGCGCTTCCTCGGCCACTCCGCAGAACACTTCGTAGTCGATGAGTTCCTTCACCGTCGGGTTGTCGCCGCACAGCGGGCAGTCGGGATTGCGCCGCAAACGGACTTCCCGGAACTGCATGCTCAGCGCGTCGATGACCAGCAGGCGTGAGGACAGGCTCTCCCCGATGCCCAGGATGTGCTTCAGCGCCTCGGTGGCCTGGATGGAACCCACCAGGCCCGTCAGCGCGCCCAGCACTCCGGCCTCAGCACAGTTGGGCACCATGCCGGGAGGCGGCGGCGCCGGGAACAGGCAACGGTAGCAGCCCTGGCCCGGCAGGAACACGGTGGCCTGGCCGTCGAAAATCAGGATGCTGCCGTCGATGAGCGGCTTGTTGAGCAGGTAGCAGGCGTCGTTGACCAGGTACCGGGTGGCGAAATTGTCGGCGCCGTTGATCACGATGTCGTACTGGCCGATGATGTCAAAGGCGTTCTCGGAGGTGAGCCACGCTTCGTGCAGCACCACCTCAACTTCCGGGTTGTAGGACTTGATGTTGTCCAGGGCCGACTGGACTTTGGGACGGCCCACGTCGGGCGTGTGGTGCAAAATCTGCCGTTGTAGGTTGGACAGTTCGACCACGTCGAAGTCAACGATGCCCAGCTTGCCGACGCCGGCCAGGGCCAGGTACACCGCCGAGGGAGAACCCAGGCCGCCGGCCCCGATAATCAGCGCGCTGGACTCCATCATCTTGCGCTGGCCGGCGCTGCCCACATCCTGCATGATGATGTGGCGGCTGTAGCGTTTGACCTGGTCCGGGGTCAACCGAAGGGGTTGCACCATTTGGGGTTCCTCCGTGTCGGGCGCCATCGCATAAGAAAACCCGCACCCCAATCCGTGGCACGGTTCTTGTGGGCACAGGCGCTTTGCAGTTGCAATTGGCCCGTCCCTATGTGTCGGGACAGGCGCAGGTAAAGGTAGAGGGTCGCGTTTGCAGCATTTCCAGCGAGTTTATCGCCGGGCCGGATTTTTTGTCAAGCAACAGCGCGTCTTAAAGGCGCGCATGGGATCAAACCGACGCCGGAATCGGGCCGGCAACGGGTTCCCATCGGTCGGCGCGCAGGTCGGACTCCTCGATCAACGCACACTGCCGCTCGGCCAGGTGCGCCAGCGTGGTGGATTCCAGAACCTTCTGAATGGAGTCCTCCACCGTCCGCCAGATTTCCTTCTGCGCGCAGCAGTCCGCAAACATGCAGTCCGTCGGGAGGGTCAGACAGTCAAGGGGCGACGAATTGCCGTCCAGTTCCTGCATGATTTCATACAGGTTCACTTGCTGCGGGGGGCGGGCCAGCAGGTGGCCGCCCTGGGGGCCGCGCCGGCTGTGGACGAAGCCGCTCTTGTTCAGCGCGGACATCAGCCGTTCCAGGTAGGACTCGGGAATGCCCTGCCGGTAAGCGATGGCCGAGGTCTGCACCGGGCCGTCGCCGTAGCGCATGGCCAACTCGACCAACGCCCGAACCCCGTAATCGACTCTCATCGGGATGCGCAAACCGACACCTCCGTCGCTTACAGATTATAACGAATCTACGACGGGAATGCCAACCGTCGAACATTCGACGATTCGCACTCAATCCGTCCTGGGGTTCACCCGCCGGTCGTACACCGTCATGTAGGTTCCGAGGCCCGTGGCGATGAGATTGCCGTCCGGTCCCATGATCTCCATATCCGCAACTATGATGCGACCGCCCCGGCTCTTGATGACGCTGCGGGCCGTGAGGTCGCCTTCCCTGGCCGGGGCGATGAAGTTCAGCTTCAGCTCGATGGTGACGGCGTGTTCGCCCTCTTTCAGGACCGACCGGCAGGCGCGGAAAAATGCGTAGTCCGCCAGGGCCACCAGGATGCCGCCCTGCACCGCGCCGGCGCGTTGGCGATGCTTGTCCGCCACCGTCATGAACGCCGTGCCCACGCCGTCGGCGGATTCGCCCGGCCGTATGTCCAGCAACTCGGCGAACGGCCCATCCTGCTCGGCCGGCGACGATGCTTCCTGCTGCGTCATTGTTTCCTCCTGCTCCCCGGCTGTACCAGGGCGGGCACAAGACCCGCCCCTATGTGGGGATTATAATCCGAAACGCCGATGCGCCGCCGCCCCCGGCCGGCTATACTGATTGCTCCCATGCCAACCTTGTCATCCCCAATCCCCGACCGGCTGCCCCGCCATGGCTAAAGGCGTCCTCACCGCGCTGGCCGTGATGCTGATCTGCACGGTGATACCCATCGCCCAGGTGCTGCTGGCGCCTTTCGGCCCGTTCCTGGGCGCGTACTTCGGCATCCGGTCCGTTGACGTAGGCGACCGCGCGCCGCTGGTCGCTGCGACTTATTTCGGGTGTGCCGTCGGCATCGCGTCGGCGCTGATCCTGGCGGCAATCGCGCTCGTTGTGACCCTGGCGCTGCCCATACCCGGCCGGTTCGTGGCCCTCACCTGGATCGCGGTGGCGGTGTTTTCGGCATACGTGGCCGGCATGAGCACGTTGGGCGGCCTCTACCGCCTGATCAAAACGCAGACCGCCGCAACCGCTCCGGCGTCCGAAACGGGTTGAAGCATGGATTCGGCGTCGCTCTTCGCTCTGCTGGAAGGGGTACGCGACGGCAGCGTTCCCATGTCCGACGCGGTAGTTGCCCTGCGCGGCTTGCCGTACCAGGACCTGGACTACGCCCGCCTGGACCATCACCGGCCGCTGCGCACAGGCTGGCCCGAAGTAGTGCTGGGGCAAGGAAAGACCCCGGAACAAATCGCCGGAATCGTGCCGGCGATGGCGGGCCGGGGGCACCCCGTCCTGGTCACCCGCGCCTCACCGGACGCTTTTCGGGCAGTGTCGGCTGCGGTTCCGTCGGCGGAGTACCGGCAGTTGGCCCGCTGCATCGTGGTTCCCGCCGATCCGCCGGCCGCTCCACGGGACGCCGGGCTGCTCATCGTCACCGCCGGCACTGCCGACTTGCCGGTTGCGGAGGAGGCAACAATAACCGCCGAGCTGATGGGCTGCTGCGCCGGCCGGCTGAACGACGTGGGCGTCGCCGGGCTGCACCGCCTGCTGGACCAACTGGAACGATTGCAGCAGGCCCGGGTAATCGTGGTGGTCGCCGGCATGGAGGCGGCGCTGGCCAGCGTGGTGTCCGGCCTGGTGTCCGCACCGGTCATCGCCGTACCCACCAGCGTGGGCTACGGGGCGAGTTTCGAGGGCCTGGCCGCGCTGCTGGGCATGGTCAATTCCTGCGCGCCCGGCGTCGGCGTGGTGAATATCGACAACGGCTTCGGCGCCGGCTACCTGGCGGCGCAGATCTGCCTGATGCCTAATGCGGGGGCGGATTGAAACGGCGCAACTGGCTGCTGCTGATCCTGCTGACCGTGGCGGCGTTCGCCGGCCTGCTGGCCTACGGCGACCTGCGCGAGGTGAGCAGCCTGCTGGCGAACGCGCCGTCGCCCTACGCGGGGTTGGCAGCCGCCCTGGGCCTGGCCGTGGTCAACTATGTCCTGCGTTATCTGCGGTGGGCGATATACTTGCGTGCGCTGGACATCCGCGTGTCCCACTCGGTAAGCGCGTCGGTGTTCGTCGCCGGACTCGCCCTGTCCATCACGCCGGGGAAAGCGGGCGAACTGCTGAAGAGCGTCTGGCTGAACCGCTGGGCCGGCGTCCCGGTTTCGGCATCCGCGCCCGCCGTGGTCATGGAACGCCTGACGGACGTTTTATCGGTTGGATTGCTGGGTCTCACCGGCATCGTGTTGCTGCCCACTGCCGTGGCCCTGATCGTTGGCGGCATCCTGGTGGTCGCAGTCATTGCCGGGATCCTGGCGGCGTCCCGGTTCGGCACGGTTGCACTGCGGTTGCCGGTGTTGCGGCGGTGGCAGGAACCATTGGCGCAGTCGCTGGACGGCTTCCGACGCCTGATGTCGCCGGCCATGCTCACGGTCGCGGTGTTCCTGGGCGCGTTGGCCTGGGCCGCCGAGGGATTGGCGCTGTGGATCGTCATCGTCGGCATCGGCGAGTGGGTGTCGCCGCTGGTCGCGATACCGATTTCGGCGGCGGCGGCGCTGGTGGGCGCGGTAACTGCGCTGCCCGGCGGCTTGGTGGGCTTTGAGGGCAGCATGGTGGCCCTGCTGCGTAAGGCCGGCCTGGGCGCGCCCGAAGCGGCGCTGGCTACGCTGCTCACCCGGCTGGCTACCCTGTGGTTCGCGGTGCTGATCGGTCTGCTGGCGTGGCTGTGGATCAGCCGGGCCGGAGCCGCCGCGCCGCATCCGGAAATAACCACGAGCGACTGATGAACGCCGTCGCCGGACTCGTCAAAACCGCCCGGCCGCGCCAATGGGTGAAAAACCTTCTGGTGTTCCTGCCCCTGCTGTTTGCGGTGGACCTGGTCTGGTCCGCTAATGATCTGACCACCCTGCTGCCCTACGCTCCCCGGCTGGCGATACTGTTCGCCGCATTCTGCGCGCTGTCCTCGGCGGTGTACATCATCAACGACCTGGCCGACCGCGAGGCTGACCGCCAGCACCCGACCAAGCGAACCCGTCCCATCGCGTCGGGACGGCTCCCCGTACCGTTGGCTGCCGCCGCCCAGTTCGTCCTGATTGTCGGGGGGATGTTCGGCCTTTACGCCATCTCCGAACCGCCGCTGGTGCCTTTGGCGGTGATTGGCGCCGTCTATCTGCTGGTCAACGTGGGCTACTCGCTGCGCCTCAAGCAGGTGGCGCTGGTGGACGTGATGCTGGTGGCCGCCGGCTACGTGATGCGCGCCGTCGCTGGGGCGGTGGCCGTCGGCGCCACACCGTCCCCCTGGCTCTATGCGGTGACGGCGGCCGGCGCGCTGTTCATCGTGATTGGCCGGCGCTACGCCGAGGCGCGGCTGGCCGGCCCCGACCCGGACGCCCAGCGGCCCACGCTGCAACACTACGGGCCGCCGGTGGGTGGACAACTGCTGGTGCTCTCGGCAACGGCTGCGCTGGTCAGCTACACGCTGTACGCCGTGGAGGCCGACAACCTGCCGGACAACAACACCATGCTGCTCACCGTGCCGCTGGTGATTTTCGGCCTGTTCCGCTACCTCTACCTGCTCAACAACAGCCGGGACGCCGAATCACCCGAAATCTTGATGCTGCGCGACGCGCCGCTGCTGCTGTCGATAGCAGCGTGGGTGATCGTCGCCGGCGCGGTGCTGGTGCTGAACTGAACGGTCAGGCCACCCCCACCAACTCCTTATCGTCGGCGGGGACGCTGACCGATAGCCTCAGTCCGTCGCCGGCTTCGTTCACGTCGGCGACTACGTGGTCGCCTTCGGTGAACTCGCCGGAGAGCACGCCCCGGGACAGCTGATTTTCCAGGTGGCGCTGGATGGCGCGGCGCAGCGGGCGTGCGCCGTAGCTCACGTCGAACCCTTCCTTCACCAGCCAGTCGCAGCCGGCCTCGGTCAGCTCGCAGGTGATGTTGCGCTCGGCCAGCCGTTCCTGCACCTGGGCCACCAGCAGGCCGACGATCTGGCCGATCTGGGCCCGGCTCAGCGGGTGGAACACGATGGTCTCGTCGATGCGGTTCAGCAACTCGGGGCGGAAAGCCCGGCGCAACGCCTCATGCACGGTGCGGGACTGTTCCGGCGTAACCTTGCCGGCCTCCTGTTCCCGGTCAGCGCCGGGGCCGAGGCCAAAGGGTTGCCGGGACAGGTCACCGGTGCCCAGGTTGCTGGTCATGATGACCACCGTGTTGCGGAAATCCACCGTCCGGCCCTGGCCATCGGTTAGCCGGCCGTCCTCCAGGATCTGGAGCAGCAGGTTGAACACGTCCGGGTGGGCCTTTTCGATCTCGTCGAACAGGATGACCTGGTGCGGCCGGCGTCGTACTGCCTCGGTCAGCTGCCCCGCGTCGTCGTACCCGACGTAGCCGGGAGGCGCGCCAATCAGCCGCGACACCGTATGCCGCTCGCCGTACTCCGACATGTCCAGGCGCACCATGTTGTCCTCGTCGGCGAACAGGAACTCGGCCAGCGCCCGGCTCAACTCGGTCTTGCCCACGCCGGTGGGGCCCAGGAAAATGAAACTGCCGTAGGGCCGTTTGGGGTCGTTAAGGCCGGAGCGGGCGCGGCGTATGGTGTCGGACACGGCGCTGATGGCCTCGTCCTGCCCGATGACGCGCTTGTGCAGATGGTCTTCCATGTGCAGCAGACGCTCGGCTTCGCCCTCCATCAACTGACCCACGGGGATGCCGGTCCAGTTGGACACCAGCTCGGCGATGTCCTTTTCGTTCACCACCAGGTCGGGGCCGGAGTCGTGTTCGATCCGCCGGTGCTCGGCGTTCAACTCCTCTTCCAGGCGCATCCGCTCGGTGCGGTGCTGCGCCGACCGCTCGTAGTCGGACATCTGGTTGGCCCGCTCTTCAAGGTCTAGCAGTTCCCGGCGGCGGTTCTCCATCTCCTGCACCTGGGGCGGCAGCGAGCCGGCGTCGATGCGCACCTTGCTGGCCGCCTCGTCGATGAAGTCGATGGCCTTGTCCGGCAGCTTGCGGTCGGTGATGTAGCGGTCGCTCAGGCGCACCGCCGCTTCCAGCGCATTGTCGGTCATGGTCACCTTGTGGTGAGCTTCGTAACGCGGTTTCAGCGCCCGCAGGATGGCAAGGGCCTGCTCCTGGTCGGGTTCTTCCACGTACACCGGCTGGAACCGCCGGGCCAGCGCCGGGTCCTTCTCGATGTGCTTGCGGTATTCGTCCAGCGTGGTGGAGCCGATGGCTTGCAGTTCGCCCCGGGCCAGGGCGGGTTTCAGCATGTTGCTGGCGTCCAGCCCGCCCTCGCCGGCGCCGGCGCCCACCAGCGTGTGCATCTCGTCCAGGAACACGATGACCTCGCCGTTGGACGACGTCACCTCGTCGATCACCGACTTGAGGCGTTCCTCGAACTCGCCGCGGAACTTGGCGCCGGCCACCAGCCGGCCCATGTCCAGTGCCATCACCCGCTTGTTGTGCAGGGAATCGGGCACGTCGTCGCAGATGATCTTGCTGGCCAGACCCTCGGCGATGGCCGTCTTGCCCACGCCGGCCTCGCCGATCAGCACCGGGTTGTTCTTGGTGCGCCGGGTCAGCGTCTGCATCACCTGGCGAATTTCCTGCTCGCGTCCCACCACCGGGTCCAGCTTGCCGACGCGGGCCAGTTCGGTCAGGTCAACGCTATACTTCTCCAGAGAGCGGTAGCGTTGCTCGGCGTCGGGGTCATCGACCCGGTGGGCCCCCCGCAGCTTCTGCATCGCCTGATAGACCATCTCCTGGTTGATGCCCAGGTCCTGGAACAGCCGGGCGGAATCGCCGGAGTTTTCCCGGGCGGCGGCCACCAGCAGGTGTTCCACGCTGATGAACTGGTCGCGCAGCCGTTGGGCTTCCTCATCCGACACCTGGAGCATGCGCTGCAGCCGGGGCGTGATGAAAATCTGCTGGGAGCCGGCGACCATTTTCGGCAAGCCTTCCAGCGACTGGTGCAGCCGGCTCTTGACCTGTTCCGGGTCCACGCCCAACTCGCGCAGGATGCGCTCGGGCAGCCCGTCTTCCAATGCGACCAGGGCCAGCAGCACGTGCTCCACGTCCCATTGGGTGTGCTGGTAGTTCCTCAGCAGTTCCTGGGAACGTTGCAGGGCTTCCTGCGCCTGGCGGGTGAATTTCTCTGCGCTCAGTACCATATCGGTCACCTCCGCTCTAATTATTGCGGGACGGGCTGACGGCCCGGTTACGTCCGGGGGCTCTCAACCGCGCCACTTCGTTGGTCAAAGCTTCCACCTGGGCTTCCAGTTCCCGGATGCGGTCAACCAGTTTCAGGGCTACTTCAGCCCCGGCCAGGTTCACGCCCAATTCGTCCGTAAAAGTCTTGATGCGCCGCAGCCGCTCCACGTCGGCCATGGAGTAGAGCCGCTGGCGGCCTCCCGAACGGGACGGCATCACCAGGCCCACGCGTTCGTAATAACGCAGCGTCTGGGCGTGCAATCCCACCATGCGGGCCGCGACGCTGATGACGAAACAAGGTTCGGTGGTGAAATCGTCATTCGTCGTCATGGCATTTACTCCTTTTTCGATGCTTCATTTCCAGCGGCACACTCGCGCATCTGCTCAAAAAGGGCGCGCTGTTGGTCGGTAAGGTTGGACGGCAGTATCACGTTGACCGTGGCGTACAGGTTGCCCCGGCGCTCGGGGTCGTTCAGCCGGGCCATGCCCTGGCCGACCATCCGGAACCGCCGGCCGTTCTGCGTTTCGGGCGGCAGCGTCAACTCGATCTGGCCGCGCAGCGTTTTCACCTGCGCCGTGCCGCCCAGCACCGCGTCCAGCAGGGGCACGTCCACCGACGTGTGCAGGTCGGCCCCGTCCCGCTCGAACCGCTGGTGCGGCAGCACCGATACCACCAGGTTGAACTCGCCGCCGGACTCATTGCCCGCGGCGATGTGCACCCGGCCGCCGTCGGCGATGCCTGGCGGGATTTTTACTTCCAGCCGCCGGCCGCCGGGCAGGTTGACCCGGCGCGTGGCGCCGGCGTCGGCTTCCTCCAGCGAAATGTCCACTGGAATCTCCGCCGGACGCGGCCGCATGCGTTCGCCGATACCGCCCAAGTCCCCGAGCCCTCCCAGGCCGCCGAGTATATCGGAAAGCGATGCGCCGCCGATGTTGAATGAGAAGCCGCCCGATCCATGGCCGGCATTCCCGCCCCGGAAGAACTGCGAAAAGTCCGGGCCGCCCTGCTGCTCAAAGTGCTCGGCGTGCTGCCATTGGTCGCCGTAGCGGTCGTACTTCGCCCGCTTGTCGGCGTCGGACAGCACCTCGTAGGCGGCGTTGATGGACTTGAACCGCTCGGCGGCGTCATCATCCCCCGGGTTCACGTCGGGATGGTGCTGGCGCGCCAGCCGGCGGTATGCCTGACGGATTTCCTTCTCGTCGGCGCCGCGCGACACGCCCAGTATGTCATAGTAATCGGCCATTTCGGTCAATGATCCTGATAAAATGGTGCTGATACCATCATACATGGCAATGGCCATTTAGTCAATAAGATGATGTGTATATATCGTGATAGTTGATAAATAACCATCAAGTTTGTAAAGTAGTCCCGGGGGCGGGTTTATCACCCGCCCCTTTTTTGCGTCATTCGGCCACTCGCCGCTATTGACACCCGCGCGTGTTGTGCTATTATTTGCTGGCGCAAATTTTTGCATTAACGGAGGTTCGCACATGTCCGGACACGAATCAGCGGTTTCGCGGCTTCGCGCTCAGGGCTACCGAATGACCCCACAGCGGCTTTCCGTCCTGGACATCGTGGCCCGTCGCACCGGCCACGTCGGGGCGGATGAAGTCTGGAACCTGGCCCGCGAGGAACACCCTTACGTTGACCTGGCGACGATTTATCGCACGCTGCAATGGCTCAAGGGGTTGGGCGTGGTGACCGAGGTCATCATCGGCAACAAGCTGCACTTCGAAATGGCCGACCACCACAACCCCCACAACCACATGGTCTGCTCCGTGTGCGACGGCGTCCAGACCCTCACCCCCGACTACCTGGCTGAATTCAGCCAGCGTCTGGAGCAAGAGTTCGGCTTCTCTCCCAACCTGGACAACATCACCATAGGAGGCATGTGCAACCAATGCCGGGCCGTAACGTAAATCGCATCCACCCAGCTCCACTTCACCGGAGGTCAATCTCCAGGTTTTCAATGCTGCCGGGCGTCCTGCTGCTGGTCTTCGCCGCAGTGATGGTTGCCTGCTCGCCGGCGGCGGCCCCGGCGCCGGCCGCAACCGAACCGGCAGAATCATCACCTTCGACCGCGACCTCCGCGCTGAATGTTGTCAGTACGGTTTCTCCCATCACCAGCGTGGTGGAAAACATCGGCGGAACCCGCATCAACCTGGCCGGCGTGGTGCCCGAAGGCGTCAACTCGCACACTTTCGAACCCGCCCCATCCGTCGCCGCCACACTGTCCGGCGCGGACCTGATCTTCCTTAACGGCCTGTTCCTGGAGGAACCGACCCTGGAGATGGCCAAGGCGAACCTCAAGCCCGGGGCGTCCATCGTGAGTTTGGGGGAACAGACCATCAGCCGCGACCAATGGCAGTTCGATTTCTCTTTCCCGGAAGAGCTGGGACATCCTAACCCGCACCTCTGGCCCGACCCCATCCTGACGCTGCGCTACGCCGAGATCGTCCGGGACAACCTGTCCGCCCGGGACCCGGCTAACGCCGATTACTACTCGACCAACTATGATGCGTTTGCGGCGCGCATAGCGTCCCTGGACGCCGCCATCAAAGAGGCGATACCCACCATTCCGCCGGAAAATCGCAAACTCCTCACCTACCACGACTCCTGGGCCTATTTCGCCGACCGGTATGGTATAACCGTCGTGGGCGCGGCCCAGCCGGAGGACTTCTCGGAGCCCTCGGCCAAGGAGGTAGCGGACCTGATCACCCAGATTAAGACCGAGGGCATCCCGGCGGTGTTCGGCTCGGAGGTATTTCCCAACGACATTATGGAGACCATCGCCGCGGAGTCGGGAGCCACCTATATCGACGAACTGAGCGACGATGACCTGCCCGGCGGCCCGGGGGACCCGGACCACAGCTACCTGGGGCTTGAGGTTGCGAACTTGCGGATAATCATTCCCGCTTTGGGCGGCGATGCCTCCGCTTTGGACGCAGTTGACATCTCGCCTGTCTTTGAAGGCGCTTCCAACGCGGTCTATCCTCAGTAACGCCATCAAGCCCATTCACCAATCAATACGGTTATGCCAACCAACACGGATACGCCATGCTGCACCCCCCCGAGCTGGAACACCTCCACAGGCCCGACCCCAACGCCCGGCCCATCGTCGAACTGAAAAACGTTTCGGCCGGTTACAACGGCGTCCCGGTTCTCAGCGACGTGGACCTCAAGATAATGCCCGGCGATTTCGTCGGCCTGCTGGGACCCAGCGGCTCCGGCAAGACCACGCTGCTACGCACAATCCTGGGCGCGGTGCCGGTGCAGAGCGGGGAACTGAGGGTGCATGACACCCCCGTGCGCGCCAGGAGCAAGCCCGCCGGCTACGTCCCGCAACTGGAAACCATCGACTGGAACTTTCCGGTGACGGTGGAGGAAGTGGTGATGATGGGGCGCACCATGTCCAATGCCTGGTTCCCCTGGTTCCGGAAACAGGAACGGGAACTGGCTTATGACATGATGGAGCGGTTGGGCATCGGCCACCTGGGCAAACGGCATATCCGGCAACTGTCCGGCGGACAGCAGCAGCGGGTCTTCTTGGCGCGCGCCCTGGTGAGCAGCCCCGAGCTTTTGCTGCTGGACGAGCCCACCGCCGGCGTGGACGTGAAAACCCGCGACGACGTGATGCATCTGCTGCACGACCTCAACCACGCCGGCGTCACCATCATCGAGTCCACCCACGAAATCAACACGGTGGCGGTGCATCTACCTCGGATCGTCTGCATCAACGGCACCATCGTCGCCGACGGCCCGCCCAACCGCGTTATATCCCCGCACATCCTGTGGGAGGTGTACGGCGCCGAGATGCCCGTCATCCAGTACCACGGCATGCCCATGGTCGCGGAGAGCGCGCACTTCTGGATCGACCGCAACGGCGGCGAACCTCTGGCCACCGTGCCCGACGACAGCCACCGGGAACCCGTCCTGCCCCATACACACCCCACGGGCGACAACGTGCCCGCTCACCACCACCACGACGCCAGCAGCGATTAGGCTCTGCAATGCCCATGCTACTGGAACCCTTCGAATTCGGATTCTTCGTGCGGGCCATCATCGCGGCCAGCCTGGTCGGCGGGCTGTGCGCCCTCATGGGCGTGTACATCGTCCTGCGCGGCATGTCTTACATCGGGCACGGGCTTTCCCACGCCGTTTTCGGGGGCGCCGTCGTGAGCGCCATCATGTCGATCAACTTCTTCATTGGGGCAACGGTTTGGGGATTCCTGTCGGCCATGCTCATCGCGTGGACCACTCGCAAGAACCCAATCGGCTCCGACGCCGCCATCGGGATCATCACCACCGCCAGCTTCGCCCTGGGCATTGCCATTGTCAGCCGCAGCCACACCGCCACCCACAACTTCGAAGCTGCGTTGTGGGGAAGCGTGCTGGCCGTTGACCGGGATGACCTGATCGCCATTGCCGTCGCCGCCCTGGTGATCGCCGCGATTTTCTTCGTTGCCTACAAGCTGTTCCTCTTTGCCACCTTCGACCCCGATGTCGCACAGTTCTACGGTGTTCCCACCGGATGGGTTGACACTCTGTTTTCCCTGATGCTGGCCGGGACCGTGGTGGTTTCCATGCAGGTGCTCGGCGTGACCATGATCGCCGCCGCCGTGGTGATCCCTCCCATCGTTGCCCGCCTGCTCACCAACAGTTTCCGAATCATGGTCCTTCTGTCCACGGGAATCGGCGTAATCTGTTCCGTGCTGGGTATCTACATCAGCTACTTCGTTGATGTATCATCGGGAGCCAGTGTAGTCCTGCTTTCGGCAGCTCTATTCGTGGCAGTATTGTCCTGGTCCAAAATCCGCAGCAACTGGTTCCCGGGCTCTCAAGACAGCCTTTCGCGGCTGCCCCGGGAATCCGCCGGCACGTTCGAGTAATCATCCCGTAATCGCGCAACCGGCACCCACGGCCACAGGAGGTCGCTATGGCGCACGCTCATCACCATCACGCCGCTCCCTCGGTAACGGAGGGCCGCACCGGGTTCCGAAGAGGCGCGGCATTTGTCATCGGCGGCCTGTCCAGCGGGCATGGCGTGTTTCACTCCATCGCCCAGAGCTTCATCGTCGTTCTGCCGGAGGTGCGCGACCTGCTGCTGGGCGGCAGCGTCATCGCCGCCACCAGCCTCCAGACCACCCGCGAGATTGCCTCCGGCGTGGTCGCGCTGCCCGGCGGCGTTTTGACCGACGCCCTGCGCCGCTACTGGGGCTGGGTCATGGCCGTGTGCATGGCCATGTTCGGCGTCGGCTGGCTGCTGATGGCCTCGGCCGGCTGGCAGGTTCCTGGCGCCACCTGGGTATCATCGCCTTCCGCCACGACGCTCAACCCGGTCGGTTACGCCCTGCTGGTCATCGGCATGGCGGTGGTGGCAATCGCCGCGTCGGTCTGGCACCTGCCGGCCATGGCCGCGTTGTCGTCCCACTTCACCCACCGGCGCGGCTCCGTGCTGTCGCTGCACGGCGTGGGCGGCAACATCGGCGACGTGATCGGCCCGGTCCTGACCGGAGCCTTGCTGGCCGTGCTGGCGTGGCAGGCCATCATCACCATCTACGCCGCCGTGCCTATTTTCCTGGCCTTCCTGGTTTTCTGGGCCTTCCGCGACATCGGGCAGCGTGCCCAGGCCGCGGTGGAAGAGCGGGCCGTCAGCACCATGCAGACGCAGATCGCCGAGACCAAGCTGCTGGTACGCAATCCCCGCGTCTGGGGCATCACCGTAGTGGCCGGCCTCCGCGGCATGGCCTACATTGGGTTCATCACCGTCCTGCCCCTTTACCTGGTGGACGAATTGGGCCTGGGCAGCACGCTCACCGAGCACCGCAGCTTTGAGAACCTGTTCATACGCGGGTCGCTGGTGGGCCTGCTGGTGCTGGTGGGCATCTTCGCCAGCCCGGTGATGGGTTATCTATCCGACCGGCTGAACCGCAAAATCGTGCTGATTCCCGGAATGCTGTTCCTGGCCGTGGTGACGCTGCTCATGGCGCCATTGGGGTCCAACCTCGGGATGATGACGATCCTGCTAGCCCTGCTCGGGCTGTTCCTGTACAGCGACCAGCCCATATTGACGGCGGCCGCGATGGACATCGTACGCGAAGGGACGGCAGCGACCACCCTGGGCCTGCTTTCAACTTCCCGGTTCATCCTCAGCGCCGCGTCCCCGATCATCGCGGGGTGGCTCTACGGCATCAACTACGACTACCTCTTCTACTACACCGGCGCGCTCTATCTGGTTGCGGCGCTGCTGCTGGGCATCATCCGGCTGCCGCAAGCGGCCCCGGTTGACGACCACCACGATCATCAGCACCACGACGACCACGGACACGCGCCCCATGGGTCCGATGCCCATGACCACCACGGCGACCATGGCCAGGGACACGGCCACGACCACCACGGTGAATCCGGGCACGAAGGACACGGCCATCGCCACTAGGCCCCGGCCGGCACGATAACAAAAACGCAGGGGCGAATGATTATTCGCCCCTGCGCCGTTCCGGTTATGAAACCGGATTAGTCTTCGTTCTGCTGGGTCTGGCTGCCCTTCACCGTGATGGTGATGTGGGACATGGCCGTTTCCCGGGAGCCGTGCCAGTGGTCTTCGCCGGCCGGGATAATGGCGACGTCGCCCTCGGTCACGGTCACTTCCTCGTCGCGGGTGGCGACGATGCCGGTGCCCTCGGTGACGATCAGGATCTGGTCGCCGCTGTGGGTGTGGAACTTGTTGCGCACGCCGGCGCCGAAGTGGACGATGCCGAAGTTGAAGTTGTTGCTGTCGTCGGGGTCGAGGATCGCCTGCCGGCCCACCGGCCCGGTGAACAAGGGCGCGGTGCCTTCAGTCCGTTCCACATCCGACATCTTTACGATTTTCATTGCAGCAGTGTACCTCCGGATAGTTTTGCGATGGGTCAATTGCCGAATCAATCATACCCGCCCCCAACTACTCCGTCCAGTAACGAGAACTCCCGTGCCGCCCGCGCATGGCAAGCCTGTCGAACCACCGGCGCACGGGCGAGGGTTGCGTTCGTTGACACTGTTACCGTCGGCTCGTACACTGCAACGGCAGTATTCTCCAGCCCATTTGCGCCGCTTTCCCCCAGGAGGTATCCCGATGAGTTTTGACCTGTATGAAAAGGGAATGAAAGTCGAAGCCGTCGCCGACTTCGAGGTCCGCGAAGTCATGGCCTCCCCGGTCGGCTCGTCCGTGCGCAGCATCACCACCGGCGACGTTGGCGAGGTACGCGAAAAGCGCACCATCGGCCCCGCCACCTGGCTCATCGTCTATTTCGACAGCGTCAAGCGCCAGATCAACGTTGACGAGACCAATATCGAAAACATCAAGCCCGCCGAATAGCGTCTGAGCCGGAGACCTCGCCCATGCCAAGCAATTCCATCGCCCAGGCCAACACCCTTGCTTTCGACATGTTCGGCACGGTGCTGGACTTGGGCGGCAGCCTGATCGGCCCCACCGATGCGTTCCTCAAAGCCTGCGGTTCATCGGTGACCGGCGAGCAACTCTGGGCCGACTGGCGCGGGCGGCAGCGCATTGAGCAGTACCAGGACAACCTGTTCATGCTGGGACACAGCGGCTACCTAGAAACCTGCCGCCGTTCCTTCATCTACTGCCTGCGGCTGCACAAGGTGGACTTCACCTACGATGCCGTGGCGCAATTCATGGCCGCGTACGACGGCCTGCGTCCCTACGACGACGCGGTGGCCGGCCTGCGGCGGCTGGCCGACAGTGGCCGCTTCCGCATGGTGGCCCTTTCCAACGGCGAGCAGGGCTACCTGGAGAAACTGGTGCGCGACAACATCGGCGTGCCGTTTGACGACATCATCTCCGTGGAAAAGGCCGGCTCTTTCAAGCCGCATCCGGCCGTGTACCGCACCGCCGCCCGCATCCTGGGCAAATCGCCCGGCGAGATTATGATGGTCGCTGCCCACTCCTTCGACATCACCGGCGCCCGGGCCTGCGGCTATCGCGCCGCTTACGTCAACCGCTACGACCTGCCCAACGAGGAGTCGCCGTACCTGCCCGATTTCGAGGTTGCGGACTTCAACCAACTGGCCGACCGCCTGCTCTCAGCTTCGGAGGCCGCCTGATCGTCATGGCCGCCGCTGCCGTTACCAGCCGGCTCAGTACATTCTCCGCGCTGCGCCACCGGGATTTCCGGTGGTTCTTTTTGAATATCGGCGTTCAGTCCTTCGGCCAGGGCATCCAGTTCCTGGGCATCGGCTGGCTCATCTATGACCTGACGGGCGATAAAACGTCGCTGGGCCTGGCGGTCAGCATTTTCGGCGTGTCCAATCTGTTCTTTACCTTTGTCGGCGGGGTGCTGGCCGACCGAGTGGACCGCAAGCTGTTCCTGATTTTCTGCGTTCTGGGCAACGCCGCGGTCACCCTCTCCCTGGCCTTCCTAGCTCTGACCGGCCTGGCGCAGGTCTGGCACGTGTACGTCGTCGTTTTCATCCTGGGCGGGTTGATGGCGGTGCAGATGCCGGCGCGTTTCGCCCTCGCCGCCGACCTGGTGCCTCGCGAGGACATGATGAACGCCGTCGCACTGCACACCTCCATCGGCCAGATTGGCAACATGATTGGCCCGCTGGTCGGCGGCTGGGCCATCGACAATATCGATACCTGGGCCGCCATCATGATCAACGGCGCCAGCTACCTGCTGGGCATCGTGTTCCTGCTGATGATGGCCAAGCCGCCCACCACGACCAGGCGTAACTCGTCGCCCATCAGCGATTTGATTGGAGGGTTCGCCCACGCCATTCGCACACCCATGGCCGCCGTCCTGATCCTCATGTCCGCGTCCTTTGGGTTCTTCGGCATGGCCTACATGCAGGTGGTCGTTGGTTTCACCCAGGAATTCCTCAAGCTGAACGGCACGCAGACCGGGATCTTCATGATGGCGCGCGGCGGCGGCGCGTTTCTCGGGTCGATGGTCGTTGCCAGTTGGGGCGACCGCAAGCGCAAGGGGCTTTTGATGTACCTGGAGGTAACCCTGTGCTGCGTCGGCCTGATCGTGATGGCCTGGACCCCCTGGTTCTGGGCCGGCTGCGTTCTCGTGGCCATGGTCGGTTCCACCAGCATCGGCGGTTTCTGGCCGGTATCCAGCTCCCTGATGCAACTCACTACCGCGCCGGAGATGCGCGGGCGCATGATGGCCATGATGCAGCTCGCCCCGGTGTTCCACTTCCTGGGCGCGTGGCCGCTCACGTGGCTGGCGCAACTCTACGGCTGGTCCATCGCCATCAGCAGCGGCGCGGCGGTGCTGCTGGTCATCTCGGTCGCCGGCTGGATGTACCGCCCCATGGTGCGCCGGATGGACGAAATCTGACGCCGCACCTGCCGCCGGATTCTTGCCCCTTGGCGGCAACTGTCGTATATTAACTTTCAACAGGCGCCCATCTTATTCACGAAAGGAGCAGCAATATGGTTAAACCCAAGCAAGTCGGCCATCTGGTGATCAACGTCTCCGACGTGGAGGCATCGACCAAGTTCTACACCGAAATTCTCGGCTTCCAGATCGCGGTATCTCGCACCACCGCCACCTTCCTGACCTGCGGCGAGATTCACCACGACCTGGCCCTGTTCCAGGCGTCCGACGACTCGCCGGCCACGCGCAAGGGCAACATCGGCCTGAACCACTTCGCCGTCCAGGTCGAGGACTTCGACTCCCTGCGCGACCTCTACCACAGCCTGATCGAAAACGACATCAAGGTTGACCGCACCACCGACCACGGCATGACCGGCAGCGTCTATTTCGAGGACCCCGACGGCAACGGCATCGAGTTCTACTACGACAAGTTCGATACCCCCGAAGAGGGCCTCGCCGAAATGCGCCGCGAGGGCCGGGAGAACACCGTGCTGGTCATCGACTAGCTCAACCACACCCGTCATTCCGGCGAAAGCCGGAATCCAGAATAGGGGCGAATAATCATTCGCCCCTATTGAGTTTCTAGCAACCCGAACCCGACGCCGTCAACGCGCCCCGGCCAGGCCGTCGTCGTCATCGCCCGGCAGGTCGAACTGCCCCAGGATGTCGGCCAGCGTGCCCTCAATGCTCGGGGGCAACTCGATGGGTTCCTCAAAGGGCTGGAAATTGTGCTCGCTCCGCACCCGGTCGATGTAACGCCGGGCTTCGTCGTTCCTTTGCGCCACCCGGTCCAGCGATTCCTGGAGCCGTTGCGCTTCCTCCTCGTACCGGGGCCGCAGGTCCGAAAGGTCGATGTCCAGCGAGTACAACGCGCGCAACCGTCGCATGATGTCGTAAAACGCACGGTGGTCGGTGGTGATGCCCAGTTGGCCGCCGCTGCCGCCGCTGAACGGGAACATCGGGGCCATCGCGCCCACCCGCACCATTTCCACGTCGGGATGCTGGTAGTGGGCCAGGCTCACCATGGCCATCCCCACCGTCGGCCCTTGCCGCTGCTGGGACCCGTAGCTGGAAAACAGCATCCCGTGCTGTCGCAGCTCATCGGCCATTGACGCCTTGCTGTACACGCACGAAATCCGCCGTTCCTGCTCCGGCGGGGCCGGCCCGTTGTAGCCTTCCACCGCTGCGATCTTGGGATTGCCCAGGGCGGCCACCGCTTCAAAGAACGCCTGGCCGTACAGGTCGATGCGATACCACGGCTCGATGCCCAGGAATATCACCAGCCCGTTGCCGGCGTCCCAGAATCCGTTATCCCATTGCATCGGGCTACTCGGCAACCCGTCGTTGAACGCGGCCCGGGGCCGGTACAGGTCGTGGGTGCCCGCCACCTGGAACGGAAAACACATCCGTGAAATTTCGCCCGTCATGCGTCCGATGCGGCGCGCCGACAGCTTGTCGATCAGCCAGCGCGGCATCCCGCTGGATATGTTGCCGCCGTCCGACCACTGACGACGCCAGCCGGCTATGATTACCCGGGTCTCGGGTACCTCGTCCAACGCAATCAGTGGTTCGGCCATAGTCCTTCAACCCTCCCGCCTGGCCCAACCTATATCAGCTGGGCCGGCGTGAAGATGCCCTCCATGTCTTCCTCAGTAGCGGGAGTCTGCGCCGGCTGGTTCAGGTTGGTGTCCATGAACCAATAGACCTGCTTCAGGTGGTGCGTGCTGTGGCTCAGGATGATGTTGAGCAGTTCCAGCACCGTCACCTCGCCGCCGTAGTGCGCCGGCACCACCCGGTCGAATCCCTCGGTGTCGCCGCTGTTCAGGAATGCGACGATTCCGTCGGCGACGCCGTTGGCGTAGTCGGCGATGTCCTGCGGCTTCACCAGGTGCGCCAGGCTCTCGCGGCACGCCCGCATGTCGTCGGAGCTCATGGAGCCCCGTGTGCGGCTGGTATAAGCCAGTTCCGGGAACGACACGATGTGCACCAGCGTGTCCCGCAGCATCTCGGGACGCCACTGCACCGGCTGGGCCAGTTGCTCTTCCGACAATTCCAGCGTCGCGCGAACGGCGGCGTCCAGGATCAGGCGGTACTTGTCGCCCAGCCAGGCCGTCTTGCCCGACAGGTCGATGGGCGCGTCCTCCAGGCCCAGCGCCGGGATCAGCTTCTTCGGGTAGTACCCGATGATGACCTCGGTGCCGTCGATGATGGTGACGGGCGCGGACAGCACGCCCCGGGACTTCAGGTCCTCGCGGGCCGCGTCGTCGGTCAGCAGATCGTGGTGTTCATACTGAACACCGTTGGACGCCAGGAATTCCTCCAGCGTCCGGCAGCTGAATCAACCAGGGTTGGTGTAAACGTGGACTTCTCGTACTGCGGTGGTCATTTTTTCGCCCCTTATTTGGTTTGTTGCTCTATTCGCCGGCGCGGAACCAGTCCGATTTGCGCTCGGCGATCATGATCGTCGTGCAGTTGGTGTTGGCCCGTATGCAGTCGGGCATCACCGACGCGTCGGCCACGTGCAGGTTCTCCAGCCCATACACCCGGCAGTGCTGGTCAACCACGGCCATCGGGTCGTCGGACGTGCCAATCTTGCAGGTGCCCGAGATGTGCTGCGACGTGCTCACGGTGCGCTTGAGCCAGTCGTTCAGCGCCTCGTCGCTTTCCAGGTCCGCCGGCAGCGGGTCCAGCAACTCATCGGCCACGTCGCGGTAATGCTCGCTGTCCAGCAGGTTCACGCACAGCCGGACGGCCTCGCGCATCCGCGACAGGTCGAACTCCTCCTGGAAGTAGTTGTAGTTCAGGTTTACCTGCTCGTGCGGGTCGGTGCTGGCCAGTTGCAGGTGGCCCGAACCCACCGCCAGCTCCAGGATGCAGGTGAACCGGATGCCCTCGGCTTCCAGCGGGTCGCCGGCGATTGGCGACGAGAACGACGACTGCATGATCTGGATGTCGTTGCGCAGGTGGCTGTCCGTCGCGGTGTAGCGCAGGCAAACCTGGGTACGCGGCGCCGACGGGTCCAGCGGGAAGTCGTCCTTGACCTTCACCGGCACGCGGATGTTGGGATGGTCGCGTAGGTTTTGGCCCACGCCCGGCAGTTCGTGAACCACCGGTATCCCCATCTCCCGCAGGTGGTCGGCCGGGCCAACGCCGGACAGCAACAGCAGTTGCGGCGATCCTATCGCCCCCGAGCTGAGGATGATGTCCTCGCCCTCCACGGTGAACACTTCGCCGCCGCTTTCCACCTCGACGCCCACGGCCTTCTTGCCCTCGAAAACGATGCGCCGGCAAGTGACGTTGGCGCGGATGGTCAGGTTCAGCCGATGCCGCGCCTCCCGCAGGTAGGTAATCGACGTGCTCATGCGGACGCCGTTGGGGTTGTTCATGGGAATGGGCCCCACGCCGCCCGAATCCGGGTGGTTCATGTCCGGGTCGTCGGGATATCCGGCGGAGCGGCAGGCGTTCCAGAACGCTACTTGGGCCGGCAGCCAGTCCTCCCGGCGGTGGCGGCGCACCGGAATCGGGCCGGTGTTGCCGTGAAAGTCATCCGTGATGTCGGTGTCGGTTTCCAGCTTGCGGAAGTAGGGCAGGCACTCGGTGAAGCCCCACTCGTCGTTGCCCAGGGCCGCCCAGGCGTCGTAGTCCTCGGGCACGCCCCGCAGCAGCACCTGTCCGTTGATGGCCGACGAGCCACCCACGACCCGGCCGCGAGGCACGGGCATGGGGTTGGCCTGCCCGGGGTTGTTCGCCCAGAAGGTCCAGTTGTGCGGCGCGTTGACCGCCGAGGCCGTCTGGTCGTAGCCGTACTTCAGGTCGTCGGGGTACAGCTCAAAGTCGGGGTAGTCTGGCCCGGCCTCCAGCACCAGCACCGAACGGTCCGGGTCTTCGGTCAGGCGGGCCGCCATCGTGCAGCCGGCCGACCCGGCGCCAATGATAATTACGTCATACTTCATTACGCTACGCCTCCTGGTGGACGCCTACGTGTTTTGCCTTGCAGCGGATTATCGCCGCTTACGCCATCGCCGGCAAGCGGGGCAGTTGCTGCGCCACTGTATCATACGGCTATGGATTTCCCAATCCAAACCGTTTTGCGCTATACTGCCGCCAATTCGCGCCCCGGGCCGGCAGAGTCCCATTTTGCTTCGGGAAAC
Organism: Dehalococcoidia bacterium; assembly: GCA_022825745.1. Taxonomy (GTDB): domain Bacteria; phylum Chloroflexota; class Dehalococcoidia; order Lucifugimonadales; family UBA3495; genus Bin87. The sequence continues at coordinate 38,486 of JAJDWF010000114.1, read as the reverse complement.
CGCCGCTGCGTCGGGCGCGCCTGATGCAATCCGTCACTACGAGAGGAGATTAGCCATGCAGTTCGGCCTGCTTTACGAATGCCAGCGCCCCTTCCAGGGCACTGAGATCGATTGGAACGCCCTTTACAAGGAAACACTGGAACAGTGCGAACTGGCCGACCAGGTGGGGTTCGACAACCTCTGGTTCGTGGAACACCATTTCCTCACCGGCTTCTCCGGCTCGCCCTCCCAGGACGCCATGTTCGGCGCGTTGAGCCGCATCACCAAGAACATCCGCATTGGCTACGGCGTCTGCATTCTGCCCTACCACCATCCCGTCCGCGTCGCCGAGCGCGTCGCCCTGCTGGACCAGCTCACCGATGGCCGCATCGAGGTCGGCACCGGCCGCTCCAACGCCTACGAGCAGACCGGCCTGGGCATCGACCCGCGGGAGACCCGCAACTTGTGGAACGAGTCCATCAGTATGCTGCCCAAGATCTGGACCTCCGACGAGTACGAGTACGAGGGCGAGAACTGGAGCGTCCCCAAGCGCCGCGTGCTCCCCAAGCCCTACCAGCAGCCCCACCCGCGCCTTTACCTGGCCTGCACCTCCGAAGACAGCTTCCGCCTGGCCGCCCAGAAGGGCATCGGCGTGTTGTCCTCGGCCTCCTACGCCGTGGAAGTACTCAAGGAAAAGGTGCAGATTTACCGCGACGCCCTCAAGGACTGCGAGCCCGTCGGCGAATTTGTCACCGAGTTCTGGGGTAACAACGTCCACGGCTTCTGCGACGACGATGACGACTACGCCAAGGAACTGGCCGCCGAGTCCATGAAGACCTTCTTCGGCCCCGACAAGCCCTACATCGCCGGCCGCATCGGCGCCTACGAAGAATTGCTGGAAGCCTGGGGCGGTGTTCCCGAGCACCTGTCCGCCGACTTCAGCCGCTGGCTCCGCCAGTCCGACGAGGAGCACCAGCAACTCGCCCAGGACGTCGGCCTCTCGCTGGACGCCGGCCCCGGCGCCGCCCGCGCCGCCATCGCCCAACTGGACGGCAAGACCCTGTCCGACCGCGGCGTCATCATCGCCGGCAATCCCGAGTCCTGCATCAAGACCTGCCAGATGTACGAGGACATCGGCGTGGACCAGGTCATGCTCATCATGCAGACCGAGACCATCCCCCACGAAAAGGTCATGGCCTCCATCGAAAAGTTCGGCAAGGAAGTCATCCCGGCGTTCCGCAACGGCAACGGATCCAAGTAACCGCCGCGACAACGCTCGAACTCCGTAGGGGCGAATGGTAATTCGCCCCTACTTTGGGTTAAACAACCATGTCATCCCAATCACCCGTCAAATTCAACGTCCGCATCAACCAGTACCGCTACTCATACGACGACCTCCGGCGCGTCTGGCTGGAGGCCGACCGCCTCGGCTACTACTCGGCCAGCCTGTTCGACCTGCTCAACACCGACGCCCTGGAATGCTGGACGACGCTGACCGCGCTGCTCGCCCAGACCCGGCGCATCCGCGCCGTGCCCATGGTGCTGGCCAACCCCTACCGCCATCCGGCGCTCCTCGCCAAGATGGCCGCAACCCTGGACGTAATCAGTGGCGGCAGGATCACCCTGGGCATCGGCGCCGGCGGCAGCGGGAGCGACACGCGGGCCAGCGGCCTGCCGTTCCCCACCACCCGTGAGCGTTGCGCGATGCTGGAGGAGTCGGTGAGCCTCATCCGCCGGCTGTGGACTGAGCCATCGGTAACCCACAACGGCCGGTATTACGGCGTTGACGGCGCGTCCGTGCAACCCAAACCGGTCCAACAGCCAATGCCACCCGTTCTCGTCGGCGGCCACGGCCCGCGCTACGTGCTGCCCACCATCGGGCGCATCGCCGACATCGCCAACGTCGGCAACAACGACACTGTGGACGACCACCGCCGGTACCAGAGCATCGTGCGCCAAGCGGCGGAAGCCGCCGGCCGCGACCCGTCTGCTATCCAGTGGACCCACAACGCCGACTGCGTCATCGCGCCCACACCGCGCGAGTACGACGCATTGGTGGCGCAACTGGCAGGGCGGGCCGGCATGACCGCCGCCGAGTACCGGTCCCAACGGTTGCCAAACACCCTCTCCGGAACGCCGGAGCAGGTGGCCGACCGCATCAACGAGTACGTCGAATCCGGCATCCGCTATTACTTCGTCGTTTTCCCCGACCCCGCGCCGTCCGAAACGCCGGCCCTGTTCGCCGAGGAAGTCATGGCGAAGTTCAATTGATCGCCGGATTTTCGAGCTGTTGAGATGGCGACAACCTGGGCTGCCCCAGCGCCAGGTACAAGCCCGCTCCTATCAAGCTGATGATGGCAGTCGCCACGAAAACCGCCACGTACCCGGCCGCCGCAGACGTATAGCCGGCGCCTGCCAGCACAGCGGACGGCACGATCTGATTGATCAGGAACATTGTTACGATGATCGTCCCAAAACTGCGCCGGCCAAAATAGACGCCAACCGCTGCGATCCCCGGAGCCGTGGCCATCCCCGATGCTATGCCCAGCAAAACGGCCGCTTCCAGGAAAACCGTCCCGAATCCAGTCAGCAACAGCACTATTCCAACCGCCTGCACAACGGCTGCTGCAGCCAACACCCGCCTGACGGAGAACCGGTAGCTCGCCAACCCGCCGGCCAGGATCCCTGCTACCGATGCGTACTCTCGAAACAGTCCAACCTTGTCAATGGCATCAATCGTGGAACTGCTCGCGCTCTGTGCGATGATCGGCCCGTCGTAAACGCCGGCTATCGTCTCTGCGACGGCTACGCAGCAACCGGCGGCCATCAGCGTCCAGAACCGACTCGACCGCATGGCTTCCCGCCAGAAGTAATTCGGGATGCTCGCCGCCGGAGTCAACCCATCAGGGTGTTCTCCCCAATCCTCAGGGCGATTGCGTATTGAGCGCGCTAACGGCAACGCCACCACCATGACCGCCGCGCCGGACACTACCGTAAGCAATCGCCAGTCCATTGCCAGTAACAGCGCAGACAGCAGAAACTTAATCGCTATCCCGCCGATTGCCACTCCGCAGAGCATCAGACCCAACGCCAGGGCCAGCCGCTCACGAAACCAGTTGTTCAGCGTCGTTATCGCCGGAATGTGAGCGGCGATAACCCCCAAACCGGTTATGCCGGCCACTGCCGCATAGAGAACCCCGGACCCTGGCAGGGCCGCCAACAAGGCGACCAGGCCCACCAACGGCAAACCGATCAGAGCCATCCTCCTCGGCCCCAGCCGGTCAACTCCTTTGCCGGCAATCCACAGGGACAACAACCAGCCGATGACGCCGCCCACTATGGCTACCGCATTCCAGGGCGGCCCGATCCCATCGCCTTCGAAAGCCCTGCTGCCCCACGCCGTCTCGATCAATCCATCGCCGATTTCCCGACCTGCGACGACAACTAAAATACCGATGAGGACCAGCCGCCACCCGTAGAACACCCCATCGGTGTTTTGGCTGCGGACGAATTCCGCCAACCACCCTATCATCCCTCGCCGGGCGTCAGGCCTGCCCGGATCCATCACCGGTAGCCCCCGTTCAATCCGAGGCTCCCGCTCCCCGCGTCACCAGCCGGCGCACGTCGGCCTGCCGGCGCTGCGACGGCGATAGCTGCGGATTCCCCAGCACCAGAAACATGAACGAGCCTATGGCGCTGACGATGGCTATGGTGGCGAACGGCAGAGTGTACGTGCCCGTGATGCTGTCCTTCATCCACGCGATATACGGCACCACCACTATAAACATTATGTTCATCGGGATCATCGAGATGCCCGTGATCCGGGCGAAGCTGCTCCGCCCGAAGTACACACCCCGTATCGACGTTGTCAGCGGCGTGCGTCCGCCGAACCCGATCCCCATCAGGATGCCAAACAGGAAGAACAGCGGCAGCGTTTCGGCAAACAGCAGCACCGTGATGGCGATGGATTGCAGGAACGAAAATCCCCATATCGCAATCCGTATGGGAATCCGGTCGCCGACCATGCCCCCGATCACCATGAACGCCGTGGATACCGCCGTCTGCACGGAAATCACCAGGCCCACCTGCACCAGGTTGAACCCGCGCTCGACCATCACCAGGCCCAGGTAGGTCATCACGCTGATGATGATGATTGACGAACTGGCGTGGCCCATGGTGATCAGCCAGAACGCCCGCGTCCGTACCGATTCCTGCCAGGTGTAGTCCGGCGCCACCGCTCCGCCGTTGGCCGACTGGCGGGGCCCGGCGTCGCTCGCCGTGGCCGGGTCGATCCCGTCCGGGTGCTGTCCGTAGTCTTCGGGGCGGTTCCGCACCAGCCACGCCAGCGGGAACGACGCCACCAGCCCGACCGCGCCCACCACCAGCGCGGTGTTCTGCCAGCCCAGCCGGCCGGGTATCGCCGCCGCCGCCTGGGCGTCCCAGCCCATCATCCAGGCCATCAACGGGACGATCACCACGCCGCCCAGGCCGAAGCCCAGCATGGGTATCGACATGGCCGTGGAGCGCCGGACGCGGAACCAGTTGTTCAACGCGGTGTTGGCCGGCAGCCAGGAGCCCAAGCCCGCGCCCAGGCTGATGACGACGAACGAAAGGTAGAACATCCACAGGTTGGACGTCCTGCTGAACAGGATGAATCCGGCGGCGAACACCAGCAGGCCGATGGCAACCATCTTGCGCGGGCCGAACTTGTCCACGCCCCAGCCGGCAATCGGCCCCATTACCGTGCCTTCGACGCGGGTCAGCGTGAACGCCCACGAAAGTTGAGTGGTGGTCCAGCCGAAATGCCCTTGCAGCACCGGCATCCACAGGGAGAGCGCCTGGAACAGCGGCACCGTCCCGATGACCATGATCACGGCGCCGATGACCGCCAGCCACCACCCGTAAAACAGGCCCCGCGCCAGGCGCACCGGATGGGCTATTTCATTCGCTCGCAACAACAGGGGACTCCCGCCGGAAACCGCCGGCATCGGGATGTTGCAAGGCAATCCCGGACAACATCGCCGGATATTATACTCCACCCGGCCTTTTATCCGTGTTGCAAACTTATTTCGGAAAACGCGGCGCAATACTGCCGACGGCCCGCCTACCGTTGCAAGGGCGTTCGGGCCGTTGCTACTATGACCGCATCCCGCCGGCGCTTGGAGTCCCCTTTTGCGGTTTCCCCCATTAGTTGAAGGCAGGTTCATCAAGCGGCTCAACCGTTTCGCCGCGCTGGTGGACGTTGAGAAGCGGGAGTACCTGGTTCACGTGGCCAACTCGGGGCGCATGGGCGAGTTACTTGTGCCGGGCTACCGGGTGCTCTTGAATCCGGCGCCGGCCGGCACCGCCCGCAAGACCGCGTTCGATCTGGCCCTGGTGGACACCGGGGACGCCATATCGTCCGCCGACGCCCGCCTGCCCAACAAGCTCGTAGCCGAGGCCATCGCCGAGGGCCGGCTCCCGCAGTTCGCCGGATACTCCCACGTACGCCCGGAGAGCACCTTCGGCGAGAGCCGGCTGGACTTCCTGCTGGAAGGCTCGCAGGGTTCGTGTTACGTGGAAACCAAGTCGGTGACGCTGGTGGAGGACGGAGTTGGTCTATTCCCGGACGCCCCCACGCTCCGGGGCGTGAAACACCTGCACAGCCTGATGGCGGCGATGGACGAGGGACACCGGGCTGGCGTGATTTTCGTGATACAGCGGCTCGACGCCGAAGCGTTCGCGCCCCATGACCAAGCCGACCCGCTGCTGGGCGAGACGTTGAGAACGGCGGCGGCCAGGGGTGTCGAGGTCTGGGCGTACCGCTGCCACGTCGATGAGCAAAGCATCACCCTGGCCGAAGAAATTCCGGCGCTGCTATGACGCCGTTGATGGACATCTATCACCGCCTGCTGAACGCCTACGGGCCGCAGGGCTGGTGGCCAAGCGAGAGCCGTTTCGAGATGATCGCCGGCGCCATCCTGACGCAGGCGGCGGCCTGGCGCAACGTGGAACTCGCGCTGGCGAACCTGCGGGCGGCCGGCATCACCGACTGGCCGGCGGTGCATGAGATGGCAATCGACGCGCTGGCAGAGTTGGTGCGTCCGTCGGGGTATTACAACGCCAAAGCCCGCAAGCTCAAGGCGTTTGCCGCCCACGTGTGCGAGGACTACGACGGCAACCTGGACGCAATGTTAGCGGCGGACACTGCGACGCTGCGCCGCGAGTTGCTGGGCATCCACGGCATCGGGCCGGAAACGGCGGACGACATCCTGGTGTACGCGGCGGGAAAACCGTCGTTCGTCATCGACGCCTACACCATCAGGATCATGCGGCGCGTGGGATTAACGCCGGAAGGCAAGGATGACTACGCCGGCTGGCAGGCCATGTTCCACGCCGGCGTGCCCGAGGACGTGCCGGTGTACAATGAGTTCCACGCGCTGCTGGACCGCCACCACAAGGAATCGTGCGCAAAAAACAATCCGCGCTGCAGCGAGTGTTGCCTACAGGATGTGTGCGCCACTGGGAAGCGTAGTTGAGCAACCAGTCAGTCGGTGAGAAAATAGAAACGACAATGACGAGGATAAAACCATGAACCTGTCACGTAACATCCATGCCGTCGTTTTTCCCAGCGACGGATACTACGTAGCCAACTGCCTCGAAGTTGCCGTAGTGACCCAAGGTGTCACTCTGGACGAGACGCTCGCCAACTTGCGTGAAGCGGTCAGTCTGCACCTGGAGGATGAAGACCTCGCCGAACTAGGTTTGGCCAGCGACCCCGTGCTTTCCATAATTATGGAAATGGAGTTGCGTGATGCCGCGGCTTAGGCGTCTGTCCGGGGACGATGTAGTTGCCATCATGGCGCAGTTTGGTTTTTACGTCTATTCACAGAAGGGTAGCCACATGAAGTTGAGGCGGATTCTCGAATCCGGGCAAAGACAGAACTTGACAGTTCCACACCATCGCGAAATTGCCCGAGGAACTTTGCATTCAATCTTTAAGCAGGCTACGCGGTTCGTTCCGGAACGAGACCTCAGAGCGCATTTCTACACCGATTGATTACACCGGGGCCGGGGCCTTAACAGGCTATTCACGCTGGGTTTATGAAAAGGTAACGGAAGCGCAACCGGTACGTAACTGAACGGCAACCGGGCCGTAAAACTTTCCGCCTACCATGGCCTTGCTCACCAACACGGGAGCAGGGCCATCATGATTTCAGAGCAGCCGTCGGAAACGGAATTACAGCCAACCACCGCCACCCATTGCCCCTATTGCGCCTTCCAATGCGGCATGGACTTGGCCGGTACGCCGGACGACCTGCTCATCACCGGCTCCGCCTCCTTCCCGGTGAACAAGGGCGCGCTCTGCATCAAGGGCTGGACCGCCGGCGCGGCGCTGGCGCACCCCGAACGGCTGCGGACGCCCCTGATGCGCGGCTCCGACGGCGAACTTCATCCGACCAGCTGGGAAACGGCCCTGGAACGTACCGCCCAAGCCTTCCGTGACACGCGGGCGCGCTACGGCCCGCAAGCGGTCGGCATCTTCGGCGGCGGGTCGCTGACCAACGAGAAGAGCTACCTGCTGGGCAAGTTCGCCCGGGTCGCCTTGCAGACGCCCAACATTGACTACAACGGACGGTTCTGCATGTCCTCGGCGGCGGCGGCCAGCATCCGCGCGCTGGGTATCGACCGCGGGCTGCCCTTCCCGCTGGAGGACATCGCCGGCGCGGAAGTGGTCCTGATGCTCGGCAGCAACTCCGCCGAGACCATGCCGCCCATCATGCAGTATTTCGAGGCGCAGCGCGAAAACGGCGGCAAGCTCATCGTCGCCGACCCGCGCCTGACTCCCACGGCGCAGCGGGCCGACCTGCACCTGCGCCTGATTCCCGGAACGGACGCCGCCCTCGCCAACGGCCTGCTGCACATCCTGGTGCGCGACGGCCTGATCGACACTGGCTACATCGCCGAGCGCACCGAGGGGTTCGAGCAGGTGCGCAACCTGGTCGCTACCTACTGGCCGGAGCGGGTGGAGCGCATCACCGGCGTGCCGGAGGCGCAACTGCTGCGGGCCGCCCGGATGCTCGGGTCGGCGGCATCGGCCATGATTCTCACGGGGCGCGGTACCGAGCAGCAGTCGCAGGGCGTCAACAACGTCCTGTCGTTCATCAACGTCGCGCTGGCCTTGGGACTGGTCGGCCGGCCCAAGAGCGGGTACGGCTGCCTCACCGGGCAGGGCAACGGCCAGGGCGGACGCGAACACGGCCAGAAAGCCGACCAACTGCCCGGCTATCGCCTGATTACCGACCCGGCGGCTCGCCGCCACGTGGCCGGAGTTTGGGGAGTAGCCGAGGAATCTCTGCCTGGGCCGGGCAAGTCGGCCTTCGAACTGCTGGACAGCCTGGGTCACCCGGACTCCGACGGATCAAGCGGTGTGCGGGCATTGCTGGTGATGGGTTCCAACGTGGTGGTGTCCGCGCCCAACGTCATCAACGTGGAAGAGCGGCTAAAGTCACTGGACTTCCTGGTGGTGTCCGACTTTTTCCTGTCAGAAACGGCGGCGCTGGCCGACGTCGTGCTGCCGTCGGCGCAGTGGGCGGAGGAAGAGGGGACGATGACCAACCTGGAAGGCCGCGTGATTCGTCGGCGTCGGGCGTTCGCGCCGCCGGCCGGAGTGCAGGACGACGTAACCACCATCTGCAATCTGGCCTGGCTGCTGGGCAAGGGCAACCACTTCGACTACGCCGACACCGCCGAGATCTTCGCCGAGTTGGGCCGCGCCTCTGCCGGCGGACCGGCGGACTATTCCGGCATTACCTACGAAAAAGTCGAAGCCAACGACGGAGTCTTTTGGCCATGCCCCGGCCCCGATCACCCCGGCACGCCGCGGATGTTCACGGACGGGTTCCCCACGGCCAGCGGCAAGGCGCGGTTCCACGCAGTACGCCACGCATCGCCGGCCGAGGAACCCGACGCCGAATACCCGCTCTATCTGACCACCGGCCGCAACCTGGCGCAGTACCAGTCGGGCACGCAGACGCGGCGGATCCCGGAACTGAGCGACATGACGCCGTCGCCCCTGGCCGAAATGCACCCGCTCACCGCACGGCGTTATGGCATCGGCGACGGGAGTTCGGTGCGGGTTAGCACCCGGCGCGGCGCAGCGGATTTCACGGTGAAGATCACGCGCAACATCCGCGAGGACACCATCTTCGCGCCCTTCCACTGGGGCGGGATGCAGGCGGTGAACCGGCTCACCAATCCGGCGCTGGACCCCACCAGCCGTATGCCGGAGTTCAAGATTTGCGCGGCGCGGATTGAAAGCACGGAGGGCGCGAAATGACCGACAAGCAGAAACTGGTAGTCATTGGCAACGGCATGGCCGGCGCCCGTTTCGTCGAGGAAATGGTCGCGTTGGGCGGCCAGGAGCAGTACGACATCACCGTCATCGGCGAGGAGGAGTGCGGCAACTACAACCGCATCCTGCTGTCCGGCGTGCTGTCCGGTTCCCACAACCCCGACGACATATTCATCAACCCGGTGGACTGGTACGCCGCTAACGGCGTGGAATTGCACACCGGCGTCCGCGTCATCGGCATCGACCGCAAGGGCAAGATGGCCTACGGAGCCGGCGGGGTCTTGATGCCCTACGACAAGCTGGTCATCGCCACCGGCAGCAGCCCCTTCGTGCCCCCCATGGACGGGCTGATCACCGATGAGGGCGCGTACAAGAAGGGCGCGTTCGTGTTCCGCACCCTGGAAGACTGCAAAGAGATTATCGACTACGCGGCCTCGGGCGCGCAGTCGGTCGCCGTCATCGGCGGCGGGCTGCTGGGACTGGAAGCAGCCCGGGGCCTGCTGAACCGGGGCATGGAAGTGCACGTCGTCCACCTCATGGCCTGGCTGATGGACCAGCAGCTTGACCCGAAGTCCGGCGAGTTGCTGATGCGCAGCCTGGAAGGGCCGGGCGTGCAGTTCTACCTGGAAAAGCTGACCACGGCCATCTTGGGCGACGACCGCGTCGCCGGCCTGGAGTTCAAGGACGGCTCGACGCTGGACTGCGACATGGTGGTGATTTCCGCCGGCATCCGGCCCAACGTTGACCTGGCGCGGATGGCCGGCCTCCACGTGCGCCGGGGCATCCTGGTGAACGACAGCCTCGCCTGCCGCAACGACCAGAACATCTACGCCATCGGCGAGTGTGCCGAGCATCGCAGCCAGACCTACGGACTGGTGGCCCCGCTGTGGGACCAGGCGCGAGTGCTGGCGGAGCGCCTGGCCGGACGCAACGCCGAAGCTTCCTACACCGGCTCGCGGATCGCCACCAAGCTCAAGGTGATGGACGTGGAACTCGCCGTGGCCGGCGACAAGGACGCGCTCACCGAGGACGACGAGGTGGTCACCTACGTGGAACCCAACCGCCACGTGTACAAGAAGGTCATCGTGCGCGACGGCAAGGTAACGGGCGCCATCCTGTTGGGCGACGGATCCGCCGCGCCGCGGATTTTGCAAGCCTTTGACCGGCAGGAAGCGCTGCCGGAAAACCGCTCGGAGTTGCTGTTCCCCATGGCCGGCGACGCCGGGCTGCCCATGAAAGTTGAAGACCTGCCGGACGCCGCCCGCATCTGCGACTGCAACGGCGTAACCAAGGGCCGCATCATGGCCGCAGCGACGGAGGAAGGTTGCGGCAGCCTCAAGGCGGTCTGCGACGCGACCCGAGCCGGCTCCGGCTGCGGTTCCTGCAAGCCCCAGGTGCAGGCAGTGTTGGACTTGGGCAGAAACAAACTGGAGATGGCAAAATGAGCGTATCGGGTTCCGCACGCCATGGCGCGCTTTCCGCTTTGGAAAGCGGCAAAGCCACCGGCATCAAACTGTTCAGCCTGGCGACGCCGCAGATGCGGACGTTCCACCTGACCTGGTTCGCGTTCTTCCTGTGCTTCTTCGGCTGGTTCGGCATCGCCCCGCTGATGGCGGTGGTGCGCGAAGACCTGCTGCTCACCAAGGCGCAGATTGGCAACACCATCATCGCGTCGGTGGCGATCACCATCGTGGCGCGCCTGGTCATCGGCTGGCTGTGCGACCGCGTCGGCCCGCGCTTGGCCTACAGCGGCTTGCTGGTGCTGGGTTCCATTCCGGTAATGTGCATCGGGCTGGCGCAGAACTACGAGACCTTCCTGCTGTTCCGCCTCGCCATCGGCGTAATCGGCGCCTCTTTCGTCATCACCCAGTACCACACGTCGGTGATGTTCGCCCCCAACGTGGTCGGAACCGCCAACGCCACCACCGCCGGCTGGGGCAATATGGGCGGCGGCGTGACCCAGGCAGTGATGCCATTCGTGCTTACCCTGGTGCTCATGTTCGGCGTCGGCGAGGTCTGGGGCTGGCGCGTCGCCATGGTAATACCGGGCGCCGCCCTGCTGCTCATGGGCGTCGCGTACTTCTTCCTCACCCAGGACAGCCCGGCCGGAAATTACAAGGACCTGCGGGCGCGGGGCCTGATGCCGTCGGCGTCCCAGGTCAAAGGCTCCTTCTGGGAAGCGGCCCGGGACTACCGCGTGTGGGCGCTGTTCGTCATCTACGGCGCATGCTTCGGCGTCGAGCTGACCATCAACAACATCGCCGCGCTGTACTACTACGACCGCTTTGAGTTGAACCTGGCCACCGCCGGCATCATCGCCGGCACGTTCGGTCTGATGAACATCTTCGCCCGCACGCTGGGCGGCATGTTCGGCGACAAGATGGGCATCAAGTTCGGGCTGAAGGGCCGCGTGATGTTCCTGGGCGGCGTGCTGCTGTTGGAAGGAATCGCGCTCCTGCTGTTCTCGCAGATGGCGACGCTGTTCCTGGCAGTGGGCGCGATGATCATATTCAGCCTGTTCGTGCAGATGTCCGAAGGCGCGACCTTCTCGGTGGTTCCGTTCATCAACCGCAAGGCGCTGGGTTCGGTGGCCGGCATCGTGGGCGCGGGCGGCAACGCCGGCGCGGTGGCCTTCGGGTTCCTGTTCCGCGCGGAGGGCCTGACCTACACGGACGCGCTGATGATCGTCGGCGTAGTGGTGCTGATAGCGTCGGCGCTGGTATTCGTGGTGCGCTTCTCGCCGGAAACCGAGCGGGCCGAACGCACCGCGCTCAACAACGCCCTGGCCGCCCGCAGCGCAGCCATGCCGGCGGCAGCCGACTAGATGGCAGCAGCCGGGTTGGGAGTTCCGATAGGATGGTGTTCGTCCTCATACGCCTCAATTAGGGCTACGAGCTCATCCAACTCAACCCGGCTGGGATGATCTACGTCGTCAATCTGGCCGTCCGGGGTAGTAAGGGCGTCCATGAGCACAGTGACCCGCGCCAACGCGGAGTCATAGTCGGCTTCTGTACAAATGGGGTTTAGGCTTGCCATTGTTAGACCTCCGCGACGTTGATGCGGTTGTATTCTGCGTGGGTTCCCACGAACCGGATATACACTGTACGGGCCGGATAGAAAATCCTCACGACCAGCCGATAATTGTTGCCTCTGATCCTGAAAACCGCGCGATCTCTGCCGATAATACTGGCGTTGGGATAACGCTGGCGTAGGTGAGCCGGCGTTGCCCAATCCTCTCGTTCGACTTCCGAGTGCCAATCCCGGAGCGCAGTTTCAGCATCAGGATGTGTCTCCCAAAATTCCCTGAGTGTCCTTTTCGCTATGATATGCACAGCCTGTCCATTGCGAGGCGCGCCGGTGATCAATTATCCGCACTACGCTCCATTGTATTTGCTAACGACAAGGCAGGCAAATGCGATTCCCCGCGTCGGTATATCAGGTGCTATGATGGCCGCATCCGAAACGGGAACCGGAGGTTTAAGCAGATGCAGGTAGTCAGGATTTACACGGGCGAGGACGGCGAGTCGCACATCGAGGACCTTGACCTTCCCTTCGAGCAGGTGGGCCACGCCATGCGCACGGCGACGGAGGCCGCCACCGGCGTTCAGTTCAGCCGCCTCAAGCCCACCCAACTCGTGGACTTCCACACCGCGCCGCGCCGCCAGTACGTCATCACCCTGCAGGGCCAGGTGGAAATCGGCCTGGGCGACGGCACGAAGCGCATCTTCAACGTGGGCGACATCGAGCTGTGCGAAGACCTGACCGGTCGCGGCCATACCACCCGCAGCGTCGGCGACGTTGACCGCGTCAGCGTGCAAATCCCGCTGGCCGACCAGACGCCGGGCGGCGGGCTTGGCGTGTAATAAGGAGGTAACCATGCCCATCGCGCCCCTTGCTGACAACCTTGAGATGTACTACGACGACGATAACTTCACCGACCCGTGGCGCGACCCGGCGACGGTGGAGACCATCGTGCTCCACCACGGCAACGCCAAGAACGGCCGCCTCTGGTACGCCTGGCCGCCCCTGCTGGCCCGCCAATACCGCGTAATCCGCGTCGATGCGCGCGGGTTCGGACGCTCCACGGTGCCGGCGCCGGACAGTTACGACTGGTCGCTGGAAGGCTTCGCCGGCGACCTGCGAAACCTGCTCGATTACCTGGAGGTGGACCGGGCGCACCTCATAGGCGAGACCATCGGCGGCACTATCGCGTTGCAGTTCGCCTACCAGTACCCCGAGCGCCTGCACACCGTAACCACTTGCACCTCGCCCTACAACTTCACCGGCGTGGACACCTACCAGAACTACTACCGGCTGGTGCAGGAGGAAGGCACTGAGGGCTGGGCCCGCGCCACCGGCGGCCGGCGGGTCAGCGCCGACGCCGCTCCCGAGCATCACGAGTGGTACATCCAGCAGATGGGCCAGACCGCCCGCCACGTGGTGCTGGAGACCCTCGCCTACCTGGGCACACAGAACCTCACCGACCGGCTGCCGTCCATCCAAACGCCGGCCCTGGCGATGGTCGGCGAACTAAGCGAGGGCGACATCCCCGACCGCGCCCAGGGTCAGGCCGACCTCATGCCCAACTGCACGCTGGCCCGCATCCCCGGCGCCGGCGGCTACGTCCAGCACTCAGCGCCGGCGCAGTGCGTGCTGGCCTGGCAGGAATTCGTGGGGACGGTGCACCAACCCGGCTAGAACAGCGATTTCGACTGCCCGCCGTCCACGTTGATGCACGCGCCGGTGATCAGCCCGGCCCGGTCCGAGGCCAGGAACGCCACCGTCTCGCCGATGGGTTCCGGCCAGCCGAACTTGCCCATGGGCAGGTTGCGGTCGATGAACTCGGCCACCACCTCGGGGGTGTTGTTCTGCTGGAAGCGGTCCCAACTGCTGCCGGGAAAGTCGATGCTGCCGGGCGCGACGCAGTTGACCAGCACGCCGGTCTGCGCCAGTTGCAGCGCCAGGTGCTTGGAAAACGCGATCATCCCCGCCTTGCCCGTCATGTAGTCCACCGACCCGCCGTGCTCGCGGCCGTAGATCGACGCGATGTTGATGACGCGGCCCCAGCCCTGGGCCTGCATGTGCGGCAAGGCCAGCTTGGTCATCCGCACCGCGGAGATCAGGTTGACCTCCAGCCCCTCCAGAAACTGCTCCATGGAGGTCTCGTCGAAAAGCACGGAACCGCGCCGGCCGCCCACGTTGTTCACCAGGATGTCCGGCGCGCCCAGCGCGTCGGTCGTTTCCTGCAAAAAGCGGGCCGCGTCGTCCTGGTTGGTGACGTCGGCTTGGCTGCCGCTGGCCTTGATGCCCAGGCCCTGGAGTTCCGCCACCGTCCTGCCCACCTGGTCGCTGTCGCGTCCGCAGATGCCCACGGCGCAGCCTTCCTGCCCCAGCGCCAACGCGCACTGGCGACCCAAACCGCGGCTGCCGCCGGTGATAATTGCTACCTTCCCGTTCAGGGTCAAATCCATGGGATTGCCTCCCTCGCTACATTTTCGGATGCAGCGATTATAGCGGGTAATTTTGCTATGATGCGCCGAATCAAGAGGAACCGCAGCCATGCCTCGACCACGACGAAACCGCAACGCCACTCTACCCGGCAACGGAGGCCGGGAAGTCATCCGCGAGGAAGCGGTCAACACGTTCCTCGCCCAACTGCTCCGGGACCAGGGCATACCCGCCCGCGCCGAACGGCGCAACCGCAACACGACTCCCGACGTTCGCATCACGCTGAAGACCGGGGACACCGTGCTGCTGGAATGCAAGTGGGAGGATTCCGTCGGCCAGTTGGAAAGCCAGCTGGACACTCGATTGCAGCAGTTCCCTGACGCGCTGGGCGTTATCGGCGTCCTTTACCCGGAGGGGTTGAAATACCTGGAGGATACCCGCGAGGGGCTTGAACACGCCGGCGACCTTGAATGGTGGCTGCACGGTTCCCGGGGCGAACCGGTTGACGAATTACGCTCCCGGTTCGGCTCTCCCGCCGAGATCGCCGACCACTTGCGCGTGTTGCCGCTGGAACTGGAGGGCACCGACCGCGTGGTCGCCGCCGCCGCCGTCATCGAGCACGCCGTCGAGCAATCGGCGGCCAAACTCGCCACCTATGCCCGGCTGGCCCGCCTGGTCAGGGAGGCCATCGCCCAGACCGACCGGGAAACTGACCGCGCCAAGGCCCTGCGCATCGGCTGCCTGGTCATATTCAACGCCCTGGCCTTCCATTTGCGCCTCGCGTCCACCAATGACGCTGTACCCACCGTTGCCGAAACCTGGCGGGATGGCGGTGTGCCCGGGCTGCTGAAGGTTTGGGATCACATCTGCGAAACCATCGACTACGTGCCGGTGTTCGACCTTGCCAAAAGAATGCTGACCATCCTGGACTATGCCGACCTGCCACACCTCTGGCACGGCCCGGTGATGGAGCCAATCCTCAAGGCGGTGGAAGACACCAGCCACCTGGCGGGACACGACCTGTCGGGCCGGCTCTTCCACACGCTGCTCACCGACGCCAAATTCACTGGCGCCTATTACACCTCCGTCCCGGCGGCGACGCTGCTCACGCGGCTGGTGTTCCACGACTGGCCGCAGGGAGTTGACTGGAGCCACCACGAGTTTCCCGCGTCTCTCAACGTCGCCGACATTGCCTGCGGCACCGGTACCCTGCTGATGGCCGTGGCCGCCGAAGCGGAACGCCGCCACACCGAGGCCGGCGGTCAGAACGCTCCGGCCCTGCACAAAGCGATGGTGGAACAAGCCCTGCACGGTTACGACGTTCAACTCTCCGCCGTGCATTTCGCCGCCACCAGTCTGGCGATGCTGAACCCCGAGATCCAGTTTGACCGCATCAACCTCTACGTGATGCCCCTGGGGGCCGACGGCGACGACGTATCCCTGGGCTCACTGGACTTCCTGGGGGAATCGCAGGCGGCGGTCCAGTTCGCGCTGTCCCCGGCCGGCATGGGCGTCAGCGGCCGCACGATTCGCGATGCCGGCCGGGTCTATGGCGGCGGCTCCAAGGGCGCGGAACAGCAAGAACTCGCCACGCTGCCCGACCTGGACCTGGCGATTATGAATCCGCCCTTCACCCGCTCCGTGGGCGGCAACCTGCTGTTCGGCAGCCTGCCCGCCGCCGACCGCCGCCGGCTGCAAGACGAACTTTCCCGACGCCTCAGGTCGCGGCAGGCGACGGCAACCGCCGGCCTCGGCGCTGCTTTCGTGGCCGCTGCGTCTCCCAAGCTGCGCCCCGGCGAGGGACGCCTGGCCCTGGTTCTGCCGGCCACCGTCTGCACCGGCCCCTCCTGGCAGCAGACCCGTTCCCTCATCGAACGCGACTTTACCCTGGACATAGTCATCGTCTCCCACGACCCGACGCGCTGGAACTTTTCCGACAGCACCGACTTGTCCGAAGCCCTGCTGATTGCCACCCGCCGCCGTCCCGCCAACGGCAACGACGACGGTGAGGAACATCGCACCACTTTCGTCAGCCTGTGGCAAAACCCCGCCGGCGTGCTGGACGCCCACCGCGCCGCTCAAGCCATCGCCGACACCACGCCGGCCAACATTGAAAACACCGGCGCCGCCCTGGTGGAAGTGGACGGCCGGCACGTCGGCGAACTGGTATCCATCCCCGAATCCAGGCTCGTTGGCAAGAAATGGGCCGGCGTGCAGTTCGCCCGCGCCGACTTGACTCGCGCCGCATTGCGCCTGCTCGACGACGGCGAGGTGTGGGTTCCCGGCGAGTCAACCGTCGGCCAAATCCCCCTCTGCCCATTAACCGAACTCGGCGAAATCGGCCCTGATCGGAGGCGGTTAGTCGATGGGTTCGAGCGGACTACCGTTCAGACCGCCTATCCAATGGTGGAAGGACACGATACCGAACAGCATAAGTCTTTAGTTTGCGCTCCGGATGCCTATCTATCTCCGTTGGTCACTCCCAAAGGCGGACAGCGTCCGGGCTATGGCGAACACTTATGGCGTCAAGCCGGCCGGCTGCTTGTCGCCGAACGATTGCGGCTGAATACCACCAGAGTAATCGCGATGCGAACCGACACCAGGGTGCTGTCCAACGTGTGGTGGCCCATCAAGATTGACGAGATTTCCCACGAGAAAGCGTTGGCCGTATGGCTAAATTCCAGTTTGGGCCTGCTGACCATCGTGGCGCAGCGCACCAGCACGGAAGGCAGTTGGGTAGGCATGAAAAAAGCCGACCTGGAACAGCTGCCCACGCTGGACGTGCGCGCCATCACCCTCGAACAACTGCAAGCCCTGTCCCAGCTCTTCGACCACATAGCCGATGACGAATTCCAGCGCCTGCCCGCCATGACCGACTGCCCCACCCGCCGCCGCCTCGACAACGGCCTCTCCGAAATCCTGCACCTGCCCAACCTCGACGGCCTGCGCCGCCTCCTCGCCTCCGAGCCGGTAATAACCAACCGCCGGTTGTAGGGGGTGGGTTAGTAGGGGTTAGGTTGATAAAAGGCGGTCCATGTCAACCTGCATCCCTGCCGCTTTCAACTCTTTGGCCAACTCCATCCGCCAGCCGCCGAAATCGTCCATCTGTATGTAGATAACGCCGGCGTAGTCCGACGGTATTTCGACACCTTCCTTGAACAGAGCGCACACTCGGTTGCGACCGATCTTCCCCAGAAAGAATCCCCACTCGAAAACCACGTTCTGGCGCGGACGCGGTTTCAGGTTGTCTTGTTCATTCTCA
This sequence comes from Dehalococcoidia bacterium, assembly GCA_022825745.1. Taxonomy (GTDB): domain Bacteria; phylum Chloroflexota; class Dehalococcoidia; order Lucifugimonadales; family UBA3495; genus Bin87. The sequence continues at coordinate 20,463 of JAJDWF010000114.1, read as the reverse complement.
AGTGCGCCCACGTCGTCCGGTGTACACAGCACAACTGCGAACCCCACTTGAGCATATTCCTCAAACTTCTCGATTACCGTGCGGCCTTCGCTGGGCTGTTCTCGTAATATGACGTGCTCCAGCCCCAGACCTTCAATGTACCTCGCCATCGTTTGAGTAGCTGCTTCATCCCGCCCGTGAACGACGAACACTCGGTTTGCGGCAATCGGTTCGTCCACGCTCGCTTGCCCGTTCGTAGTTTGCGGTTGAACGTCGTCCTGCCAATACTCCTCAATTTCTTCAATCATCGATTCTAGGATGGCCTCGACACGTTTTAGGCCAGACACATAGGATTGTCTATATGCTGCTTGGACTTGGTGATCGGGTGCTCCAATAATGAACGACCTTGGGGTGTATCGGATTTCTTTGAATGTTTCGATATGTTGTGAGTTTTCTCCGAAAGTATTCTGTATGGCTATTTCCGCGGTTCGGTGCCATTTTGTGAATTCTTGGGAAGAATAGGACATTGACATCAATGCTGGTATCGTATCCAATGTCCGCTGAATACGGTCTTTCGCTTGCGCTTTAGTCGGCTTCATCATCGTGCAAACCTCGGTGGCTAATTCGTACCCTGCGGCAACCCGCAAGCCCGTTCTGATTATACCATCGCGTGTGGCGGGCACACACCATAATCACCATCCTTTAGGGAACGCTGCCCAGTGACACTTCCCCCTTGCCTTAACCCGCAACCCATCCGTACCATTTAACTACCCAACCACTTACATCCAACCCAGCGCTCAACCCCAGAGCCGTCCAATGCCCAACACCAAACGCCGCTCCCCCAAATCCTCTCACCGGCCCGCCAAAACCACCTTCATCACCTCCAAAACCGGCCCAATCCGCCCCCATTTACCCTCACATCCCGCACCAGCGCCCTACTCAAATAAACGGAAGTGAGCGGAAATGAGCGGGATTTCCAAAAATCGCCACCACACTACCCAATCCTGCCAATCCTGAAATCCCGTAAATCCCGATTTAGACAATCAACCCAGATGCAATCCCATGACCCTTTCCCAACTCCGCCGCCGGCAGTGCGAGCCTGGTCATCTGAACAGGGACGATGTCTGCTACAATCGAGCACGTTACCCAGATAGTTCCTCTTCTTTCAATGGAGGTCCCAATGACCACCACCGAAACTACCACTGGCATTCCCGTACGCAGAGTTTCCCGCGCTGAAATGATGGCGGAGTTGCAAGCCGAAATCGCCGACTACGAACAGCGCTACGAAATGCCCAGCGAGCGAATGGCCGCGCTCATCGAATGGGGCGAAATACCGGAAACTGCCGAGGTACTCAAATGGTGTTTCGCCTATCGCGCCTTGGAATCCCTCAAAGAGCGGACCCAAACGGATGGCAGTCACTAGACCGCTACCGGACCATCCAAGACATCCAGCTAGAGCAAAATCCTTTTGTTGTCCGGCATCGGGATTCCATCAACTTCAGCTTTGACTCTGTCACAGGCGACCTCATGATGCGAGGTATGGCGTATTGCCGGAAGGAAACGCCACCAGCCTAAAGCCCCAACAGCTTCTCCAGGTTCTTCCACAGGATCGCTTCTTTCTCATCCTGCGTCAGCGACGGCAGGCCCATCACCCACCCCACCGGCCAGTCGATCATCATGTCCGCCGGCCAGTCCGTGCCCAGCACCACCCGGTCGATGCCCACCGTGTCAATCAGCATCCGCAGCGCCGGCTCGCTGTGGGTCAGGCAGTCGTAGTAGAAGCGGTCCAGGTACTCGCTGGGCGGCTGCGTGATGTTGACCCTCGCCTCCCGGCGCACCAGCCAGCCCCGGTCCATGCGGCCCGCTCCGAAGCAGGTGTAGCCGCCGCCGTGGGCCAGGCATACTTTCAGGTCGGGACACTGGTCCATGACGCCGCCGAACACGAAAGAGGCGAAAGTGACGGCGCGCTCCGCCAGGTTGCCGATGGTGTTGGGCAGGTGGTAGCGGTCGATGCGCGGCGCCACCATGGTCGGATTGGCCTGGTGGATCAGCAGCACGGCGCCCATCTGCTCCGCCGCCCGCCAGAAGGGCAGAAACGCCGGGTCATCATAGGTGCGGCCATTCACGTGGTCGTTGATCATCGCGCCCTTGAATCCCAGGGTAGTAACGGCGCGCTCCAGTTCCGCGATGGCCGCCCTCACGTCCTGCATCGGCAGCGTGGCCAGGCCGGCCAGCCGCTCCGGGTAGTCCAGCGTCATCTGGTGCACTTCATCGTTGCAGTCGGTGGCGATGGCGACGGTGGTGTCCACGTCCTGGTCGTACTTGTAGAAGGCCACGTTGGTGGACACCACCTGCACGTCCACGCCGATGGAGTCCATGTCGGCGATGCGTTGCTCGGGAGTCCAGGCGTTGCGCGGGTTGAACAACTCGCCCTCGGCGGCGGTCATGCCGTGCCAGGAGCGGCCCTGCAGTACCTCGCGCTGGAAGCACTGGGGCGTGGAATGGGCGTGAATGTCAATGGCTCGCATATTGTGCGCCTCTCCGTGATTAGGCTGTATCCGATTTGCACCGTCATTCCCGCGAAAGCGGGAATCCGGAGGCCGTTAGATGTTCAGCAGCTTCTCGAGGTTCTTCCACAGGATGGCATCCTTCTCGTCCTGGGTCAGGCTTTCCAAACCCAGCACCCAGGAAACCGGCTGGTCGATGGCCATGTCCGCCGGCCAGTCGGTGCCGAATACCACCCGGTCGATGCCCACGGTGTCAATCACCATGCGCAGCGCCGCCTCGCTGTGGGTCAGGCAGTCGTAGTAAAAGCGGTTCAGGTAGGTGCTGGGCGGCTGCTGGATGTTCACCCGCGCCTCGGAGCGCACCTGCCAGCCCCGGTCCATGCGCCCGACGCCGAAGCAAGTGTACCCGCCGGCGTGGGCCAGGCAGATTTTCAGGTCGGGGCACTTGTCCATCACGCCGCCGAACACGAACGACGCGAAGGTAACGGCCCGGTCAACCAGGTTGCCGATGGTGTTGGGCAGGTGGTAGCGGTTGGAGCGCGGCGTAACCAGCGTGTCGCCGCCCTGCTGGTGGATGAACAGTATCGCGCCCATCTGCTCGGCGGCCCGCCACAGCGGGAGCAGCGACGGGTCGTCGTAGGGCAGCCCGTTGGCGGTGTCGTTAATCATCGCCCCCACCAGGCCCAGTTGCGTTACTGCGTACTCCAGCTCGGCGATGGCCGTGTTCACGTCCTGCATCGGGATTTGAGCGAAACCCTTGAACCGCTCGGGGTAGTCCATGGTCATCTGGTGGACTTCCTCGTTGCACTCCCGGTGCATCTCCGAAATGACCTGCGGGTCCCGGTCGTAGAAGTAGAAGGCCGCGCCCGTGGAAACCACCTGCACGTCAACCCCCAGCGAGTTCATGTCGTCGATGCGCTGCTGCGGCGTCCAGACGTTGCGGGGCGCGACGAACATGTCGCCGGGATTTACGCCGTGCCAGGACTGTCCGGCGGCCATGGCTTGCAAAAAGCACTGCGGCGTCAGGTGGGCATGGATGTCGATACTGCGCACGATTCCCTCCAGCGGTATTCCGGGACATCCCGGAACCCCGGTCGTGTTCAGGATTTGGGGCGGTGAGATTAGCGTCCGCGCTGCCTGGGGTCAAGTATGTCCCGCAGGGCGTCGCCGGCGAAGGCGAACCCCAGCACGGTCACGCTGATGGCCAGCCCGGGGAAGATCAGGATCCACGGCGCCGTTGAAAGGTACTGCGCCGCCTGGCCCGTGAGCATCCGGCCCCACGACGGCGTCGGCTCAGCGATGCCCAGCCCCAGGAAGCTCAGCCCGGCCTCGGTCAGAATGGCGGTGCCGAACATCGAGGACATGATGATCAGGAACGGCGCCATGGTGTTGGGCGCGATGTGCCGCAGGATGATGCGCAGGTCCGAAGACCCGATGGCCCGCGCTGCCATCACGTAGTCGGTTTCCCGCAGCGAGATAGTCGAGGAGCGGATGACCCGCACGCCCCGGGGCAGAATCGTAGCCCCAATGGCCAGGATGATGTTGGGTATTGAGTTGCCCAGCGCCGCCACGAAAACCAGCGCCAAGATCAGGTCGGGCAGCGACATCCACATGTCAACCAGCCGCTGGATCACCGCGTCCGTCTTGCCCATGAAGTAGCCCGAAAACAGCCCGATCACCGCGCCCACTCCCGTGCCGGCCAGCACCGAAAACAACCCGACAATCAGGGAAATGCGCGCCCCGTACACCACCCGTGAGAATACGTCGCGTCCGAACTGGTCCGTGCCGAACAGGAAGGTCGTGTTGGGCGAGGTGCGCACCGCTTCGTAGTTCTGCGCCTGGTAGTCAAAGGGCGCGATCACCGCCGCGAAAATAGCCACCACGGCCACGACCAGCACCATCAGCAGGCCGGCCGTCCCCAGGGGCTTGGAACGCAGGTAGAGCAGGGTGAGACGGGTGAAGGACAGCCGGCGCCGGGTCAGCGCCTGGCCGTCAGATTCGCCCCGTTGGCTTGCTATGTTGGGCAGCGTCATGTCATGCCCCTACGTGTACCGTATTCGCGGGTCGAGCCAGGCGTACATCAAGTCCACCACCAGGTTCGCCACCAGCACCACGCCGGCAATGAACATTACTATCGCCTGTATCACCGGGAAATCTCGGGCTCCCACCGCCTGGATGAAAAGGTTGCCCAGGCCGGGAATGTTGAACACCTGCTCAACCACCACCTGGCCGCCCATCAGGAACACGACTTCAAAGCCGGCCAGCGTAACCACCGGCAGCAGTGCGTTGCGCAACACATGAATGAACAGGATGCGGCTGCGGTACAGGCCCTTGGCCTCGGCAGTCCGCACGTAGTCCTCCCGCAGCGCCTCCAGGACGGACGAACGGGTCATCCGCAGCATGCCCGCCGAGCTACGCGCGCCCACCACCATTGCTGGGAAGATCAGTATCATCAGGTTGTCCCACGGGTCTTCCCACAAGTTGGCGTATGAAATGGGCGGTATCCAGTCGAAAATCGTCAGCAGGCCCACTATCAGCAGCAGGCCAATCCAGAAGTTGGGCATCGACTCGAAAATCATGCTGACGAACCGCAGCACGTAGTCGATGACAGTGTCCTGCCGCACCGCCGCGATGACGCCCCCCGGTATGGCGATTATGGAAGCGATCAGCACCGCCATTACGCCCAGTTGCGCGCTGACCGCGATGCGCGGCAGCATCCGCTCCAGCACCGGCTGGCGGTTGATCCACGAGATTCCCAAGTCCCCGCGCGCTAATTTGGCCGCCCACGTTGCGTACTGGATGTGCAACGGCCTGTCCAGCCCCAACTGGTTGCGGACCCGGGCGAAGTCTTCCTCCGTGGCCACCAGCGCCTGGTCCCGTCCTCCCAGCAGCAGCGTGGTGGCGTAGTCCCCGGGAATCACGTGGAGCATCAGAAAGATGAAGACTGACACCCCGAAGGCGGTGGGGACGAACAGGGCCAGACGGCGGAGGAGGTAAGTGCGCATGGCTTGGTTCAGCCTTTGAATGGCGTCGGGGTGAACGATGGTTCACCCCGACGGGTAAGGCGGTTGCGGCCCGGACGGGCTAGATGCCGCCCGGAACCCCGGAGGTCTGGCCGGCCTTGTCCGAATCGTCGGCGTGGGCCGGGTCAATCCACAGGTGTTCCCAGCGGAGGAACGAGCTGGACGGCTGCGGGTGGTGGAAGTAGCCGCGCACCTCGGGCCAGAAGGCCACCGCCTCCTGCTCCCAGTACAGCGGGAACTTCCAGTACTGTTCCATGGCGTAGAGCTGCAGCTCGTCGGAGATGGCCTTGCGCTGCGCCTGGTCAACGGTGGTGGAAGCCTGGTCCAGCAGCGCTTCCGCCCTCTCGTCGCAGTCCAGGCCCGGCGTCCAGTGGTTGTTCGGCGACGCGCAGCGGAAGTAGTGCCCCATGCCCAGCGCCGGGTCGTCGCTTGGCATCGTGTCGTTGCGCGGCAGGATGTCGCCCCAGGAACCCTCGGAGGTCTGCTTGCGGTAGGCTACCGTCTCCACCAGGTCGAAGTCGGTCTGTACCCCCAGCAGGCGCAACTGTTCTTGGAAGAACGTGGCGCGGGCCTGCACCTGGGCGTCGGCCTCCACCGTGAACTTGTAGGTCTTGTCGAAGTCAAAGCCTTCCGCTTCCAGCATGGCCTTGGCCTCGGCGCGGCGGGAGTCCCAGTCGCCGTCGGCGGGAGCGCACCAGCCCGGCACCGCGCAGCCCTGCGACTCGTCCAAGCTCCAGGGGCTGCCCGGCGCCATCAGGAACCCGGCGGAACCGTGTCCGGCCTGCAGGATGCTGATGCCGGTGTCCCGGTCGATACCCATCATGATGGCCTGGCGTACGCGCACGTTGTCAAAGGGCGCGTTACGCGCGTTGAGCCACAGGGAATGATGCCCGCGCGTCGCCCGGATCACCGTGCTGATTTGCGGGTGCTCCACGTAGGCGTCGTACTGCCCGAAGTTGCGCACCCAGTGCCAGTCGGTCTGGTGGGCCAGCATCACCGACTGCTGGATGGACTCGTCCAGGATGCCGAATACCACCACCCGGTCAACGTAGGGCAGGCCGTCCTTGAAGTAGTCGTCGTTCTTGACGAAGTTCTGCTCGTCAACTCCGACGCTCTGCCCCTCTTCCCAGCGGAAAGGCCCGGTGCCGACGGATACGTCCTGGAACATGGCCTCTTCGCCGCCGGCTTCAAACCAGGCCTTGTTGAACATCAGACCGGCCCGGTCGGTGAAGGCCAGCAGCGCGGTGGCGCTCGGCTCCACAAAGCGCAACTCCAGCGTCAAGTCGTCCACGCACTTGGAATTGCCTATATCCAGGAAGCCCAGCTTGCCGCGCATCTCGCTGGCGGTAATCCCGTTGCCCGTCACCATGGTCTCCAGGGTGAAACGGGCGTCCTCGCAGGTGAAGGCGTCCCCGTTGTGCCAAGTGATGCCGTCGTGGAAATACAGCGTGAGCCCCTGGCCGTCATCGTGGTTGGTCCAGCCGGCGGCCAGGTCGGGGATGATTTTCCCGTCGTCGTAGGGGTCGGTCTCCACCAGGTTGTTGTGCGTGGGGGTCCGGTAGCGCACCGTCACGCCGGAGAAAGCGCCCCAGGCGTTGGCGTGCTCCAGCGGGTCCTCGTAGTTGATGCGCAGCGTGCCGCCGTACACCGGGTCGCCGTAGTAGTCGGTCGGCGGGTTCCAGTATTCCGACATGGGCGGCGCCACTTCCGCTTCGGCCACGGTGGCCATGGCTGCCGGCGCGGCGGCCGCCATAGCTTCGGTAGCCGACGGCATGGCGGTGGGTTCCGGCGCGGCGGTGGGTTCGGCGGGAACCGGAATGGGTTCCGCCGGGGTGCCGCAGGCGAACGCCAGCAGCAAAATCAGCGTCAAGGCGGGGAGTGCAATGGCTCTGCCAAACTTACGAAGACTGGGCATCTTATCCGACCCTCCAACAAATTTAAGGCTGGCGCGGATTGTATATTTACCCCGATTTGGCTGTCAATTTGACGTTTCGTAGAATATGCTCCCCATTGCAGCGTTTTTCGTAACGAGCATTGCGCATTACAGCAACTCATACCAAAGCGCCCCGCCCGGCAAGGTGCGACGGCAAGCATATAGGCACGCAGGCTTCGTCCACCTGACGGTCGCCGGCTCCGCCCCTAGCCGGCCCCGTGCTATAATCGCCGCCGAATCTTATTACAGCGGAGCATGGGCTGGATGATTAAGCGGTTTTCGGTTTTGTACGTCGGGCAGATCGACCTGGACAACGTGGGCGCGGACGGCACTCCCCCCGACCAGCGTCGCTACACCAACGAGCAGTTGGCGCAGGCCTACGACCACGCCCAGGCGCTGGCCCAGCACATGGACGAGCGCGGTTTCTACTGCATGTGGATGGCCGAACACCACTTCCAGCACGAAGGCTACGAGTGCATCCCCAACCTAATCCTCATGGGCGTCCACCTGGCCGGCCAGACCAAAAACCTCAAATTCGGCCAGGCTTTCAACATCATCCCCATGTGGCACCCCCTGCGCATCGCTGAGGACTTCGCCATGGCGGACATCCTCACCGGCGGCCGCATGATCTTCGGCGTGGGCCGGGGCTACCACTCCCGCGAGGTGGAGACCTTCGGCTCCCCCGTCATCGACAACGACGCCAACCGTGAACTGTTCCTGGAGCAGATGGAAGTCATCCTCAAGGCGTTCAACGAGGAGTCCTGGAGCCACCAGGGCAAGTACTACACCATCCCCCCGACCGTGCCCTATCGCGGCTATGACCTCAAAGAAATTACGATGGTGCCGCGACCGGTCAGCCAGCCGGTGGAAATCTGGCAGCCCATCGCCAGCGGCCGCACGCTGAACTACATCGCCGAGCGCGGCATCAAGGCCATGGTCGCCCTCACCGGCGAGCTTTACGCCGAGCAGATGATTACCCAGTACCACTCCGCCGCCGTGGGCGCCGGCCGGGACATCCCCCTGGGCGGCGACATGGCCCTGGGGTTCGGCTTCTATATCGCCGGCAGCCGCGAGGAGGCCATCGAGAAAGTACGCCCCTTCCACGACGAGCGCTACAAGTGGTTCGCCCCCTTTGGGTTCGTGCGCTATACCGACGAACAGGGCCGGCCCTGGGGCACCCCGGGCGCGCCCACGCGGGTTCCGCGCATCGAGGACGGCGTTGACCAGAAGGCCTGGTTCTGCGGCAACCCCGGCGACTTCATCGACTTCCTGCGCGACATCGAGGCAAAGTACCCCGGTCTGGAAGACATCGTGCTGCAGTGGCCCGAGGGTATGCCCTGGAACGAGTTCAAGGAGCAGTTGTCCATCTTCTCGTCGGAGGTGATGCCAGCGTTCGCCGGCAGGGAAGCGGCGTTGGCAGCCGGCGATGATTAGTCCGGCCGCACATCCTGGAGCGGAGTAGTGGGTTGGCCAACCCCGAGCATATTGCCATTGCCAAGGGGCGCAGCTTCGCCATAGCCCGCTGGCGTGCCCGATCCTTCCAGCGCCGGCCGCACCTGGACCTTTCGGGCGGTTATTTCAGCGGAGTCCGAATGCCGGGAGTCGATCTCGCTTTCGACGACCTGACCGAAATCGACCTCACCTCCGCAGACCTGCGCCACGGCAACTTCAACGGCGCCAGGATGCGCGAGGCCCACCTGACCCGGTGCAACCTGAACCGGGCGAACTTTGAGGATTCCCACGCCTCGGGCGCCGTTTTCACCCGGTCCGACCTGCGCGGCAGCAACCTCAACAACGCCGACCTGCGGGGCGCGAACCTGACCAACTGCGACATCGCGTTCTCCACGCTGGTCGGGGCCAATCTCGCCGGCGCCGACCTCTCTGAGGCCGACCTGACCATGTCGGACCTTACCGACGCCAACCTGAGCGGCGCGCGCCTCAACGCCGCCTGCCTCGACGTCGCCAACCTGACCCGCTGCGACCTGCGCCGCACGTCCCTGGTGCGCACCCGCCTGGACCGCACCCTTCTGGAAGACGGCGTGGTGGACATGACGCTGTTCGCCGACTGCGATTTGAGCGCGGCCCTGGGGCTGGACACCCTGCGTCACGAAGGCCCCAGCATGGTCGGAGCGGATACGCTGGCCCGGTCCGGCGCCGGGCTGCCGGAGATTTTCCTGCGCTCCGCCGGTGTGCCCCCCGATTTCATCAACGGCCACGCCCTGCTGCTCCGCCAGGAAACTCCGCACCGCCGGGTCCTGCTCATCGCGTCGGTGGTGGACGCCACCATCGTAGCCTGGCTGGAAGGAGAATTGCGCCAGAGAGGCCTGCAATGCTGGAGCCTGCTGGCCGACGACGAGGAAACCATCTACAACTCGCAGGTCATCCCGCCCATGAGCCGGTTCCGCGATTACGACCGCGTGGCCCTGCTGTGCTCAAGCGACGCCCTGGAGAGTTCCGCGTGCTGGCGACTGTACCGCGAGATCATGCAGCGTCAGGTCGATTCCTCGGCCCGGCGGGTGTACGTGGCGGCCGTCGAGCTGGACGACTGCCTGGACAATCCACCGGCCGCTGACGACGAAGCATTCCAGCGGCTGCACGGCGGTCCGGCGGCCCGGCTGCGCCCGCGCAAGGACGGCAAGGGCGGCTACCGTCGGGATGTCCCCGGGGTATTGGAGACGCTGACCGCCGACGTGAAAGTCGAGCGGGAACCGTGGCCGGACGCGCCCCTGGAAAATGCGCCCGAGGCGACGGGCTGAAGTTACGGCCTTCAGTGCGGGTGTTGCGAGAAATCCCAGCCCGCCGGCGCGTACTCGACTTCAACGTCGCTGCCCAGCATGAGGCAGGCTTCGCCCCACTGGTCGATGGCATCGGCGTCCCAGGCTGTAGAGTCCTCCGCCGGCTTGAGCCGGATGCCGTCCTCGCCGCCGTAGATCAGCATGATGACCCCCTCGCCGGAATCCTCGGACAGCGCGGCCATGGCCGGGCAGGGCGCGCCGTTCTCCCATCCGGTGACGTCGCACCACACGTCGTTGCCCATCGGATCCGGCGCGACGATGCGCAACACGGGTTGCGGGTCCGTGAGCAGGTCGAACACCCGGTTGAGATCCATGGGGCTGTTGCCGTCGGCGACAACTTCAACTTCGTAAAGCAATGGTAGTGACCTCGGAACTCGGCTGGCGGGATCAGAACTCGGCTGGTGAGCTTGGAATATAGCACAACGCCGCGCTGCGCCCGGGCGCCGTTCACGTCAGCCGCCCGGTGCTACAATGGCCGCATCATTGCACGAAGGAACGCTGATTTATGGCTGGCATCGCTTTTGAGAAACACACCCTGCCCAACGGTCTCGATGTAATCCTGCACCAGGACCGCTCCATTCCCGTGGCCGCGGTCAACGTCTGGTACCACGTCGGTTCCAAGGACGAGGAGATCGGGCGCACCGGTTTCGCCCACCTCTTCGAGCACATCATGTTCCGCGGCACCCGGCATCACAAGGCCAGCCACTTCGAGCCGCTGCAAAAGATCGGCGCGACCCTCAACGGTTCCACCACCGGCGACCGCACCAACTACTGGGAGGACGTGCCGTCCAACTACCTGGAGTTGGCCCTGTGGCTGGAGGCCGACCGCATGGGTTTCCTGCTGGACGCCCTGGACCAGGAAGGGTTTGACACCGAGCGCGACGTGGTCAAAAACGAACGTCGGCAGAGCTACGAAAACCGGCCCTACGGCATGGCCCAGTGGCACATCCAGCAGTCCCTGTTCCCCCTGCCCCATCCCTACCACTGGATGACCATCGGCTCACAGGAGGACCTGGACGCGGCCAGCCTGGACGACGTGAAGGACTTTTTCCGCCGTTACTATTCGCCATCCAACGCCAGCCTCGCCATCGCCGGCGACATCGACACCGCCCAGGCGCTGGACCTGGCGCAGCGTTATTTCGCCGACCTGGACCCCGGCCCCGCAGTGCGACGCATCGGGCGGGCCGATTCGCCGCTGGCCGGCCGGGTTGACCTGGAGATGACCGACCGGGTGACGCTGCCGCGCCAGTATTCCGTGTGGCTCGCTCCCGCCAACCTGTCGGGCAACGACGACGCCGGCGACATCCTCCGGGCCATCCTGTCCGACGGCCACAGCAGCCGCATGTACCGCTCGCTGGTGTACGAAAAGCAGATTGCTCAGTCGGCCTCCGTGAGCTACTACGCCGCCGAGATCGCCGGTCAGTTCCGCATGGAGCTGACGCCCGCCGAAGGCCACACCCTGGAGGAGGTGGAGGAGGCCGCCGAGGAGGTGCTGCAGAGCATCGCCACGGAACCGCCTACCGACGAGGAGTTCGAGCGGGCCATCAACCGCATCGAGATGCAGCACTACCGCACCCTGTCCCGCGTCGGCGGATTCGGCGGCCGCGCCGACGCCCTCAACTACTTCAACACCTTCACCGGCGACCCCGACCGCCTCAACACGGTGATGGACGACTACCGCAAGGTAACGCGCGAGGACGTGCTGCGGGTCCACCAACAGATATTGAGCGGCGGCCGGGTGCGGATGCGGGTCTATCCCGAACGGCCGCTATCCACCGTATCTATGGCCGTCGATCGCACCGTGCAGCCGGCCGGCGGCCCCACGCCGGCGTTCGTCCCGCCCACGCCGCAGCGCGGACGCCTCGACAACGGCATGGAGGTCATCGTTGCCAACAAGTCCGCCGTGGGCGGGCCGCTGGTGTCCTTCGCGCTTCTGGCCCGGGCCGGCGCCACCGGAGACCCCGCCGGCCAGCTTGGCCTATCGTCCTTCACGGCGGCTATGATGGACGAGGGCACGACCAACCGCAACAGCCAAGAAATCTCCGCCGCCTTCGAGCACATCGGCTCGCGGCTGGGCTCGGAGGCCCGCAAGGAACTCACGTTGTTGACCGCCGAGACCCTGGGCCGGCACTGGCAACACGCCCTGGGCCTGGCCGCCGACGTCGCCCGCAACGCCAACTTCCCCGAGCATGAGTTGGAGCGGGTGCGCCGCGAACGCCTCACCGACTTGCGCCGCGCTAAGGACGATGCGGGATTCCTCGCCGATTCCAACTTCGGCGCGCTCGTATTCGGTTCCAAATCTCCCTACGCTCACTCCAACTTGGGCAACGAGGCGACGGTGTCCGCCGTGCCGCGCGCCGAGTTGGTGGCGAGACACGGCGAGTCGCTGCGACCCGACCGGCTCTGCCTGCTGGTGGCCGGCGACGTTTCCCTGCACGATGCCCTGGCCGCCGCCGAGGAACATTTCGGGGACTGGGCCGCGCCCTCGGAGCCGGCAGCCAATATCGACGCCGGCGACGTGTCTGGCAATGGCGACGGCCCTCGCATCTACCTGATCGACAAGCCCGGCGCAGCGCAGTCGGTGATACGCGCCGGCATGCCCCTGGTGGAGCGCAGCCACGCCGACCACATGGCGCTGTCGGTGCTCAACTACGCCTTCGGCGGGCAGTTCTCCGCCCGCCTCAACCAGAACCTCCGGCAGGACAAGGGATATTCCTACGGCTACAACTCGGGCATATCCTGGTACAACGCGCCGTCGCTGCTATCGGCCGGCGGCAGCGTGCAAACCGCCGTCACCCGAGAGGCGGTTATCGAGACCCTGAGAGAATTCGCTCACATCAGCGGCGAGCGGCCCCTCACCGACGACGAGCTGAACAACGCGCAGAACGGGCTGCGCCTGGGCTATCCCGCCGGATTCGAGCGCCCGGCGCAACTGCTCGGCCAACTGGTAACGCTGGCCCAGTTCAACCTGCCCGACGACTACTTCCGCACCTTCGAGGAACGCCTGTCCGCCGTCACCCTCTCCGACACCCACCGCGTCGGCGCCGACTACCTGGCCCCCAACCGCCTAACCATCCTGGTAGTAGGCGACCGCGACCAGGTAGAGGAACCCCTGCGCGAACTGGGCCACGCCCTAACCGTACTGGACACTGAGGGCGCGGAGGTGAGATAAAATGGACTTTGTCCTGAGACCGTGTCGCCGTCACCCCAAAGCCCCCCGCTGCGCCCCGAATAGCGTCTCCATCCCCCGCGCCGACAGCGCCAACGCATCCCCGACCAGCTGGCGTGGAAACGGCTCGCCCTCGGCGGTCGCCTGGATTTCCACCAGGTCGCCGGCGTCGGTCATCACGATGTTGAAATCGGCGTCGGCGGTGGAGTCCTCAGCGTAATCCAGGTCCAGCAGCAGTTCCCCGTCTTTCAGCCCCACGCTGACGGCCGCCACGGCGCACCGCAAAGGGACACGCTCCAGCTTGCCGTCATCCACCAACCCCTGCATCGCCAGGTGCAACGCCACGTATGCCCCGGTGATGGCGGCGGTGCGCGTCCCGCCGTCCGCCTGCAGCACGTCGCAGTCCAGGTAGATAGCCCGCTCGCCCAACGCAGGCAGGTCAGCCGCGGCCCGCAGGGAGCGTCCGATGAGCCGCTGGATTTCCTGTGACCGGCTGGCGGTGCGTCCGGAATCGCGGTCCCGCCGGCGACGCGAGGACGTGGCCCGGGGCAGCATGTCGTACTCGGCGGTGACCCATCCGCTGCCGCGCTCGCGCATCCAGCGGGGCACCTCTTCCTCCACCGACGCGGCGCACAGCACCGCCGTGTCGCCCATCTCGATCATGGCGGAGCCTTCGGCGAAAGGTTGACAGCCGGCCGTGATGCGCACCGGGCGCAGTTGGTCGGGCGCGCGCCCGTCGTGGCGGATGATGGGATTGCTCATGTTGGCAGCGTCCTCAGCAGTGATGCAGACAGTGTAACCGACGTTTGACACCGCCGCAGGGCCGCCCGATAATGCGGACACTCCCACCCGGCGACTCCTCCAAGCATTGCCATCGCCGGCGGCAACGGACTGCCATGGCCAGCCAGAGCGAACAACCCCACCTTCCCTTGCCGGCCGGCGACATCGGCCTGCTCACCGATTTCTACGAGCTGACCATGGCCCAATCCTACTTCGCCGAGGGGATGGACGGCGAGGCCACCTTCAGCCTCTACGTGCGTGAATACCCGCCCGAGCGCGGATACCTGGTCGCCGCCGGCGTGGACGATGCGCTCGACTGCCTCACAGCCTTGTCCTTCAACGACGCCAGCGTGGACTATCTCCGTGACACCGGCGTATTCACGGAAGAGTTCCTGGAATACCTGCGCGGCTTCCGGTTCACCGGCAGCGTGCGCGCCATGCCCGAGGGCAGCCTCTTCTTCACCGACGAACCCATATTGGAAGTGACCGCGCCCGTCATCGCGGCCCAGCTTGCCGAAACCATCGTCATCAACCAGGTGCAGTACCAGTCCCTGCTGGCCACCAAGTCGGCCCGCTGCGTAATGGCGGCGGAGGGCCGGCCCCTGGCCGACTTCGCCGCTCGCCGCACCCACGGCTCGGAGGCGTCGCTGCGCATGGCCCGCGCGTCGTACATCGCCGGCTTCGGCGCGACCAGCAACGTGCTGGCGGCGCGGCGCTACGGCATCCCGCCCACCGGCACCATGGCCCACTCCTACATCACCAGCTTCGACGACGAAGCCGAGGCGTTTCGCGCCTACGCCCGCCGTTTCCCCGACCGCAGCATCCTGCTGCTGGACACCTACGACACCATCGACGCCGCCCGCATCGCCGTGGACGTGGCCAAGGATATGGAGGCCAACGGCCATCGTCTGACCGGCGTGCGCCTCGACTCCGGCGACTTCGACGACCTGAGCCGGCAGGTGCGCCGCATCCTGGACGACGCCGGCCTGGACTACGTGCGCATCGTCGCCAGCGGCGGCCTCGATGAGTACGAACTGGACCGGCTGGTCCAGGGCGGCGCACCTATCGACATGTTCGGCGTGGGCACCCGCGTGGGCGTTTCCGCCGACGCGCCGTACTGCGATATGGTGTACAAGATGGTGTGCTACGACGGCCGGCCCGTGATGAAACTCAGCGCCGGCAAATCCTCCCTCCCCGGCGGCAAGCAGGTATTCCGCCAGTACGACGCCCACGGCCGGATGGCCGGCGACGTAATCGCCCTGGAGGACGAGCGCCATGAGTCGGCTGAGCCGCTGCTCGCCCTCGCAATGTCCGACGGCCGGCGCATCCTGCCGCCCAGCCCCATCGACGCCGCCCGCCAGCGCGTCGCCGACGGTCTGGCGAAGCTGCCCGACCAATACCGCAAACTCAGAGCGCCGGCCCGCTATCCCGTATCCGTGAGCGCCGGCGTCCAACGGCTGGAAACGCAAATTCGCGGCGACCTATCCGCCGGTCGGTCCCAAGGAGCCTGAATCAATGAAAATAGCAGTCTGCGTGAAATACGTCCCCGTCGTTTCCCGCATTCAGTTCGACTACGAGAACAAGGTCATCCAGCGCGAGGGCGTCCCGTCGGAGATCAACCCCTTCGACCTGCTGGGCATCAACATGGCCGTTGACCTCAAGGACGGCGACGCCGACAGCGTGCTCGCCCTGTCCATGGGGCCGCCCAACGCCGCCGAGGGACTGACCCAATGCTACGCGCTGGGCGCCGACCGCGCGGTACTGCTCTCCGACCGCGCCCTGGCCGGCAGCGATACCCTCGCCACCGCGCAGGCCCTCTCCCTGGCGTTGCAGCGCGAATCTCCCGACCTCATCGTCTGCGGACGCAACAGCAGCGACGCCGAGACCGGACAGGTCGGCCCCGAGGTCGCCGAGCTGATGGGCCTGCCCCATATCGGCAACGTCCGCAAGCTGGAAGTTGACCGGGCCGCCAATCGCATCACCGTCGAACGCGCCACCGATGAAGGCTACCAGGTGCTGGAGTGCCCGCTGCCGGCCGTGGTCTGTGTAACCGAGGGAGCCGGGCAGGAACGCTACCCCGGCCGCGAGGAAATGACCGAAGCCGAAACCAAGACCGTCGAGCAACTGGCCTGCGCCGACCTCACCGACGACCTCTCCCTGTTCGGCCTGGAAGGCTCACCCACCTGGGTCGAGGACATCCGCCTCGTCGAACCCGACCGCCTCGGCGTGGTCATCCGCGACGAGACGCCCGAGGAAGCGGCCCGCCAGATCGCCGAGCACCTGCGTGAACGCCTGGCCTCCCTGGCCGCCGAGTCTGGCCAGGACTCCGACGATGCCGAACTGCCCCACCACGACGGTGGCGACCGGCCTATCTGGGTGGTGGCCGAGCTTGCCCGTAACTCTGATGGAATCTTGGGCGTGCGGCAGGTCACCCTGGAAATGCTGGGCAAGGCCCGCGCCCTCACGCCCATCACGCAGAGCGAAGTTGTCGCGGTGGTAATCAGCGATTCCATCGGCGAACCCGCGCAACAGATGGGCATACTGCGCCAACTCGTCAAGGGCGGCGCTGACCGCGTGCTTACCCTGGACACCACCGGACTGGGGCCGGTCTGCGGCCGCGGCGTCGCCGACAGCCTGTCCGACGCCATCGCCGCCGCGCCTCCCTACGCGGTCCTGTTCGCCGCCACCGCCGACGGGCGCGATCTCGCCGCCCGCATCGCCGCCCGCCTGCGTCTGGGCCTCACCGGCGATGCCATCGACCTCGAAATCAACGACGCCGGCCAACTGGTGCAACTCAAGCCGGCCCTGGGCGGCAACGTCGTCGCGCCCATCCTGTCCAAGACTTTGCCCAACCTGGTGACGCTGCGCCCCGGCGTGCTCTCGCCGGCCGCCCCCGAAGACGGCGCCAGGCTGGCGCGCATGGACGCCATAACCCCGGCGACCCCGTCCGGCGTGGACGTGACGCTGCTCAGCGAGCACCTCTCCGAAGAGCACGGCGCGCTGGAACTCACGTCCGCCGAGGTGGTCGTCGGCGTAGGCATGGGCGTGACCGAAGAAGGCGTGCCCACCGCGCAACAGTTGGCGTCCAACATCGGCGCGTCCATCTGCACCACCCGCAACGTGGTGCATTCCGGCTGGCTCCCCCATCACATACAGGTTGGCATCAGCGGGCGCACCATCGCCCCCCAGGTGTACCTCGCCGTGGGCATCCGCGGCGCGTTCAACCACACCGTGGGCATTCAGAAAGCCGGCGTCATCCTCGCCATCAACCGCAACCACCGCGCCGCCATCTTCCGCGCCGCCGACTTCGGCATCGTAGGCGACTGGAACGAATACCTCCCGCCAGTAGTAGAAGCCATCAAACCGGTCCTAGCCGAGCACGGCCTGGCGTAAGGTCCCGGAACCGCGTGCCATTCAGAAATGCTCTAGCGGCTTTTGGAAAGTCATTGCGCCCCGTCTTTTCCGGCGTTACAGTAAGCCAACTTTCAATACACGGGTGTATCGCTTACGCCGAGGAGGTTGGCCATGAGTTCCGGTTCCGGGCAGAAGATTGTGTGCGTCCTGTACGACGACCCAGTGGCGGGCTTCCCGCCCGACTACGCGCGCGACGGCATTCCTGCGCTCAGCCGGTATCCTGACGGACAGACGTTGCCCTCCCCGTCGTCGGTCGATTTCACCCCCGGCCACCTGCTGGGCTCCGTGTCCGGCGGCCTGGGCCTGGCGCCGTTCCTCACCGCCCGGGGGCACGAATTCATCGTGACGTCCGACAAGGACGGCCCTGACTCCGTGTTCGAGCGCGAACTGGTTGACGCCGACGTGGTGATCTCGCAGCCTTTCTGGCCGGCATACCTCACGGCGGAGCGCATTGACAAGGCCCCTAACCTGAAGATGGCCATCACTGCCGGCATCGGCTCGGACCACGTTGACCTCCAGGCCGCCATCAACCGGGGCATCACCGTTGCCGAAGTCACCTGGTGCAATAGCATCAGCGTCGCCGAGCACGCCGTCATGCAGATGCTCGCGCTGGTCCGCGACTACATCCCCCAGTACGGGTGGGTGATGCGCGGCGGCTGGAACATCGCCGACGCCGCCTCCCGTTCCTACGACATCGAGGGCATGGACGTGGGCGTCGTCGCTGCCGGACGCATCGGCCTGGCCGTGCTCAAGCGCATGAAGCCCTTTGACGTGAACCTCCACTACACCGACCGCCACCGCCTGCCCGCCGACGTCGAGGCGGAGTTGGGCGCGACCTTCCACCCCACCGTCGAATCCCTGGTCGGCGTCTGCGACGTGGTCAGCATCCACTGCCCGTTGCACCCCGAGACCGAGGACATGTTCAACGACGATCTCATCGGCAGGATGAAGCGCGGCTCGTACATCGTCAACACCGCCCGCGGCAAGATCTGCAATCAGGATGCCATCGTCCGCGCCCTGGAGAGCGGCCAGCTTGCCGGCTACGCCGGCGACGTCTGGTTCCCCCAGCCCGCGCCCAACGATCATCCCTGGCGCTCCATGCCCAACCACGCCATGACGCCCCACACGTCCGGCACGTCGCTGTCCGCCCAGGCCCGCTACGCCGCCGGCGTTCGCGAGATCCTGGAGTGCTGGTTCGATGGACGCCCCATCCGCGAGGAATACCTCATCGTGCAGGGCGGCGCGCTGGCCGGCACCGGCGCCCACTCGTACAGCGAGGGCGACGCCACCGGCGGCTCGGAGGAAGCGGCGCGCTTCACCGCGAGCTGAAACGCTACTCCCCGTCAACCCAGCCGGAAATGGCGCACCCCGGCTCCGGCTTGCGCGGAAACTCCCGGCACACCCGGGGCCGCTCCGCGTAGATGCGGCAGGCGAAAGTGGCCTGGTCCAGCATCGGGCAGCATTCGCCCGCATGGTCCAGGAACAGCAAGTTGCCGCCGCCGTCCGCGGTTGCCGTGATGCTTGCAGTCACTCCCAAGCGGTCCGCCGCCTGATAAAAGCCGGCGACTTCATCGCGTTCCAGCCGCAGGATCAACGGGCCGCGACAGCACATGGCCCGGCACTCATCCATGCAGATGCGGCTCGCCTCGCCCGGCGTCAGGTCCAGCATCGCCTCACCGCGACGCCGGCGCGTTCAACGAGTCCAGCAGGACGCGAGCGGCCTGGGCAACGTCATCCACCGCCAGGTCGAACGCCGGAGCGTTTGCCCGGGACGGCTGGCGGTACCCGCTGATCTTGCGGACAAACTGCAAAGCCGCCGCCCGCACCTCCTCATCGCTGGCCGGCAAATCCACCCGCCGCAACGTCTTAATGCTTCTGCACATTAGCCTATGTTTCCTACGTTGCTGCCGGGAGCCTGAAATACCGCGTCAGTAGTCACGATGAACCGTCCGGTCGCCGATTGATGTCGGCATTATACACGTCCCACCAGGGCTACCAAGATTCCGACCGTCGCGGCGACGTCAGGTACAGTAACAGCACGGCGCCCGTGGCCATGACCAGGATGAGAATGCCGGCTATAACAAACCATTGGGAGACATTGATCTGTACCCAAATTATAGACACCAACAGTATCTCGACCATCATTGCTACAGTTGCCGCTAGTGCGGCGAGTACCGATAGCTTCCGCGTAGCGGGCCACCGACATACTGAACTGCCCACCATACTCAGCAGGAAAGCAAGGAACGCGGCTATCGATGCTATGACCATAAGGAGATACACGACGCTATCATCAAAAAATCCGAGATCATGCGGATTATAGGGAGCATAGAAAATCAACACTTGGAGAACCGCAGCCGCCAGCGCGGTGGCACTTAAAGCCATTGCTACAGGTATTGATGCTCTCCTCAGGTAAATGAGCGTGCCTATGGGTAATTGATCAGGGTCGATCCGCGCCAGAAAAGCAGACACCGCTATGACCACCGTTACAACTGCTAGCGGCAGGGATAGGACAACACTCCAAACTGGCGATTCGAGCAACGTTTCGATTTTACCGGTGAAAGAAAAATCGGTGGGATGATAAGGTCCGACTGCAACTGGTGTCCATTTTCCGTCAGGTGTACCCACTAGTGCGCCCTGTAATCCCATAGCCACTATCACGTTAAAAGACTGAGTATCGTACACTATGCTGTATGGACGGGTGGTTATTATTCGGGGATCGGGGTGACGCGACGTATCCTGTTCCTGGATCCACTCTACGCCAGGGCCTTTCAAGTAATCCGTTTCGTACACTATGCTGACATCGCCGTTCGTTGAGGTGTAGGTGACTCCCGATTCATATGGGGAAACTGAAAAGGTGCCCCTG
>JAJDWF010000123.1 GCA_022825745.1 Dehalococcoidia bacterium | reverse complement strand
CTGCCCCTGCGCGTCCTGCGTGGAGGAGATGACCGGGCGCGCGCTGCTGGACCCGGACAGCGTGCCCCAGGATGTGCGGGCGCTGGACCAGATGGCGGTGGGCCAGTATGCCGTTCAGTTCCTGTGGAGCGACGCCCACTACACCGGCATCTACACTTACCGGGCGTTGCGCGCCGCCTGCACCTGCATCGGGTGCGGTGAAGCGCGGGCCAGCCAGCCCTAGCTAGCCGGCGGAAGTTTCCACGTCCTGCGAATCCGGTTCCGCCGAACTTCCCGCACTTTCCCCTCGGAAAGTGGCGCCGGGGCGGTTGCGCAGTTTGGGGGATGTGAACGTATCTGATTTGAACGAAAAGTTGGAAATCTGCCGGCTGGCCGGCGCGCCGCACAATTTGCACTCAATGGGATCATCGGCGCGTGAAACCGTGCGGATGGACTCGAACTGCGCCCCGCAACCGGAGCATAGATATTCGTAAATCGGCATAGACACCTCCGACGGCGAATTATATCCTAACGCCAAATCCTCTCCACGACACAGGAACGACGACATGACAAATCAAGCAACGGACGTGGTGATCATCGGCGGCGGGGCGGCCGGCTGCGCGGCGGCCTACTACCTGGCCGAACAAGGCGTAAAGGTGTCGATCATCGAGCGCGAAGGCATCGGCAGCAAAGCCTCCGGGTACAACGCCGGCGGGCTGAACCCGCTGGAAGGCCACGGCTGGCCGGAACCGCTGCAACCCATGGCGTTGCAGTCATTCCGGCTGCACCAGGACTTGTGGGGGTCGCTCCCGGAAACCACGGGCATCAACTATCACGGCCGGCTCTCGTCTATCATCAAGGTGGCGCTGGACGAGCATGAGCTCGCTGAGTTGCGTGATACCCTGGAAACCTTCAACAACGCTCCCGAACCCGGCTTTTCTGCCGAATGGCTGGAACGGGAGGACGTGCTGGCGCTCGAACCCCGCGTGACTCCGCTGGCCCTGGCGGGAGTCCGCGCCGTAGGCAACGGCGCGCTGGACGGGCTGGAATTCACGCAGGCGCTTGGCGAAGCGGCAAAACTTCACGGCACCGAGGTGGTTTCCGGCAGCGCGGTCGGTTTGCGCCTGGGCAACGGGCGGGTTGAGGCGGTGGTGACCAACGATGGTGAAATCCCGTGCGGCGCGCTGTTGATCGCCGCCGGCCCCTGGTGCCGCACCGCCGAGCAGTGGCTGGACATCGCGATCCCGGTGGACCCGCTGAAAGGCCAGATCATCAGGATGAAGCCCAACGGCCCCGGCCTGGAGCACGAACTGACCGGCGGCGGCAGCTCGATGTACAACAAGACCGACGGTCTCATCTGGTGCGGCGCAACCGAAGAAGACGCCGGATTCGACCTTTCCCTCACCGACGACGCCCGGCAGAGCGTCACGGAAAAGGCGGTGCGGCTGATGCCGTCCCTCGCCGATGCCGAAGTCGCCCTGCATACCGCCTGCCTGCGGCCCGTTACCCCCGACTGGCTGCCCATCGTCGGGCAGGCCCCGGGCTGGGACAACGCCTACATCTGCGCCGGCGGCCAGAAGAAAGGC
Organism: Dehalococcoidia bacterium; assembly: GCA_022825745.1. GTDB lineage: Bacteria > Chloroflexota > Dehalococcoidia > Lucifugimonadales > UBA3495 > Bin87. The sequence goes on along the minus strand of JAJDWF010000123.1, from coordinate 8,281 downwards.
ATCCTGCTGGGGCCGGCCATGGGCAAGGGCATCGCGGACATCATCGCCGACGGCGACACCGACATCAGCCTGACGGGGTGCGAACCCGGGCGTTTCAACCAGAGTTAGGAGATTGATACCATGACGACCAACGGAACCTCCGGCGCGTTGCGCGACATTCACGTGGTGGAGTTCGGGCAGTATGTCCCCGGCCCGATGCTGGGCATGCTGTTGGCCGACCAGGGCGCCCACGTCATCAAGGTGGAACGGCCCGGCGGCGACCCGGCGCGCTCTGAGCCCGCGTTCGCCACCTGGAACCGGGGCAAACGCTCGGTCACTCTCGACCTGAAAACCGCCGCCGGCCGTGAGAACGCGCAAAAGCTCGTGGCCAACGCCGACGTGGTCATCGAGAATTTTCGGCCCGGCGTGGCCGACCGGTTGGGCATCGGCTATGACGAACTCGCGGCAAGCAACCCCGGACTGATCTATTGCTCGCTGCCGGGCTACGGCGAGGAACACCCCAGCCGCAATGAGCCAGGATGGGACCCGGTCATCAGCGCGGAGACGGGCTTTTATCCGGAGACCGGCGAAAGCGGCGGGGAACCACTCTTCACGCCGCTGCCCATCGCCAGCACGTTCTCGGCGCTGCTCGGCTCGGTTTCGGTGGGCATGGCGATCAACGCCCGGGACAAGTCAGGCCAGGGGCAGCGCATTGAAGTGCCTCTGCACTCCGCAATGTTCACCGCCATGGGCAGCCGCATCATCAAGTTCAACAACTACGAGTACGTGGACCTGTTCGATTTCCCGCGCACCGTTATGTCACATCCCTACCAGTGCGCCGATGGTCGGTGGGTGTATCACCACGGCATGTTCGAGCGGTTCGCCCGCCAGACGCTGACCGCCGCCGGCCGCACCGAGTGGATCGACGAAGTTACGTCGCTGTTCGGGCGCCCGGTGGACTCGGAGACCCTGGAGTTCTGGCAGGAACGGTTCGCCGAAATGTTCCGCGAACGCTCTGCATGGCAATGGGAAGCCGACATCAACGCCCAGGGCGGCGCCTGCACCGTCTGCAAGACCGTTGACGAGTGGCTGGTCCACGAGCACGCCGTTTCCGCCAAGATGGTTGAAGAAGTGGACGACGCCGAACACGGAACGATGAAGCAGCCCGGCGTCCAGGTGCGCCTGCGCGGCACGCCCGGCGCGATCCAGGGCCGCGCTCCCACGCTGGGTGAACATACTGAAGAGGTGCTGGCCGAGCTGGAAACGGCGCCGGCGCGTCCCAAGGCCGGCAATGGCAGCAACGGCGATGTTATGTCGGCGTTGCAGGGCGTCCGCGTCCTCGACCTCTGCATCATTCTCGCCGGCCCCACCTGTGGCCGCACCCTGGGCGAGTTCGGCGCGGACGTGATCAAGATCGACGACCCGACGCGGATCCTTGATCCCATCGGCTACATCGACGTGAACCGCGGCAAGCGCAGCATCATGCTGAACCTGAAAACCGAGGAAGGCCGGGGCGTATTCTGGAAGCTGGTCGAATCCGCCGACGTGATTGTGGAGAACAACCGCAAATCCGCCGTGGAGCGGCTGGGCCTCGGCTACGAAGCGGTCAAAAAGGTCAAGCCGGACATCGTGTACGCCTCGCTGAACGCCTTTGGCTATGATGGCCCGTGGTCGGAGCGAGCCGGCTGGGAACAGCTGGCGCAGGGCACCAGCGGGATGCAGGTGCGGCGCGGCGGTCGGGACGGCAAGCCCATGCTGGCCCCTTACGCCGTCAACGACTACGGCACCGGCCTGATGGGAGCCTACGCCGTGGCGCTGGCCCTGCACGAACGCAACCGCACCGGCAAGGGCCAGTCGGTGGACAGCGGACTCGCGCTGACCGCCGGTATCCTCCAGTCGCCCTACTTCCTGGACTACGACGGTTATCAGCGGGAAGACATTGAGGGAGTGGACGCGCGCGGCTACTCCGTTCGTTCGCGCCTGTACCAGGCGTCCGACGGATGGCTGTACATCCACTGCCCGAACGACGCGACCTACGGCGCGCTCCTGTCGGGCCTGAACTTCCGGGACATCCACGACAACGGCGACGCCATCGCGGACGCCATCCGCGCCAACACCGTGGAACACTGGATGCAGGAGCTGTGGCCGCTGGGCGTGTCGGTGACCCCCAACATGACCATGGAGGACTACCGCAACGACCCGGTGGTGCGCAACGCCGGTTTCGTCGTAACGCGAGACCACCACGGCTGGGGCAGCGTGGACCACTCCGGCACCACCGCTCGGCTCTCCGCGACGCCGCCGCGCCTGGGTCCGCCGGCCCCCTATTTCGGGATGCACACCGAGGAGATCCTCACCGAGGCCGGCTACTCCCCGTCCGAGATCGAAACGTTGAAAGCATCCGGAGCAGCGGTCGCGCCCAGTCCGTAAAGACACCGTACAAGCGCTTGGCACTCTAGGGGCGAATGATTATTCGCCCCGCTTTGCTGCGAGAATCCTGAATCTAGCTGAATTTTGCATCAGACCGCTTTGCAGAATGCAGCAGAACCGAGGAGAAATCATGGACTGGCCACCCGATGCGTTTATCTACATGAAAGTTGGTCCGCACGGCGGCGAGACTCTTGACGAGATTCTGAGTCGCAAGAACCGCGAGTTAGAGAAAGCAGGCAGAATTTTCTGGAGTTACGGAGGCGACCATGGCGGCCCCCTTCACCCCAAGACACAGGTTCAGCCCTTTGCGGAAGAATGGACTTCTGTCTATGTACTCATGGAACGGCTCAACAGTACCTACTCTGGTTACGGCCTTCCCCCTGGGACAGCCACGGAGTACTCAGTGAACCGCGAGGGGTGGAAGAGAATTCCCGAAGGCATCCGGACAGGTCTGTCGCGCGCCCGATCAGGGATATCACGCGCCCTGGTTCTTTCTGAGATTGAACCAGTGGGCAGGGAGCTTGACCTTGGGGACTTTGAAATCGGTATCGGGCCGAGCAAAGGCAAAAACGCTACCGAGTACATCACAGGCCAATCGGACAAGGGTTGTCTCGTAGCGGCACGGTCAACGTCAGATCGACCCCCAAAGCTCATCTCCATCGGATACCAAGCTCGTCTTCTCGACCCGTATGCAGTCTTTCTACGCTGACAGGGCTTACTGAGCGCACTCCTGCTGCCCAAATTCAAACGAGATAGACTGTTGCATCAAACCCGACTTTAGTGCGAGGCGATTCGCCCCCACTAAGTTTGTGGCCGTTCCGCCTCGAAGGTCTTTCGATTCTCCAGGAAGCGCCCTGCCAGTGACGCTTCCTCCCTTGTCCCTAACATCCGCTTGTCCTTACCATTTAACCATCCAAATCGCCCAACTCCCTCTCATGGTGCGGAACGTCCACCTCTGGAGGAAGCCGCCGTAGGTCCACATCTGCCGGGCCGGATCACTAACCCATCCAATGCCCACCCCCAAGCGCCGTTCCCAAATTCTCCCAACTGTCCGCCAAAACCACCAATATCGCCCCAAAACCGGCCCAATCCGCCCCCATCATCCGCCCAACTCCCTACTCAACTGAACGGAAATGAGCGGAAACGAGCGGGAAATCCTGAAAATCCCCTAATCACCGAAATCACAGTTCCGACGACCCCGAGGTAATCCATGACCCTTGCCCAAATCCGTCGCCGCGTCAACGCCCTCAAGCGCAAGTTCGCCCTCGAACTCGCCATCATCAGGCTCCGCCGCATCGCCGAATCCGTCGCCGACGACTGGGACCTCGACGAACCCACCGAGCCCCACGTCGTCATCCAGCGCATCGCCAAAGCCGGCTTCCGCCTGACCACCTTCATGAGGCTCCGCCGCTACCTCGACGACACCATAGGCCGGGAGGAAGTCCCCGAGCCGCGCCGAATCGTCACCAGCCTACTCCCCTGGGCCAGCCAAGGCCGCTACCGTGATTTCTTCAACCGAGACCTCCCTGCCCCGGCGCGCTAGTCATGCCCTCAAGCCGGTTTAGACCGACAATTGAAAGGCCCTGATTCCCGGCCCGCCGCGCGGATGCAAAGGAACGTGGGCCGTGCTAAACTTGCGCCATCTCGCACCTGGCGGAGGTGGCGGCGTGCTAAGCATCTACAACACCCTGACGAAGACCGTCGAAGAGATTCGGCCAATCACGCCGGGCCGTGTCACCATGTACACCTGCGGGCCCACGGTGTACCGCTACGCCCACATCGGCAACCTGCGCACCTACCTGATGGCCGACTGGATCCGTCGCATCCTGGAAGCCGACGGCAACGAGGTGTACCACATCAAGAACATCACCGACGTGGGACACATGCGTCAGGAACTGGCCGAAGCCGGCGGCGACAAGATGATCATGGCCGCGCTGGCCGAGGGCAAGTCTCTCCAGGAAATCGGCGAGTTCTACGCCGATTGGTTCTGGAAGGACGAGGAACGCACCAACATCAAGCCGGCCCACGTCTTCCCCTGGGCGTCTCACCATATCCCTGAAATGCTGGACATGGTGGGCACGCTGATGAACAACGGCAAGGCTTACGAGGCCGGCGGCAACATCTATTTCGACGTCAACAGCTATCCCGAATACGGCAAGCTGTCCCGCAACTTCGGTGGCGATCTCCTGGAGGGCGTCCGCGCCGAAGCCGACCCGCTCAAGCATGACGCCCGGGACTTCACGCTCTGGAAGGCAGCCGAGCCGGGTCGCGACGTGAAGTGGGACAGCCCGTGGGGTGAGGGATTCCCCGGCTGGCACATCGAATGCTCCGCCATGGCCCACAAGTATCTGGGCGAGCATTTCGACATCCACACCGGCGGCGTGGACAACGTGTTCCCCCACCACGAGGACGAAATCGCCCAGAGCGAAGGCACGTTCGGCCAACAGCACGTGAATTACTGGGTGCACGGACAGCATCTCCTGGCCGACGGCGCCAAGATGGCCAAGTCCGCCGGCAACGTCTTCCTGATTGAGGACCTGGTGGTGCGCGGATTCGACCCGCTGGCGTTCCGCTATCTCTGCATGACGGTGCGATACCGTCACCGGATGAACTTCACCTTCACCTCGCTGCGGGCGGCGGAAAAGGCGCTGACCGGCCTGCGGAACCGCCTCTGGACCTGGCGGAACGCCTCCGGCAACGGCTCCGGCCAGCACACCCCCAGCAGCGACGCCGAAGGCTGGCGCGCCCGTTTCTGGAACGCCGTGCACAACGATCTGGACCTGCCCACCGCACTGGCGATCACGTGGGAGATGGCCCGCTCGGAATTGCCACCGGCCGACAAGGTTGATCTGCTGCTGGACTTTGACCGCGTGTTCGGCCTGGACCTGCATCAAGTCCCGATGCAGTACGAGATTGGCCCGGCCAACAGCGAAGTCATAACCAGGAGGGCCGCCCTGCGTGAGCAGTCCGCCTACTCGGATGCCGACGCCATGCGTGCCGAGGTTATCGCCAGCGGCATGGTGGTCGAGGATGTGGGCGACGCAACCAGAGTGCGGCCGCAAACCGCGCTGGAGTTGCAGGAGGCCCGCTGGTCTTCAGTGTCGGCGTCCCGGGAAGTGCCCTCGCTATTGGACGAACCCGACCTTTACGACTTCACCTTCCTGCTCAACGCTTACGACTACGTTGACGACGTCCGGCGCTGCGTCGAGGCGGTGTTGAATCACACGGGCGGCGCGTCGGTTGAGATGGTAGTGGTGGACAACGGTTCCACCGACGGAACCGCCGAATACCTGGAACTGGCGCAAGCCGAGCACGATAACCTGAAGGTCATCCACTGCGACCACGTGGTGGGCGACGCCGCCGGCAAGAACATCGGCCTCAAACAGGCCCGGGGCAAGTACATCGTCCTGCTGGACGCATCCACTGAGGTTGTCGGCGATGTGTTGGCGCCGGTTGCGGAACAGTTGTCGGACTCTACGGTCGGCGTGTTCGGCCCCTACGGACTCACCACCGACGACATGCAGCACTTCCACGAGGAGGTGGACCGGGGCGAAGCCGACGCCATGCAGGCCTATTGCATGGCCTTCCGGCGGGCGGACCTGCGCTCGGTTGGCCTGATGCACGAGTCGTTCCGGTTCTACCGGAACCTGGACATCGACTACTGCTTCCAGTTCAAAAACGCCGGCTATCGCGTCGTGTGCGACAGCAGCCTGCCGCTGGTGCGCCACGAACACCGCCAATGGGAAGAGCTGGAGGAAAACCAGCGCGACGAGTTGAGCCGCAAAAACTTCGGCCGCTTCCTCAAGCGCTGGGGCAACCGTCCCGACCTCCTCATCAATCCGTCAGCCCGCGGCTTCGACACCGGCTTCCGCCACTAGGCCCTGTGCCATAGAAGAATCAGGGGCGGATTTTGAAACCCGCCCCTATGCGTTAACCGTCTGCCGGGTACTAGCCCCGCCCGAACCAGTCGGGATGCACCGCCTGCAATCCCAGCTGCGGCCACGCCGCCGGCGCGCCGCACTTCTCCAGCCGTTGCGACAGCGGCAACGATTCGTCCCAGTAGTAGGCGATAATGCGTCGGCCGTTCCAATCGCCGGCGTCGTCGGAGGCGATCCATACCACCGGGGCCTGCATCACTTCGGGTTGGATCAGGGCTTCGGCGCTGGCCCCTTCCGGCGGCAGCACCATGTTGGTGGCCGTGGCTCCGCCGGGGGTAAGGACGTTGGCGGTGACGCCGGTGCCTTCCAGGTCCTGGGCCATGATGGCGACCAGGGCCTCGTGGCCGGCTTTGGACGGGCCGTAGGGCGCGCCGCCCTTGCGCCACATGGTGTCCATGCTGGTAGTCACGCCGATGATGCGGCCGAATCCCTGCTCCATCATGTGGCCGGCTACGGCATTGGCCATCAGGAACGGCCCGCTGAGGTTCACGGATATCACCTTGAGCCAGGCGTCGGGCACTATGTCGAAGAAACCCGTGCGGCTGCCCGCGGCGCTGCCCCCGAAACCTGCGGTGCGCGGATTGATGCCGGCGTTGTTCACCAGGATGTGCAAGCCGCCCATCTCGCTAATGGTCTGCTGCACGGCATTCTGCACCGATTCGGGATCGGTCACGTCGGCGATGATGGGCAGCACGGCGTCATCGCCGCCGATTTCTCGCATGTCGTTGGCGGTCTGGTCCAGCCAGTCCTCGTTGATGTCCAGCATGGCGACCCGGGCGCCGGCCCGCACCAGGCCGGTGGTTATGGAACGGCCCATCCCGATGGGACTGGCCGCCCCGGTTACGATGGCCACTCGGCCCTGCAGGGTGTCTGATGGCATGGTCATGGTAATCACCTCGTAGTTGGCGCGTCCGCTTGGCGCGGATAAAGCGATACGATGATAGCGCGTCTGCCAGCGTATTGCTACGCCGGTCGTCCAGCTGGCGGGCGCAGCCGCATTCCCACGGTTGCATCCTGCTGTTGGCAACCCATATAATCGGCTGTTGGCGGCGACAACACTTTGCCGCCCGGAGGCCGCCCTTGACCACGTACCTGGACCTGCATTGCCATTCCGTTGCATCCGACGACTCGCGCGCGACGGTTGAACAGTATCTGAAATTCATCAACGTCCTGCGCAAGCGCGGATACACCATCGACGGAATCGTCCTCACCGAACACCGGATGTTCGATTTCGACGTGGACTACTCTCAGTTGGCCTCGCAGTACGGAGTCCTGGTGCTCAAAGGCGCGGAGCTTGATACCTGCTTCGGCCACATGCTGGTGTACAACATCACGCGCGGCCTGGCTAAAGACATCGACTTCGGAGACGTGAAGATGGACGGCCGCGAGCTCATCAAGGCCGCGCGCCATCACGGCGGCTACGTAGTTCCGGCCCATCCGGGGCGTTTCGGCATCGGCCTGGTTGAGTACATCGACCAGGGAGAGGCGTTCGATGACGTGTCCATCGTCGAGCGTGTCAACGCCGGCAGCAAACCCGAAGAGAACGAACGGGCCGAAGCGCTGTGTCTGAGCACCGGCTACCTCGGCACCGCCGGCAGCGACGCCCACCTGGCCAGCCACATCGGAAGAGCGGTCACCGAGTTCAAGGCCAACATCCGCAGCGAACCGGAGTTGGTCGATGCCCTGCTCTCCGGCGAATTCCGCCCCATCTACATCGAAGAAACCGCCGCCGTGCCCGTCGGCTGAGAGGAGCGCACAAATGCCCACCCAGATCGATTACGAATACGACCATTCCCTTTACGGCGTCGAGCACGAGTCCGGCCCGTTCCACGTCACCCGGGAGATCATCGACACCTATGCCCGCAGCGTCGGCGAGGACAACCCGATCTATACCGACCCCGAGACCGCCAGGGCCGCCGGCTACGGCGACCAGGTTG
>JAJDWF010000078.1 GCA_022825745.1 Dehalococcoidia bacterium | reverse complement strand
GACTTGTAGGTCTCGCAGTCAAGCTCCCTTGTGCCAATACACTCAACAGGTGATTTCCATCCACCCTGAGGGAACCTTTGTGCGCCTCCGTTACTCTTTGGGAGGCAACCGCCCCAGTTAAACTGCCCACCAAGCACTGTTCCCCAGTTTTGCTGAGGTTAGAACCAAAAACAGCCAAGGGTGGTATTTCAACGACGACTCCACACCTACTGGCGTAGGCGCTTCTAAGTCTCCCACCTATCCTACACATGACAGCTCCCAGCCCAATGCCAGGCTACAGTAAAGCTCCACGGGGTCTTTTTGTCCTGCCGCGGGTCGCCCGCGTCTTCACGGGCACCGCAATTTCACCGAGCCCTCCGCCGAGACAATGGCCAAGTCGTTCAACCATTCATGCGGGTCGGAACTTACCCGACAAGGGACTTCGCTACCTTAGGACCGTTAGAGTTACGGCCGCCGTTCACCGGGGCTTCAGTTTGGTGCTTGCACACCGCCCCTTAACCTTCCGGCACTGGGCAGGCGTCAGCCTGTATACGTAGGGTTTCCCCTTAGCACAGACCTGTGTTTTTGTTAAACAGTCGCCCGGCCTTCTTCTCTGCGCCCCCAGACAGCTCCACCGGCTAGCGGTTTCACCATCCAGGGGGCCCCTTCTCCCGAAGTTACGGGGCCCTTTTGTCTAGTTCCTTAGCGGAGGTTAGCTCGAACACCTAGGGACTTTTATCCCAGCCCACCAGTGGCGGTTTGCGGTACGGTCGCCGCAGCTCCATAACCACGAAGCTTTTCTTGTCGGTATGGCCTCAACGGGGTCTCCGTTCCCGTAGGTCGGGATTCCCTCACTCCTCAGCTTAACACCGGGGTGGATTTGCCTGCCCCGGAACGCCTACAAGCAAGGACGCACCATGTCCAATGGGCACGCCCCGCCTAGCCTCCCGCACCCCTCCTTGGTTTTAAAGCGAAACAACGGCGGTGCAGGAATATTAACCTGCTGTCCATCGCCTTCGGCTCTTGCCTACGGCTTAGGACCGACTAACCCTACGCCGAACAACGTTGCGTAGGAAACCTTGGGCTTTCGGTGTCAGGGATTCTCACCCTGATTTACGCTACTCATTCCGGGATTCTCACTTCCCCGCGCTCCAACGAGCCTCACGACTCGCCTTCTCCGCACGAGGAACGCTCCCCTACCATGCCCAGGCGTAACTCAGGCGTTCCCCTTCCTCAGCTTCAATCAACTCCGAAGAGCCGACGTCAACGTCGGTTGGTTCCGGCCTGTACCTGTACATCCACGGCTTCGGCGGCAAACTTAAGCCCCGTTACATTTTCCGCGCAAGATCCCTCGACCAGTGAGCTATTACGCACTCTTTAAAGGGTGGCTGCTTCTAAGCCAACCTCCTGGCTGTTTTGGGAACCTCACCTCGTTTCCCACTTAGTCTGCTCTTGGGGGCCTTAGCCGGTGGTCTGGGCTGTTTCCCTTTTGACAATCGCACTTATCTGTGACTGTCTCACTCCCGGGTATCGGTAGAACGGCATTGGTGGTTTGATTGAGTTTGGTAAGCTCACGCCCCCTAGCCCATTCAGTGCCCTACCTCCGTCCTCCTAGTTCCCGAGGCTGCACCTAAATGCATTTCGGGGAGAACCAGCTATTTCCGAGTTCGATTGGCATTTCACCTCTACCCACAGCTCATCCCAAGCTTTTGTACTAGCTACGAGTTCGATCCTTCAGTCCGCGTTAACGAACCTTCAATCTGGCCATGGGTAGCTCACTCGGTTTCGGGTCTACTACATGGAACTGCTCGCCCTGTTCAGACTCGCTTTCGCTACGGCTCCGGAACTACAGTCCCTTAACCTCGCTCCATACAGTAAGTCCCCGGATCATTCTTCAATAGGCACGCCGTCATCCGTAAATACGGACTCCGACCTTCTGTAGGCTTACGGTTTCAGGTCTATTTCACTCCCCGCCAGGGGTTCTTTTCACCTTTCCCTCACGGTACTGGTGCGCTATCGGTGACCAAGGGTATTTAGCCTTGGAGGGTGGTCCCCCCGACTTCCCACAAGGTTTCACGTGCCCCATGGTACTTAGGATCTGCTTCAGGAGCTTCATTCCTTTCGCCTACCGGGCTGTCACCGTCTTCGGCGGCCCTTCCCAGGGTCCTTCGGCTAGAAATGAAGTTTGTAACTCCTCGGAGCCTGATGAGGCAGCTCCGGAAACGTCCTGTAACCCCGCAACGACATAGGCCCTCACGCCGTTAGGTCGCTGCGGTTTAGGCTCTTCCCCGTTCGTTCGCCACTACTGAGGGAATCTCGGTTGATTTCTTTTCCTCGGGGTACTTAGATGTTTCAGTTCCCCCACTTACCTCCCGCCGGAGCGGGTGGACCGACTCAACGCCGGAACAGGTTACCCAATTCGGAGACCCCCGATTACGCCTGTTAGACGGCTCATCGAGGCTTATCGCAGCCTTACCGCGTCCTTCTTCGGCCCTTGGTCCCAAGGCATCCACCGTAAGCCCTTCATAATTTGACCCACGCTAGGAACTTCAAATTCTCTAGACTCGGTTCTTTTTATGCAGTTCAAACTTCCTATTCAGTTTTTAACGTGCTCCAACCGCTCGTGGCCTCCCCGACGCTGCCGTCGGTGGCGCTGCCGCTTCCGTAGAAACCGGCTTCCGTTCAGTTGGCGGAAATGGAGTATAGGGCCAATCCCCCTTTCCGTCAAGGGCCGTGACCTCGATCCGGCCAAATCCCGCCGTCAGCGCCCCACGAACGGCGGCATGCCCCGGTTCTTGTCCAGGAACCACTGCACCGCGATCTTGTGGTCCTCCGTCCGGCGCACGTGCTCCTGCGCCGCCGACGCCAGCTCCAACGCCTCCCGGAACGTCAGGTCCATGCTCTCCTGCACCAGGTACTTGGTCAAGGAGTGGGCCACCGTCGGCCCCTTGGCGATTCGCGTCGCCAGTTCCATCGCGCCTTCCATCAGCTGGTCGTCGGGGAAGCATTTGCTGGCCAGGCCGATGCGCACCGCGTCCTCTCCACCCATCCAGTCGCCGGTGTACTGCAACAACAGGGTGTTGCTGGTGCCGATCAGCTTGGGCAACTGCCAGCAACTGCCGTCGCCGGGTATCAGGCCGTTGAGCACAAAGCGCTCCGACAGCCGCCCGCTGTCTCCCACCACCCGGATGTCGCACGACAAGGCCAGTCCGCAGCCCACCCCGGCCGCCGGCCCGTTGACCACCGCGATGGACGGCTTTTGCAGGTCGTGGATGCGCAGGGGCACGAAATTCACCCGCGGCCCGCTTTCAACGCGGCTCTGCCGGCCCTTCATGTACTCCATCTTCCCCCAGGTCAACGGCTCCGGTTCGGTCTCCGCCTCCCGTTCGTCGATCCTGCGCCGGAAACCGCGCACGTTGGCCCCGGAGCAGAACGACGGCTCGGTGCCGGTGAGCACCAGCACGCGCTCCTCCGGGTTGTTCTCAAACTCGTCCAGCCGCTCGAACATCTCGGCGGCCATGTCCGGCCCCAGCGCGTTGCGCGTCGGCGGGTCGTGCATCGTCATCACCAGCACGCCGTCCACCACGTCGGTCTTGATAAATTCGTATGCCATAGCGATAGCCTCACCAAGCCCCGGCGAACTGGCCGAGGCAACAGATTGGATTGCATTCTACCCGCACCGGCAAATGCGGGCTACCTCGCCCTATCCCGCCGTTTGCCAACCCCCCGGCCATCGCCTACAATTCGGCCACAGCGATTTACCCCGGCGTAACACGCCGGTAGGAGTCATGCCATGCAATCCGGAACTATCGTCAATCTCCACATCGCCCGCGTTAAAGGGACCCCCTCCGACCCGGTGGACGCCGCGCGCGCCATATCCGCCGAGGGCCTGGAAGGCGACCGGAGCCGCAACCCCCGGAATCTCCGGCAAGTGCTGGTGATGGACCAGGAAACCCTTGACCACTACGGGCTTCAACCGGGCCAGATCAAAGAAAACATCACCGTAACCGGGATGGACCTGTCAGGAGCCCGTCAGGGCCACGTCTTTTTCATCGGCGACGAGGAAAATCACGTCACGCTGGAAGTGACCGGCGATTGCGAGCCGTGCCAGAAAATGGACGCCCTGATCCCCGGCCTCCGCGAGGAGATCTTCGGCAAGCGCGGCATCCTCACCGTCGTTCTGCAGGGCGGCGATATCAAGGTGGGCGACGCCATCCGGCTCGAACCCTAGCTCAATCGCGACTGGCATCGACTTGCGGCTACTCGTACCCCTCCACCGTGAGATTGACCATGAGCTTCTTGATGAGTCTTCCCTTCCGTCGCGTCCGCATCGCGGCCATCGCCACGGCATTGACGCTGCCGGCCCTGGCGTTCGTAGCCTGGCCCCACGTGGCCCACGCCGCCGGCGTCGATACCGAAACCCAGTTCGTGCTCAACACCTTTGCCTTCCTGATCTGGGGCGCGCTGGTGATGTGGATGTGCGCCGGGTTCACCATGCTGGAAGCCGGCTCCGTGCGGACGAAGAACGCCTCGATGATCTGTCTCAAGAACATCGGCCTCTACTCCATCGCCGGGCTCGCCTTCTATTTCATCGGGTACAACCTGATGTACAACGACGTGCAGCATGTGATCGGCACCGTGGTCTGGCCGCTTTACGGGCCGTCCGGCGACGAAATCGCCCTGCTGTCCGGCGATGACTCCGCGCTGGCCGGCGTCCTGGACAACGGCTACTCGGTGATGTCCGACTGGTTCTTCCAGATGGTGTTCGTCGCCACCACCGCCTCCATTATCTCCGGCGCCCTGGCCGAGCGGGTCAGGATGTGGAGTTTCTTCCTGTTCACCCTGCTGCTGACCGCGTTCATCTACCCGGTCATCGGGTCGTGGACTTGGGGCGGCGGCTGGCTGGCGGAAATGGGATTCCAGGACTTCGCGGGCTCCACCATCGTGCACAGCACGGGCGGATGGGCCGCTCTCGCCGGCGCCTTGGTGGTCGGTCCCCGGCTGGGCAAGTTCCGGCGCGACGGCTCAGCACGGGTCACGCCTCCGTCCAACGTGGTGCTGGTAACGCTGGGCGTGTTCGTCCTCTGGTTTGGCTGGTTCGGATTCAACGGCGGCTCTCAACTCGCTCTGGGTTCGGCCCTGGACGCCGTCGCCATGAGCAACGTCCTGGTCAATACGAACCTGGCGGCCGCGGCGGGTGTGATTACCGCCCTGTCGCTATCGCGGCTGGTTTTCGGGCGCATCGACCTTCTGGTGGGCCTGAACGGCGGGTTGGCCGGCCTGGTTTCCATTACGGCCGGCCCGGACATCTTCCCCCACGCCTGGTCGGTGCTCATCGGAATCGTGGGCGGCGCGATTTGTACCGGCGGGATCAAGCTCCTGGAAATCGTCAAGATTGACGACGTGGTGGGCGCGGTGCCGGTGCACCTGTTCGCCGGCATTTGGGGCACCATTGCGGTGTGCATCGCGGCCGGCGGAAACTTCGTTACCCAGCTGATCGGCATACTCTCAATCGGCGCCTTCGTGTTCAGCCTGTCCTGGGTGGTCTGGTTCGCCATAGAAAAGACCATCGGCGTCCGGGTCTCCGAAGCGGCGGAACGCCTCGGCCAGGACACCGCCGAGCTCGGCATGGAATCCTACCCCGAATTCGTCCTAATGCCCGAACCCGCCGACGACGACTAGAGGTGATACGCGGCGCGTGGCGTGGGCGAACTTACCTATCGAAGGACAATGTGATGACTAGTCAAATCAAAAGTGAGGCTGTCATAGCCAATTATGGCTTGTACTGGGAAAGAGCCAGGATCAATTGGCAACCAGGTCGAGGAAGACGCAGTCAATTGTTGGGAAGACAGTACGCAATTGGACGGGCACACGACGACATGGACGACGTTGGAGCAACAAATTTTGCGAACCAGCACGGCATTTATTTGTTGCATAATGAGATCGAGACGATGTACGTAGGTCAAACCACCGATGATAGGTTCGGTTTGTTCAGACGATTGCAACTTCACTGCAACGAGCCAACTATGGGGGCTTTGTGGAACAGATTCTCTTGGTTCGGGTTTAAACCGGTTCAAGGGAACGAATTGTTGGCTGGTTCGTCAGCGAAAGTTGGGCCCATCTCGTTAGAAACGCTGATCAAGGTTGTGGAGACTGTAGTCATCCAAGCGTGTCTGCCCCGATTGAATGGCCAGTCTGGTCAGTTGTTAGGCGACGCTTACCTACAGGTGGATTCTTCAGGCAAACCTGTAGGTTAGTGTGGATCAGAAGAGCGGTGTTGATGGTTGTGGGCACCAAATGCTTGGTGTATGTGCTAACAAGCGGAGGCCACTCGGCCTCTCCTACCTCCGATCAATCTACCCCACCAATCCTCGGAGCTATCCGTCCTGAGGGAACATCCGGTCAATGAACGCGTTGGCCGTGGCGAAGAACGCAGCAATCGTCGCGGATATGCCGGCTGCCGCTACACTGAACGTCGAAAACCATATGATTACCGAAACGACGGCGGCGAGGAAGAAAAACCCGAACAGCACACCGTGTACCAACAAGTGGAGCTTTCGGTTCATGCTAGGGCGTGTTGACAAATTCATTTGAGCACGATTTTAGCGTGCTACGCAGGGGGTTGTCGCCCTCTGAATGTCACAAGCCCCCGCAGGTCGTTCTGCGGGGGTTTTCAAGTTTACGCCGGACCCACGCATTTGGCCGCTCCCTGCACGAAGGTGACAATATCCGGTAGGCGACCTGCATTCGGCGGTGGTAGCATATCGCGGTCAAGATATTTGAGGGCATCCGCCCTATCACTGATAAGGAGATTTCAATGGTAGCCAATCATCCGAAGCGGCAGGTGTTTTACAGTTTCCATTTCCAGCGGGACGCTTGGAGAGCGGCGCAGGTTCGGAATATCGGCGCCACCGAACACACCGAGCCAGTTTCGGACAACAGCTGGGAGCAAGTTCGGCGAGGCGGCGACGCCGCTATCCGGCGATGGATAGACAGCCAAATGGCGTCGCGGTCTTGCGTCGTCGTCCTGATCGGCGCACAGACGGCAAGCCGTAAGTGGGTGGACTACGAAATCAGAAAAGCATGGGATGACAAGAAGGGACTTCTGGGTATCCACATCCACCACCTGCTCAATCGGGAACGGATGCAATCAGCAAAAGGCACCAACCCCTTTGCGAATATCCGACTCCAGAACGGGCAGTCTTTGAGCCAACACGTGGCTGTGTACGACCCACCGTCCTTAGACAGCAGGGAAGTGTACGCCCACATCAGGGACAATTTGGCGGCTTGGGTTGAGCACGCCTTGCGGAACCGTCGTCAATAGCGGGTAGATTCCTTTGGCTTTCGACTTCGGCACCCCTGCCGTTCAAGCCCACTTGGAGATGATGCAGAGCGTCATCCAGCGGATGGCGGAGAACAGCCGGGCCTGCAAATTATGGAGCATCACCGCGTT
Source organism: Dehalococcoidia bacterium (assembly GCA_022825745.1). GTDB lineage: Bacteria > Chloroflexota > Dehalococcoidia > Lucifugimonadales > UBA3495 > Bin87. Next base: position 3,667 of record JAJDWF010000078.1, on the reverse strand, counting down.
GTCGGCCATCGTGTTCCTCTCCGTCAGAACCGGCGTCCCGTGGCACGCGCTGATTGCGCTCGTGCCATTGCTACTGTTTTTCCTACTGGACGTTTACTACCTGTCCCTCGAAAATCGGTTTCGCGGGTCATACGAGTGCATCTTGGCGAAACTGCGAGACAGCACCTATGGACAGCAGGATGCTTACCGGATTGCTCCGGCTGCATCTTCCATACGAACGTTGGCGAAATGCCTTCGGTCCCCGTCGGTGTTGCTTTACTATCCCATAGCTCTGGTAATTCCCATAGCGGTCTTTGTCGCCCTGAGTCAGATGGGCAACCCCGACCCCGTGCCCATTTTGCCGGATTTCTACTTGGGCTGGTAAGCCGACCAGAACCGGGTGATGAGCGTAGTTCATTTTCGTACGTAACCCCCGCGTCCGCCTACTACCCTGACTGCTATAATCAGAGTGAGGTGATGAAATGGTGCAGGAAGTAAGCCGCAAAGCGTTCGATAACCTTGTTCAACGGGTGGAGTTCCTGGAAGCGCGTGAAGCAGAACGTGCCCAAATTGCTCATGCTTTGGCAACGCAGGGGGAAGAAAGCGCAAGGCGGGCGGCAGAAAGGCGGGCGCAACAGGCCGGTCAGGGAGTAAACAGCCTGCCGATTGTGCGCTCCGTATAACGGGCGAATGCCTGCCGTTGTGGAAACGAGAGCGACCGCACGAACCCGGCCGACTCAACCGATAACGCCATGCGTATTCCTTGCTCAATCGCCGGCGGGTAGTCGCCCGGACTGTAGTATCTGGTTCACCGCTGCTTCCAGCACCATGATCCGCGCTACGGCGTCCAAATTTTCCATCATTCCATCCCCTTCTCCCCGTCGGGTTCGTCGCCAAACTGTGCCCGGCGGGGATGTTTGTTTCGATTACCACATTTCGGGCTGCGGCCCGTACTCGTTGCCGGCATGCACGCTTTTCGCCACCGCCAGCCAGACGGCAAACGGTATGGTGGCGATGGGCACCAGGGCGACGAGCCATACCCAACCTTTCCGGCCCATGTCGTGCAGCCGCTTCACGCAGACGGCGCACCAGATGTAGGTGCTCAGCGGCACCCACACGAGGAACGCGATGAACTTCCCCAGCTCCGCGTTGGCCCCAGCATCGCTCACCGGAATCGCCACGACCATGTACCAGAACAAGAATAGCACGGGCATTACCAGCCAGTAGGTGTTCCGGCTGATTCGACCTTTGAAGCTGAACAGCAAGTGAATTAGCGTCATTTTCGATCCCCCCGTATGCGCGTGGAATGAGAAGCTCTCAGCAAAATACTTGGGTCAGGTAGGCGGCCTTGTAACCTTTCCACGGCCCATACGCGACCCCGATGCCGGTGGTCCTGTACCGCTTTCTCAGCAGGTTTTTGCGGTGGCCGTGGCTGTTCATCCACGTCCAGACCGCTTCCGATGCCGTGATCCTCACGCCGTTCAAATTTGATTCGATGACGATGTTCTCCCCGATGCCGTAGTACGCTCCATTGCGACAACTCTGGCCGGCCTTGTGCAGCCGGTCGGTCGGGTTCAAACCTTCTGGATTAGCGTGGTCAAAAAACTGACGGTCTGCCATGTCTGCGCTGTGCGCCCTGGCTACCGACGCCAGCCCATCGTCCCATTTGAGCGGCAAGCTCCCGTGCTCGACGCGCCGGACGTTGATCAGTTCATGCACGCGCCGCTCCAACTGTTCGACCCGCGCATGACGGTCCTCTGCGGTTCGGGTCTGGTACACCCGCGCCGTAGCCTTGACTTCCGCCGTCATGGTTTGAGCGACTTCCGGGTTGCGCGTGGGTTCGGGCATTGGCCGTCCCCGTTCGTCAACTGCACGGGTCGTTTCCATGACAGCGGGGATGGCCGTCGCCCACCCCGATAGCGTGGAATTGCGCATCACCAGCATCACGACCACCGCCCCCAGCAGTCCGATGCCGAGCATCAGGGCCGCGATGCGCCAAGGCTTCTGTCTGCGGCGGATGTCCCGCCAATGGCGTCCGCCCTTCCGTCGCTGGCGGTGGCGGTGGAGCGACCAGTCGTGTAAGTGGGTGTACGGCATGATGAAGCCCAAGATGTCGAGATCAGTAGGTTTCTTCCGCCTGGGCAAGACCGGCCTTCATGTCCCGCCACATTGCCAATGCCTTGTGGTCGCCGCCAAAGGCCAGCTCGAACGACTCGATGCGGTCGGGGTCGCGCCAGCGTGCGTCCAAACTCTCGCGTCGCTGGTGTTTCAATCGCCCGCCGACCTGTTTGCCAGCGAACACGGCGGATGCGCGGTTGCGGCTGGTGAACAGCCGGTGCGTGATCTTGACCACGATCCCCGTTTCCTCTTTCGTCTCGCGGTAGGCGGCCCGCCGGCGACTCTCGCCCCGGTCCACGAACCCGCCCGGCAGCGACCATTTGCCCTTTTTGTTTCCGTAGCCGCGCTGCACCATCAGTATCTTGCCTTCGTCGTTTTCGACCAGGCAGAATGCCACTCTCCTCATGCTGGTTCCTCCTCTTGCTGAGCGGGCATGGTCTTGGCAAAGCCGAGCCACAGCCAGAATATGAAGCCGACGAACGGGATCAGCGTCGCCAACGCCACCCATCCCGATTTGCCCATGTCGCGGGCGCGGCAGGCGCAGACCACCAGCCAGACCCACAGTACGATCACGTACCAACCTATGATGATCGCCGGCGAACCGCCGCTGTTGCTGATGCCAAGCACGATGCCCAGGGAGAGCACGAAAAGCGCGAACCACGCTCCCCAAAAGCCGGCACGGGGCAGGCGACCCCGTGCTCCTACCAGCGCCTTCAATCCATCCATGTTGTTCATCTCCATCAAGCAGGTGCGGGCGTTGCCCATCGGACACAAGCGAAACCCGCCCGGGAGTAATCCACGGGCGGGTTTCGTTCTGGCGGGGCGCGTTGGGCAACCGAGTCGGGCCGGCAGCCTATCGGTGGCGGAGCGCGGAAAGCCGGCGGCGGTTGCGCGACCGGCCCGGTCAATGGCAGAATAACCACGTTACACCCCCCATGCGGGTGTCCGGTCGCCGGGGCGAATGGCATTGCCCGGCGGCCTTATTCTTGCAGGGGGCGGTTTGCGCGGCCTGTATGCCTGTGCAGGAAGCCCCTCTTGCTCTGGATGGGCGAATTGGTTGATACGCGGTCATCCCGTAGGCATACGCCTGCCGCAAGAGGGACCATGTTGGTCCATCCGTTCAGACAGGCGACAGCCTGCTACGGGCTATGCCCGCGTATCAACCGCCGCGACTATACCATACTGGCCGGAATCGGTCAGCCCACGGCGATCATCACCGCCGCCAGGTCGATCATGCCGGCAAAGCTGGTGTCGGTCTTGTCGTACCGCGTGGCGATGCGCCGGAACTGCTTGATCCGGGCGAAGTAGTTTTCTACCAGGTGGCGGGTCTTGTAGGCGGCTTCGTCCAGCGGGTAAGGGTGGCGGCGATTTACCTTCGATGGGATCACCGCTATAATCCCGCTTGCAGCAAGGGATTTGCGGATTCTGTCTGAGTCGTAGGCTTTGTCGGCGATTACCACGCTGCCTTTGGTGGCGATGCCGTCCGTCAGGGGAGTCAGCCCTGGCGATTCGGCGGCATTGCCCGGCAATAACAGGTATCGGATCAAGTTCCCCCGCCTGTCCGTCGCCG
>JAJDWF010000031.1 GCA_022825745.1 Dehalococcoidia bacterium | reverse complement strand
TGCTGTAGTACGCCCGCATGAACTGGTCGCCTTCGTTCAGGGCGGCCTCGGCATCGTCTTTCAGGTTGACCGAGATATACAGGCAGCGGCCAATATCGGCGGGGTCCCGGCCCGCTTCCCCTGCACACTGCTCGATGCGTTCCCAGCAGCGGCTGAACAGCTCCACCGATGGCACGTTGGTGATCCAGGCGTCGCCCATCTCCGCGACCCGCTTCAAGCCCCGGCGCACCCAGTTGCTGGAAATCCAGAGGGGTATGGACTCTTGAACGGGCGCCGGTTCCAGCGTAACGTCCCGCAGCGGATAGAACTCTCCGGAGTTGCTGGCAGGCTCTCCCGTCCATAGCGCGCGCATGACGCGGATGCTCTCTTCCATGCGGGCCGCTCGTTCCGCGATGGGGACGCCCACGGCGGCGTGCTCGTCGATGAACATCTGGTTGTTGCCGCGGCCGGCGCCCAGGCCCAGGATGGTCCGCCCGCCCGCAATGTTGTCAATGGTGGCGGCGGAGTGCGCCAGGTGTACCGGATGGCGCAGGGCGTTGAGCAGGACGGCGGTGCCGATTTTCACCCGGCTGGTGCGGGCGGCAATGGCCGCCATCGCCGTCAGCGGTTCCAGGCGCGGCTTGGAGGTGATGCTGTCGCCGACCCAAACGGAGTCATAGCCGGCCCGCTCGGCGGTCTCTGCCATCTGCCAAGTCAGCTCCACCCTTGGGCCGCCGCTGCCGGCATATACCAGCACGCCCCTGGTGGGCAGCAGGACTCCGAAGTTGTTCACAAGGGTCATTGAGTCCACCTCTCCCGGACTTGCGTTTTACCCGTTCTGGACGCGGGCAGCCCATTATACATAATCAACCGCCGACGAAACGGTCGCCGAAAGTGGCGGCCAGATGGGTCTCGCCTGCCACGACGGACAGCCGGCCCGCTCCGACCGCTGCACTCGGAGCAAGGCGGCCGTACATTACGAGCACGCAGGTCTCGCCATCGCATTCGAACGTTACGTCTGCCGACTCCGACGGGCCGTCGCAGCGGTCGTCGGTGATCTGAGCCACGTCGTCGCTGAGAACCAGGTCCAGAGCTCGCCGTTCGGGGTGCGTGATCTGGAAACGGTAGCGCAGGGGACGCCCAGCCAGCAGCGAGTCGGGACGAAAGGCCCGCCGGGCAGCCCGATCCACGGTGTCGAGCAGCGCGATGACGCTTCCGTCGGAAAGGTGGTAGTCGTCTTCCAGACGGGAGCGAATATCCCAGCCGTGCATGGTCAGTTCGGCGATGCGCTGGGTCAACAGGGTTCGCGCGGACATTGGGCCCGGCGGCCAATAGACCAGGTTGTCCCACTGATCGGGCTGCACCTGCCGGAACAGCGCCACCGTTTCGTTGACGCGCAGGGTAAAGTCTTCCAGCAGGCCGTCGCCCAGGCGCTGGCTGGCATCGATGGCCCGGCGGTAGATGCTCCGGGCGAAGACGTCCTCGTCGTGTTGATCCGGGGCCGGCGAACCGTCCGGCGCGGAGTAGTCTCCTTCCAGTCCGCGCAGCAGGCGGTTGGACAAATCGACGCTGGTGAGGTGGCCGATCACGTCGGCGATAGTCCATCCTTCGCAGGCGCTGGCGGTTTGCCACGACTCGGTATGTAGCGTCCGAAGGAAGTCCAGAAGCAGGCTGGCCTCATGTTCCAACAGATCGATGCTTTGAGAAGTGGTGGTCATATATTCCTCCTTGCAGACAGTATCGTCACGGATGCGCTCTTCTACCGGCCTATGTACGCCATGCCCCATCTTCGCGTATGGCGCATCCCACCGCAATCCGTTATATTCTGCGGGATTCAAAACACCGGGAGCGGATATCCGATGTTCGAAATGCGGGCCATCACCCCCGATGAGTTCGAGCCCTGGGCGCGGGCCGAGTCCCGTGCCCACAGCAATCGTCTGGCCGATGACCCCAACGAGCTGGTGCGCCATTTCGACCTGTCCCGCTCCGTCGCCGTTTTTGAGGGCCGCAACATCGTCGGCGGCTGCCACTCCCACCTGTTGGAAATGTCCGTACCCGGTGGCGTCGCCGCCGTCGCCGGCGTATCCAACGTCGCGGTGCAGCCCACCCATACCAGGCGAGGCATCATGACCAACATGATGCGCTACCAACTGGACGGCATTCATGAGCGCGGCGAGCCGCTGGCGGCCCTCTTTGCCACCGAGAGCCTCATCTACGGACGCTTCGGCTACGGCGTCGGTTCCGTCCACGAATTCTGGACCCTGGAGCGCCACCACAACACTTATGCCCGGCGATGCGAGAGTCCCGGACGTATCGTTTTCATTGACCCCGCCGATGTTGGCGACGATCTGCCCGACGTTTTCCGCCGCGGCACCGCGGGGCGGCCGGCCGTGTTCCAGCGCGCCCCGCACCACTGGCGCCGCGAAGCCCAATTGCCCGAGCATAGCCAGGGCGGACCCGGCGGCCTTTTCTATGCCGCCTACGTGGAAGACGGCCGCATCGACGGCTACGTAATGTACCGCACCCGGCGGCCCACGCTCATCGTCAACGAGCTGATGGCGACCACGCCCGCCGCCAACGCGGCGCTCTGGCGCTTTTGCTTCGACATGGACCTCATCGAACGCACCGAGGCCATCAAGCGCCCCGTGGACGACCCTATGCCCTGGCTGCTGGCCGACCCGCGCCGGCTGCAACGCTCAACCCGCGATGGCCTGTGGCTGCGCATCGTTGACGTCCCCGCCGCGTTGCAACTCCGCGCCTACCTGGCCAACGACCGGATCACGCTGCGGGTGCGCGACGACTTCTGCTCCTGGAACGATGCCACGTTCGAGTTGGACGGCTCGTTTGAGGGCGCCCACTGCCGGAG
>JAJDWF010000136.1 GCA_022825745.1 Dehalococcoidia bacterium | reverse complement strand
TCCGACATCAACATGCCCCAGATGGACGGCCTGTCGCTGCTGGAGCACATCCCCGAGGTGGCCCCGGACACGCGCTCGGTCATCATTTCGGCTTACGGCGACATGAAAAACATCCGGGCGGCGATGAATCGCGGCGCCTTTGATTTCGTCACCAAGCCGCTGGACTTTGATGACCTGCGGGTCACCATCGAACGGACGCTGAACAATCTTGAAGCGTGGCGCGAGGCGGAATCTTCCAAGGTTCGGCTGGCGGCCATCGAGAATGAACTCGACGTAGCCAGCAAGATGCAGCAAAGCATCCTGCCCACCGAGTTTCCCGAGACCGATCATTACGACGTCTTCGGCAGCATGACTCCGGCCAAGGAAGTGGGCGGCGACTTCTTCGATATCTTCCAACTGGAAAACGGAAACATCGGACTGGCGATTGCCGACGTCTCGGGTAAGGGCGTCCCGGCCGCGTTGTTTATGATGGCCAGCCGCACCTTGCTCAAGGGCGCCGCCATCGGCTTGAAGGAGCCGGGGAAGGTTTTGCGGGAGGTGAACGACCTGCTCTACGACGACAACGAGGCGATGATGTTCGTCACCGTGTTGTACGGAGTCTATAACCCGGAGACCAGGACCCTGACTTACGCCAACGGCGGCCACAACCTGCCGATTATCGTCCACGATGACGGCAGCAGCAGCATAATCCCCAGCACCAACGGCGTCGCCTTGGGCATCTTGCCCGGCGGTGAATACGAGCAAAGCAGTATCACCTGCGCGCCCGGTGATACCGTGGTGTTTTATACTGACGGCGTAACTGAGGCCATTGACACTGACGAAGAAGAATTCGGAATGGAGCGGTTGCAGGAAACCTTCAATTGGGGGCCCGAAGACTGCCGCGAAGCCGTCCTGTCCATCCTTGACGCGGTGAGCGACTTTGCCGGCGGCGCGCCCCAATTCGACGACATCACGTGCCTGGCTCTGAAGATTAAGTGAGGTCCGTGGGATCATGGAATCGGTTTCCCTGAAAATAGCCCCCAGCCTGGACCAGCTGGAGCGGATCACTGCGGTGGTGGAAGACGTGGGAGAGCGGGACGATTGGCCGCCGGACCTGATTTTCAAAGTCAACCTGGTGCTCGATGAGTTGTGGGTCAACGTGGTGCACTACAGTGGGGCCACGGGAGACATCGAAGTCTCGCTGGACACGAACGCGGATGAAGTCAGGCTGGAGATTGCCGACGACGGCCGGCCTTTCGACCCGCTGACCGATGCCGTCGAACCGGACCTTGACGCATCCCTGGAGGAACGGCCCATCGGCGGACTGGGCATCTTTCTGGTGCGCGAGATGATGGACGAACTGCACTACAAGCGTGAAAACGGCAAGAATCGCTTGGCGATGGTAAAGCGCAAAGGCGGATGAGGGGAACACTCGGCCAACTGAGAGGCAGGCTGCTCAGCCTCGCCGCCGTCATGCTCATTCCCATTGCCTTGGGATTCGCGGGCTGCCAACCGGCCGCCGAGGGCACCTCCGTTGACGCTGACGGTATGGCGACTCCAACGGTGGAGAGTGCGACGCCCGCTACGCAGGCCGCCCCGGGATCAGGCTCCCCCGGAGTGTACGAAGACCGGGTCGTGTTCGGGCAATCGGCGGCGTTCAGCGGCCCCGCCAGCCAGTTGGGTCTGGGCATGAAGCTCGGCATCCAGGCGGCGTTTGCCGAAGCCAACCGCAACGGCGGCGTGCATGGCCGTCAACTTGAACTGACCTCCCTGGACGACACCTACGAGCCGGAGTTGGCCATCGCCAATACTACGGAACTCATCGAGGAAGGGGTCTTCGCCCTCATCGGCGCCGTCGGCACGCCAACCTCCCGGTCTGCCACTCCGGTCGCTCGGGATTCGCAAGTTCCCTACATCGCCCCTTTCACCGGCGCGGCTTTTCTGAGAGATGCAAATGTCCTTCCCAACGTAGTGAACATGCGCTCCTCCTACAACCAGGAAACTGAGGAGATGGTGGCGCGGCTGACCGAAGACCTGGGCATAACGAAAATCGCCGTGATGTACCAGGACGATTCATTCGGCCGGGCCGGGCTGAACGGCGCGCTCGCCGCGCTGACCAAGCGCGGCATGGAACCGGCCGCGGTGGGCCTGTACCCACGCAATACCACCGCGGTGAAAACCGGGCTGCTTGACTTGCAAAGGGGCGACCCGGAGGCCGTGATTCTGGTCGGAGCCTATCGCCCGCTGGCGGCGTTCATCGCATGGGCGCGGCATGTCGGCGAAGATTGGGAGTTCATCAACATATCCTTCGTGGGCAGCAACGCCCTGGCCCAGGAACTCAGTGAACTCGACCCGGACCGGGGCGCCGGCGTATTCGTCACCCAGGTGGTGCCCTTCCCTCACGACGGCTCGGTTCCCATCGTGGCCGCCTATCATCAGGCTTTGGCCGAATATGATCCCGAGGCGCAGCCCGGCTTCGTTTCTCTGGAAGGCTACCTGGCGGGACGCCTCGCCATCGCCGGACTGGAACGGTGCGACGCCGAGCTCACCCGCGAATGTTTCATGGCCGGTTTTCGCAACTCCGAACCCGTTGACCTGGACGGCTTTGCGCTCCGGTACGGAGCCGGCGACAACCAGGGTTCCGACACCGTTTTCCTGACGATGATTGACGAGAATGGGGAGTACGTTTCCATCGACTCCCTGGACGCTCGTCGGAGGGCTGGCGGATGATCTCTCTAGTGCAACGACTGCTGGAATATCGCTACCGCATCTCGGCGCAATTGTATCTGGCGTTGGGTGGCGCGGTGGCTCTTACCTTTGCCGCCAGCCTGGTGGGATGGTTCTCCTTCAACCAGGTCGGCGAAGCCCAGAGCCGGGTCAATGAACGCAGCGTTCCCGAACTGGCGTCGGCCTTCGGCGTGGCCCAGTACAGCCAGGACCTCGTGGCGTCGGCCGATGCTCTCACGTCAGCGACTACGCCGGAGGGCGTGGTGCGCGTCGGCGATGAAATATTGACTGCACACCAGTTGTTCGAGGAGCAATTGGCAGTGTTGCGAAGCAAGGGTGGTGAGCAGGAGCGATTCGATCGAATCAATACCTACTCCAACGCGCTGATTGAAAACATCGCCGGCTTGAACAGCAGTATGTGGCAGAGCTTCACCCTGAGCGATCAAATTGACTCGCTGCAAGAAGAACTTGAGAGTCTCGCCCTTGACTTGGACGGCGTCATTGTTCCCGAAATCGACCGGCAGTTCTTTTACATCCAGACCGGATACACCGAGCTCGACCAACCCCGGGCTGCCCGCAATGAGCATACCGCCGAAGTTGAACAGGCACAGTATCGTTACCTCAGCGAGTTGCAGTCCAACGCCAAAATCGCCACCCAATTGATGGCCGGCGCGCACATCGTGTCCGACAGCTCTTTGATCGAGCCTTTCCGGGAAAGGTTTGAGTCTTCGTCCAGCAACATCAGGACCAACCTGTCCCACTTGCAGGGAACCTCATCCTACGATGAGCTCAGCCCCCGTTTCGACCGCCTGCTGGAGATGGGATTAGGTAAAGACAACGTATTCGACCTGCGGGCGAAGCAATTGGAGCTGGAAGGCCGTCAGGAACTACTGTTGACCAACAACCACAGCATTGCGGAGCTGCTGGTGGACGAGATAGACGCCCTCGTGAGCGCCGCCGAAGCGGGAGCGCAGGAAGCCACCATCGCCTCGGAGCAGGCGATTCTGACCGGTCGGACGCTGCTGCTGGTCATCAGCTTCATCAGCGTCGGCGGGGCGCTGATCATCGCGTGGCTGTTCGTGGGCCGGGTGCTGCTGCGCCGCCTGGAGCTCATCGCCGGCTGGATGCGCAGCCTGGCCGCCGGCGACCTGGACACTAGGGTCGAAATTGGCGGGCGCGACGAAGTGGCGGAAATGGCCGCCGCCCTGGAAATCTTCCGGCACAACGCTCAGGAAGCCATCCGGTTGAACCTGGTGGAAGAACTGGCCCAGGAGCTGGAGGGCAAAAACGCCGAACTGGAAGGCATCAACGCCCGCTTGGATAGCCAGAACCATGAACTGGACAGCAAGAACGCCGAACTGGAAAACATCAATGCGCGGCTGGACAGCCAGAACCACCAACTTGAAGAGGCGATGACCAACCTGACCGCCGCCCAGGACCGCATCGTCGCGCAGGAAAAACTGGCCTCGCTGGGCCAGCTCACCGCCGGCGTCGCCCACGAGATCCGCAACCCCTTGAACTTCGTCAAGAATTTCTCCGAGTCATCCGAGGAATTGCTGGACGAAATGCGCGAAACCTTCGAGGAGAATGAAGACGGCAGCTTGGACGATGAGCAAAAAGAACTGATCCAGGACATTTTCGCTGATCTGGCCGAGAACATGGAACGGATCAAGATGCACGGCGACCGGGCGAATCGCATCGTGCAGGATATGTTGATGATGGGCCGGGAGTCCGTGAGCCATGAGATGACCAACATCAACAACCTTCTCGACGAACACGCGCGCCTGGCCTATCATAGCGCCCGGGCCCAGGATTCCGAGTTCCAGCTGGACCTGCAGTATGACTTTGAGGAAATGGACGATATCGAAGTCAACCCCCGAGACATGGGGCGCGTCTTCCTCAACATGGTCAGCAACGCTTGCTACGCCACGGACGAAAAACGGCGCCAGTTGATGGAAGCCTCGGGCGAGAACGGCTATATGCCGACTCTGACGCTCGCCACCCGGAAGAAGGACGAAGGCGTTGAAGTCCGCATCCGGGACAATGGGAGCGGGATGCCGTCCGAGGTGATCGAGCAGATTTTCAACCCGTTCTTTACCACCAAACCCACCGGGCAGGGCACCGGGCTGGGGTTGTCGATTTGCAGCGACATCATCCGGGAGCACGGCGGAACGATTGACGTGGTATCGGAGCCGGGAGAATTCACCGAAATGCTGATCGAGTTGCCGCTGCGGGCGCCCGCGATTCCCGAAGTGACCGAACTTCACCTGGACGATGACGATGATGATGAGGGGGAACTGGCCGGCGTGTCAGCCGAGGGAGCAAGCCTGGGAACGGAGGTCTAGACATGGCGAACCACTCCGCGGCCGGAGAACCCTCCGACTCCGATAACCGCCTGGGCATTCGCATCGAGCAGGTGCTCGTCGGCCCGCCCCATGAGGGCGATGTCGGGGAGGGCTTGGTGATACGCACTACACGGGGCGACGTCCCCGCGATTCTGCACGCTGCCCCGGACGCCAAGCGCGCCGTCATTTGGGTCTGCGGTGCTCGCGGCGGTTTCGGTGGCCCGGCCAGCGGCCTGTACGCCGAGTTGTCGCAGGAATTTACCGGACAGGGAATCACGTCGCTCAGGATGGACTACCGCCATCCCAACGAGGTCCAGGAGTGCGCGCTGGACCTGCTGGCCGGCATCAACTTCCTGCGTGCCATGGAATACGGCCCTGCGGTGGTGGTGGGACATTCCTTCGGCGGCGCCGTGGTGATCGCTGCCGCTGCGTTCAGCGACCACGTGGCCGGCGTAGTGTCCCTGTCCCCTCAGACCTACGGAGCCCAGGGTGCGGGCATGCTCTCGCCCACCCCGCTGCTGGTGGTGCATGGCAAGGCCGACACCCGCCTGCCCTTCTCGTGCGCGGTAGCCATACACGACTGGGCCAAAGACCCGCGTGAACTGGTGCTCTACGAAGGCGCGGAACACCGCCTCGACGAATGCCGCCCCGAGCTGATGGACCTCCTGCGGGAATGGATACCGGCGCATTTGCCCGAAACCGTTGTTGCACAGGAAGAATGCTGAAAGGGCCGACCCGAAGAGACCGCCTGCTGCGTGTGTTCGAGCTCGGCAATTTCCGAGAGTTCGTATCACGCGAGCATCTATAGAACACATTTAAGGCCTGGTAGTAGAGGGGATCACCGCAATGTCCCAGAACGAGAAGGCCGTGCAGATCATTGCGTTGTATCGGGAGTTGGTTACCCTTGCACGCCAGCGGAATACCATCACCTATGGAGACGTGGCGCCAAAGATCGGCGTCCCGCACCATAGGCAGGTAGGGCAACGCTTGGATGCCATCGCTGTTCACCTATGCCTGGTGGGGCTCCCGCCGTTGCAAGTGCTAGTCGTCAACCAAGAAAGCCGCCGGCCGGGACCTGGAATGCTGTGCGGGGCGGTTACGTTTGAGGAAGCGCGCAACCGGGTCTATGACTACGATTGGAACCCTGGTCTATTCGATCCGTTGCTGAACTGACGCCGAGTCAGTTGGTCGGTAGGGATCATAAAAGATAAAATTCCCAGAGAATACCTTGCGTAGTCGGCAGAGCAGAGAATCAGAAACATGAGACTCATAATCGGCGGTGAGGAAACGGTGGATCAACCGGACGACTCTGCCGTAGCCAATGCGGTCCGAACCGTAACCGGGTGGAGCAGGACAACGCGGAGCGAGAGGCAACGCATGGCTCCTTGGAACGTCGACCCCTTGCCATTTCTCATACTCGACCACGGCCAGGATCCTGAAAGTGAGTCGGACTTTATGCAAGCGTATTGGTATCCTGCTCTTCGGCGTGGCGACACCCCGGGTTTCCTCCTTGAATACCATGAAAGGTCTACTGAGGAACACTGGGAGACCTATGCAGTAAGTGTTGAAGATACCACCGAGGCGTTCATCGATTATCTCCACGGCGGAACTGCGTGGAAGGATCGTTTCAATTGGAAACGAAAGTAGCTATAAACCGGATCGACCTGATGGAATTCATTGAACGCATCAGCTACGCTGCCTAATAGGTCGGGCTTTTAAGGATGGCGATTCTCTGAAACTCGATACTATTTCAAGTGCCGCCATGGTTCACGATGAAGGGAGCAGGTGTCCAACCAGTGGCCTCGGCGGGTTGCCGGATATTATCATAGCAGTCGGACGTACCAGGACGGTTAGCCGGCACTTGCGCGAAGCAACACACTCCGGGGTCACAGAGGAGCGGATCGAATACGTTCTAAATAATTGGGTCCTGCGTGGCATACGTACCGAAGATGATGGACGCCAAAGCACGGTATATTTGGATTTCGTTTCAGACCTGGATAAAATGATGCGAGTAGCAATTAGCATGGACGAGCGGATAATCGTTACGGCGTTCCCGGACAGTATGGCGACGCTGCGTTGGAATCGGGGCGATCACGAATATTTCGTCAGGCGATACCGTGACTTGGAGGTACGAGATGCGGGTTCACTATGATGAAGAAGCGGACGTCTTGGTAATCGGTACGGGCGAGCACTATGTCGATACCTTCACCTTACGCAACGACGACCACGTAGCTATTGACGTCTCTAGCAACGGTCAGGACGTAGTGGGGTTTCTAGTCATGGGAGCCTCACGCTTCTTGTCCCTGAAACGGGGCTACGACCCGAAGAGGGACGTTTTGACAATTGGGGAAACTACCGACGCCCCGGCGATGGTGTCCAAAAACGGCGATTTCGTTGGGTATTGGCGACCGGACGAATACCATCCGGACGAGTTCCTGGAGCCAATTGGCGTTGCCGTTCATCAGGCATCAAAGCACTTGGCCCCAATACTCGCTGCGAGGTAATTGGCCCAATGGATTTCATTTTTGACAGTAGGGGCGGTTAGGGGTAGCATACTTGAGTCACCCTTCCCATCGGGAGAAACGCCTTGACCAGCCCGACCAACAGCTCTACCGATCGACCCGATGGCAAGTCGCCGCTGGCCGGTCCGGACATCGTTCCTGAGTTTGAATCGGCCCTGACTCGCCTCTGTGAAATAGCGCGACGCGGACAGCGCCCGGACAGCGCCCTGTACAATCCTTCCGAAGCTTGGATTGTCGGCAACATGCCCATATTCCAGGACCTGCCGGCCGAACGCCAATCGGAGTTGCTGGCGCAGGCCCAGGAGTTGGAGGCCGAAGCGGTTGAAGCCAACGCGGCCGGCCGAGCGTCCAGCAAGGTGTGGCCGGAGACCGTGTTTCGACTGGATAACGGCGGCTTGGCCTTCTTCAGCCAGTTGGGCGTGGTGCGGCGTCCGGACCTCACCCAGTATTTTGTGGAAGGGTTCACCCGCAACCGGGACGCGCTGGCCTTTTCCGAAGACAACCAGCGGCTGTTCACGTCGGTATTCCACAAGGTATGCGACAAGATGGAAGCCGACTTCGCCAGCCCGAACCCCGATATGAAGAACGGCATCGTGCAGACCGACCGGCAGATTTGCGACGCTCCCGGCCGGTCTTTTCATGCCCGCCAACTGCTGTTCGGCACCCGGTACATGCAGGCCCCGTACATGTGGCGCCGGCTGACCTTCGACCTCCCGCAGGATCAGTGGCAGGAATCGCCGGACATCCTGGAAGTGTCCGTACCGCACTGGATGGACGATCTGGGTCTGGATGACGGCCTGAAAACGCAACTGCGCGACGCCGGCATCACCCAACTGGTGTTCAAGGCGCCCACCCGCGGCCTGTCCCTGCACTTCGGGTTCGATTACGTGGGCGAGCACAAGATGGGGCCGCTGTCCATCGCCATGCACCAGGTTAAGCAGAACAACGGCCTGGCGGTGCAGGCGGCGCTCAGCATGGCGCGCGCACGAGCGTTGGATGGCGAAATCACCAACACCGCGCTGGTTACCGTCGGCCCCTCGCTGCATGGCAAGAGCACGCTGACCATCATGGTGGAACTGGCCAACAGCGAACTGGCCGGCATCTTGAATCTCCCCCAGGACCCCGAGGAAGGGGTCTATCCCATGAACGACGACATTGTCCTGCTCCAGCCGCTGGACGAGCCGACCCCCAGCCGCCTGGACGGCAGCAGCGCGTTGATCTCTCACGCCATCGACGGCACGGAGAACAATTTCTACGCGGTGCCATTCGGCCTGACTCGCGAGGACGACCCCATCACCTACGACGTGCTGCGCGGCGCGCCCGGCGTCACCACGGCGGACGAAACGTTGGAAAACGTGCCGGTCAAGGTGGAAAGCAGCGAACCCAACTACCCGGAAAATCCGGTCCGCAACATGCGCATGATCCTGTCCCGTCGCGGGCTGTTGCAGCGCAAGGGAGCCCAGGGGCTGATCGAAAAGATCACCGGCGGCCGGCTGTCGGATTCGGTCCACGTGCCCATGGAGAACACCAACCGGGTCTTCTGGCAGGAGGTGATGCGGCAGAACACGGTGATCCCGCCCCTGCGCCGCCTCAGCCTGGAACAGTACATCCGCGTGCTCATGTATGGCGAGGCTGTACAGATGGGCGCGGCCATCGGCGCCATCGGCCGGCCCTACGTGGAGTATTTCTCCGACCCGTTCATCATCGGCTTGGAGGACGAAAACGCCAACCTGCTCTACCACGTGCTGCAACAGTTGTCCTGGGGCGGGATGCCGCAGGAATACTATGCGTTCAACACCGGCGGCGTGGGCGCGGACACCAATGACGAAGCGGCCGGTTCGCGCTACGTCAACATCCCCCGCGAGTTGACCATGCTGCTGCAGGAAGCCCTGCTGCGCAACGCCGTCAAGTTCGAGTACGACGGGGTGCTGCGCTCCGAGGTGGCGGTGGCGGTGGTCGATGCCAGGGGCAACGAGGTGGTCAACCTGCGAGAGAAGTGGCTGCCGGCCGTCATCTACGGACAGGATGACTACGCTGACCGAGTGGCCGAGTTAATGCACCGGCGTTACTACGGCCGGGACCAGCAGGACAAAGCCGGCATCCTCCGTTACACCAAGGTGGTCAACACCGTGCTGGATATCTCCGATATACCGGCGCCCGCCAACGAGCGGGAATTGTCGTGGCTCCTTTCGTTCTACTGGTCCATGGATCAGGCCTACGAAACGCTGGCGGAGGCCGCGGCGCGCCGGGCCGAAGGGATGCGCCCGGTGGCGTACCAGCTCAACGAGTTGCAGCGCAAGTACCGCGATGGATTACAGTCGAACCTGTCGATAGATGCGGCCGGCCGGCAGCGTCTAGTTGAGCTGGGGCTATCGGCAGAGTAGCAATCGCGATGGGATAGGCAGACATGGCAGATAGCAACGTTCAGATTCTCGGCCCCGTGCCGGCGCAGTACGCCGAAGTCGTTACGGACGACGCCCTTGGGTTCGTCGCCGAACTGCACCGCAATTTTGAGACCACGCGCCGGCGGTTGATGGATGCTCGTAAGCGCCGGCAGGCGGAAATCGATGCGGGCGCCACGCCCGACTTTCTCACCGAAACCCGCTCGGTGCGCGAAGGCGACTGGCGTGTGCAACCCGCCCCGGCCGACCTGACCAACCGCCGCGTGGAAATCACCGGCCCGTCGTCCAGCCGGCGCATGGTTATCAACGCGCTCAACTGCGGCGCCCAGGTCTATATGACCGACTTTGAGGATGCTCACTCCCCGGCCTGGCTGCCCACGCTGGACGGCCAGCTCAACGTGCGCGACGCCTACCGCCGCACCATCAGCGACGAGGCCGCCGACGGGCGCCAGTACCGGTTGAATGATGAAACGGCCACCCTCTGCGTCCGTCCCCGCGGTCTGCACTTGATGGAACGCCACCTGCTGGTGGACGGCGAACCCGTAGCCGGTAGCTTCTTCGATTTCGGCCTGACCATCTATCACAACCGCGTCGCGCAGCAGAGCCACGGCACCGGGCCGTACTACTATCTGCCCAAGCTCCAATCCTATCTGGAAGCCCGGCTATGGAACGACGTGTTCAACTACGCCGAAGAGCGTCTCGACCTCCCGGCCGGCAGCATCAGCCCCACGGTGCTGATCGAGCACATTCTGGCCGCCTTTGAGATGGAGGAAATCCTCTATGAGTTCCGGGAACGGCCGGCGGGCCTGAACCTGGGCCGCTGGGACTACATTTTCAGCGTCATCAAGGTATTCAACAACCGCCCGGATATGGTCTTCCCCGACCGTGCCCAGGTCACCATGGCGACGCATTTCCTCACCTCGGCGGCACACCTGCTGGTGAACACCTGCCACCGCCGGGGAGCCCACGCATTGGGCGGCATGTCTGCGTTCATCCCGCGCCGCGATGACGAGGCGGCCAACGAAGCCGCTTTCGCTCAGGTGCGTTCCGACAAGCAGCGTGAAGCCGACCAGGGGTTTGACGGCGCGTGGGTGGCCCACCCCGGCCTGGTCCCGCCGGTGCTGGACGTTTTCCAGTCGGCTTTCTCCACCGACAACCAGCTGTCCGTGATTCCCGAGGTGCGCATCGCCCCCGACGACCTGCTGGCGGTTCCGGAAGGGCAGATCACCGAGGCGGGGCTGCGCAACAACGTCAGCGTTGCCTTGCAATACGTCGATGCCTGGACTCGCGGCAACGGCGCAGTGGCAATCTACGGCCTGATGGAAGACGCCGCTACCGCCGAGATTTCCCGCTCGCAGCTATGGCAGTGGCTCCGGCACGGCGCGTCCCTGGACGACGGCCGCCCCATCACCGCTGAGTTGTACCGCCAAGTGCGCGCGGAGGAAACGGCTGCGCTGGTGGATCAACGCGGCCAGGAAAACGCCGGCGCGCTGGACAAAGCGGTGGAACTGCTGGACGAGATCGTTCTCTCCGACGAGTTCGTCGAATTCCTGACCCTCCCCGGCTACCGCTACCTGGACTGACGCATCCCATGTATGAAAATCCACCTGGTTGACGGCACCTACGAACTCTTCCGCGCCCACTACTCGCCACGCCCCGGCCGCACCGCTCCCGATGGCAGGGACGTCAAGGCGACTCACGGCCTGGCCCAGAGCCTGATCGCCCTCCTCAACCAGCCCGACGTTACCCACGTCGGCGTGGCGTTTGACTCCGTGATCCGCTCGTTCCGCAACGACCTGTTCGACGGATACAAGACCGGCGACGGCGTGGAACCCGACCTGCTGGCGCAGTTCCCGCTGGCGGAGCAGATCACCGCCGCCCTCGGTTTGACGGTCTGGCCCATGGTGGAGTTCGAGGCGGACGACGCCATCGCCGCCGCCGCCGTCCGGTTCGCCCGGTTCGACGCGGTTGAGCAGGTGTTGATGTGCTCACCGGACAAGGACCTGGCGCAGGTCGTGTCCGGCCAGCGGGTGGTGGCGCTGGACCGCCGCAAGGGCGAAGTGATGGATGAGGCCGGCGTCATTGCGAAGTTCGGCGTTCCGCCGGCGGCGATTCCCGACTACCTGGCGTTGGTGGGCGATTCCGCCGACGGCATCCCCGGCATACCCCGCTGGGGGGCGCGTACCACCGCCACCGTGCTGAGCGAATACGGCGCCATCGACCACATCCCGCCGGACGCCGGCGATTGGGCCCTGAAAGTCAGGGGCGCGCCGGCGCTGGCCACCGGGCTGGCGGAGCGCATGTACGACGCCCTGCTCTATCGCCGGCTGGCCAGGTTGCGGCTGGACGTGCCGTTGCCCGAAACCGACCCCGAGCAGTTGCGCTGGAAGGGTGTCCGGCTGCCGGAGCTAGAGGAATTCTGCCAGCCACTGGGGCTGGAATCCCTGCTCGGCCGGCTGCCGGAACCGGATTCGGGCTAGCCGCAGTCCAGGCTGGAAGCGAGACGCTGCAACTCGGCGGCGCTTTCGTCGGCGGTGGGCGCCCAGGCCGCCCGCGCCCGCACCAGGAGTTCGCGGGATGCCTCGGCGCTGCCCTGCACCGCTTCGGCCTCCAAGCGTCCGTACCAATAGGTGTCCCGCACCGACGAACGTCGGGAGAGGCGCTCGTCCAGCATATCCTTGGCGTCGTCGTAGCGGCCGGCGCGGATGTAGGTTTCCAGCAGGGTGTCCTCGAAAACCTCCCGCTGAGCGTGGCTGCCGCCGATGCGCGCCAGCATGGGGTACGTCGGCCCCATCAGATCGGCCGCCTCGCCGTAGTCCCCGGCCACGAACGCCGCCGCGCCCAGGGCTATGGGCAGCGTCATTTCGCGGGAGAGGTCGTCGCCCTTTTTGCCCTGCGCCGTGAGGCGGTCCACCAGCCGCCGTGTGGCCTCGGCGTCGCCCGCGCCGGCGAAGGCAAGGGCGGCGTGGCAGTCGCGGAAAGCCGCCCCGGGGCCATCCGCGGCGGGCAGCGCCATGTCCCGAACCTCGTCCCACGGCTTGCCCGGCTGCTCGCCCGAATAGATCTGCAGCCGCCACATCAGCGACGCGGCATCCTGCAGGTTCGCCAGGTTCCGCGCCTGCACCCCGGGCCTGATATGCGTCTCGTACAGGTCCAGCGCCTGGTTGTACTTGCCCTGCGCCAGTTCAAAGAGGGCCAGGTGCCAGGAGAGGTGGGTGTTGTACGCCGCGCGGCGGTCGAAACCGTCCAGCCAGTCGGCCAGCCAGGCCCCGCCGCTGGCGGCGTCGCCCTGCTCGAAGTAGGAATGGGTGACCGAGTGGGAAGCTACCGCGTTCTGCGGGTTCCCGTCCAGCGAGCGCAGCGCCAGGTCCATGGCCTTTTCCGGCTGGTTGGTCTCGTGGTGGGCGAACGCGTACTGACCCAGGAACGCCCAGTCCTCGCCGTTGGCGGGCGCGACCTTGCTCATCATGGCCATCAGGTGACTGGGGAAGTCCGGCACGCCGGCGCCGAAACAGCCCAGCATGTAAAGCCGCTGGGCCACGCGCATGGCCAGCGTGTCGGTGGGGAACTCGGCGAGATGCTCGTGGATGAGCTTGATGGCCTCGCCGCCCTTGCCGTGGGTGAAGCAGTGCATGATCTGCGCCAACTGCCGTTCTTCCTGCGAGAGGCCGGCCGACAACTCGACGGCCTGATTCGCGGCCTCGCGCGCCGCCGGCACGTTGGTCTGCAAGTGCAGCACGTAGGCCAGGACGACGTTGGCCATGGCGAAGCCGTCATCCGCGTCAATCGCGGCCCGAATCTTCTCCTCCGGCCCATAGTTCTGCGAAAGCACCAGGTCCAGGCCTTCCTGGTACAGGTCGGCCGCAGCTGGCGACGAAGTGGTAACGGTCAGGCCGTTGCGAGTCTTTACCATGGCGCACATTGTGTTGCTCTCCTGAGACTGGTGTGGTAGGCCAAGGTTACCACAAGCAGTGATAAGTGTCATTACCACTGATGATAGGACGAGGAAATTTCGCTACTCTGAATCCGAGATAGCGGGGGCTGAGTTCCGCCGTTTAACCGACGGTTTTCGTAATAAGGTGTCGTTGCACGCAGCGATATCGCTGCTCAGATACTTGGCCACAGCACTGGCGCACCTCAAGGCTGACGATTATGCCCATTTGCTCACCGTTGCGAGGAGGCACGCGTGGTCCTGCCCGTCGTCGTTTTGATTGACACTCACGATTCCGTGTGCTAACTTCGCTGCCAAGCCACGCTCGCTGCTGGGGTTCGTGGTGCAGCGGCGAACGTATGGGTCGCCGTTTTTGTTTTATCGGACAGATTTCAGAGGTATTGATATGACTGCCAATGTTGCTACCGGTGGTAGGACCGGTGCTGGTGGCCATGTCGTGCTTTCATGGTCAGAAAGGATCCTGGAGCGGCTCCTTCAGCACCCCCAATTGAAAACGGGGATTGTCGTCTCTGCTTGGGAAGCAGAACCAGTTGAAGATGCTACAGTACCCGTGTCTCTAAGATGGTTTGCGCCGGTCGCTGAAAGCTTGGGAAACCTGCCTTGGGGGCAGGATGCCTGGAGCAGTGAAGGAGCACACCCTCTCAACGATGGAGCCGTGATCCGCCTCCTGTTGCTACTACAGGAGTATCTCCCAGCCAACGGGCCTGCACCATCTATAAGCCCCACATGGGATGGGGGTGTTCAGGCGAGTTGGGAATTGGGAGACCTGTATCTCGAAGTGGAGATCGTTCCTGGCGGCGTGACGCGATGTTGCTTCGTGGACGAGCGCGGCGACAATGCTTGCGATGAGCAGTTTGAGCTCAGCGGTCATGAAGACGTACTACGGCGGTACATGGAGCGTGTAGCGGACTACTTTGTCTCCCGGCAGGCAGAGCGTTGATGGCTTCCCCCGTCCCTGCCGGCGAACCTGTCGGGGATGACCGCTTCGTGATGCGCAGGGTCGCGGTATCACAAGTCGAATACGACGAGAGTATCGGCGGGGAGAGACCAGTAAGTTCCCAAATGTCCGTCGGCGTCGCACCCGGTTACGCATCCTGCAGGTTAGTTGGTGAAGCAGACCCTGCCGAGGTTTGGAACGAGGGCGGCGAGGAATACTTGATGGTCGTATCGGTTCGCCTTTTGCGTGAATTTGGGCTTGATGTCCGACGCTCGGAGGGTGGTCCCGGCCACTGCGACATCGTGGGTGCGCGCGGTTTGAGGCGATCTGCGCTCCGTAGACTGTTTCGGCAGGTCTGCTGGGTGTCTGGTTACGCTCCTAAGCACGTATCACCTGACAAGGTTCTGGAAGTAGTTCCACCGCACGAAACTGCCTCGCAGTGAGGTTTCGGCATCTTCCCTGATGTCTCGGGTAACGAGTAGCGAAATTTCCTCTGATAGATGACAATCCCCCTTTGACACCCCCCGCCGTCCTCCCTAAAATAGAATGTATGTCCGACCTCGCCGACATCATCGCCCAGGAAACCCGGGACGGCCGACTCATCGTCCGCTTCCTCGTCTCCGCCATGGACGGCGAACTCCCGGACTTCCAACCCTGCCACCGCATCGATGCCGCTCGACTCCTCGTCAAGCTCGGCTTCGACCAGGCCCAAACCGTCATCGACGCCGCCCATGCCGCCCAACGCGCGCGCCAGCGCGATTCCCGCACCCAGGCCCAGGCGCCGCAGCAGTCCGAGTCCCAAAACGCCGCCCACCGCGTCCGGTCCGAGCTGGCCCAAATCGTCCGTGAGGAAACCGACGATGGCCGTATCGCCGTCCGGTTCCTGGTCAACGTGATGCAGGGCGAACTCACCGACTTCAAGCCCTGCCATCGCCTCTCCGCCGCCAAAGAACTCCTCCAACGCGGCTTCGACTACGTTCCCGACGACGCGGATGCCCAGGAAGCCGCCGAACCTGAACCTGCCCAGCTGACCCCTGAAGAACTGGAAGCCCAACGCCGCGCCGAACTCATCGAATTCAGCAAGCACGGCCCGGTGTACTACAGGACCCATCACTTCCCCTGCGTCTGCGAAGACCGCCTTCACGACTGCGAGGGCAACGTCCTCGACGAAGAGCAGCGCGAAAAAGCCGCCCGTCGCAGCCCCTCAATGGAGCATCTCATTACCTGTCCCGAGCAGATGAACGACTTCCTCAC
>JAJDWF010000134.1 GCA_022825745.1 Dehalococcoidia bacterium | reverse complement strand
TGCTCCTCATAGGAATAGCATTGCTGAACGGCTCCCAAGAGCAACCGGAAAATGACGACGTACCGACCCCGCACGAAAATGTCAGGGATCTGACCAGGGCTATTGCCCCGATACTATTGCCGATGATTGAACACTTGGGCGCATTGTCTGAAGACGGCTAGTAAGCCGAGCGTTGGCAAACGGGGCGGTGAATCAACAATACTTCATGCCCCGCATCGTTACAGGAACGCCTCTGGGTGTACCACTTCCTATTAGGAACGAGTCTGGTTTGACGGGAGTTGATCGCTCCAAGATTGGCTTCTTGGAACCCCGCCTCATTCATTGCGTTCAGGTACAGTGGCAACTGAATTTCTGCGTCTGAGAACGATATAAGCTGAACGACCGCGGCATCTGGAGCGATTATCGTTCGAAGATTGTTGAATACACCCGAGAGACACTCGAAGTAGTTCCGTAAGCCTCGTTGTGAGCGTCCTCCCATTGTGTAATAGGATTCACTGTGGCCGTCCCGGATATCCGCAATCCAATATGGCGCGGGCGTCTCTCTCCTTCCTAGCACTTGCCAACGGTGATAGAGCATGTGAACGCCTGGATATGGCGGCGAGGTAAGCACGAGTTTCGGACGAATATCATGGCGTTTCAGAGATTTCACTAAGCCTGAATCAGAGGCCGAGAAGGGCATAAGCTTTCGTGTGGATGTAATTTTGTTCTTGTATATTCCCCCCGCCTGCACAGCAGTGACAAATTCCCTCAACCCGTCTATCATCCGCTCTGCACGTTTCTCAAATTCTCCACTGATGACGTCAGTTTTGGGTGTCGTTGATCTAGCATCCAAAGCCCACTGTCCAACCCTAACCAGGACGCACTTGGCGAATTGCCGTCGACGGGGAAATCGGAGGTCGTTGGCGAGTTTCGTTGCGACTGCAAAGAAAGGATACGCGGAAGTAGGCATATTCTTGACGGGAACGTCAAGCGGTTGAGCGGCAAGGTCTATCTGGGCAACCGCGTCCCTAACATCCCAAACCCAACGGCGAATTTCCAAGATATCTTGGTCGCTCAGCGGGGTGGTTTTAACCCTCGTCACGAATTGGGCCAGCTCATTTATATCAGAGCCGATCGCGCGCCTGCCAGACACTGCGGCTTCGACAATCGTTGTCCCGCCTCCCATGAATGGGTCTAGCACGCAGTCGCCAGGTTCCGTTAAGGAATCCAGCATAAACTGGACGAACCCGGGGCTGAACCGCGCCGGGTACTTGTAGAAGTCATGGGTGTACCCCTGTACCCTCTCGCTGGAATGGAAAGCCCTATTGAAATCGTCTACCGCGGAAGACAAAATTCCTCAACTGGTTCGTAAATTTCCGCGATTGTAGGCACGCGCGCCGGGGGCTGTCAATTGATGGGATAATCCCGGCAGCGTTGCAATATGTAATGACACTTCCCCCTTGCCATAACCTGCTACCCATCCTTACCATTTAACTATCCAAACATCCAGATCCAACCCAGCGCCTAAGCACCACCCCCTCAAATCCTCTCATCAGCCCACCAAAACCACCAATGTCGCCCCCATCCTACTCCCATCATCCGCTCTACTCCCTACTCAAATGAACCGAAATGAGCGGAAATGAGCGGGATTTCGCCAAATTCAGAACATCACTCCCGAGGTAACCCCATGACCCTGTCCCAAATCCGTCGCCGCGTCAACGCCCTCAAGCGCAAGTTCGCTCCCGAACTCGCTATCCTCAAGCTCCGCCACATCGCCGAAGCCGTCGCCGACGACTGGGACCTCGACGAACCACTCGAACCCCACGACGTCATACAGCGCGTCGCCAAAGCCGGCTTCCGCCTGTCCACCTTCATGCGACTCCAACACTACCTCAAGGACACCCAGAGCCAGGGCGAAGTCCCCGAGCCGCGCCGGATCGTCATCAGCCTCCTCCCCTGGGCCAGCAAAGACTGCTACCGCGGATTCTTCAACCGCGAGCTTCCCGCCCCGGCGCGCTAGCCGTGCCCGCAACCCATCATTCCTGCGCAAGCGTATTAGAGAGGCGGCAATATGCCTGAAACTGCGGACGTAATCGTGATTGGCGCCGGCGTCGTCGGCTGCTCGGTGGCCTATTACCTGGCGCGGGAAGGCGTCGGCGTGACGCTCCAGGAGCGTCACGCCATCGGCAGCGGGGCCTCCGCTCATGCCACCGGCTCCCTTAGCCTGCTGGGGGCCGAGTTCTCCCCCGGCGCATCCTTTGAACTCGCCCGGGCCTCTTACGCCGAATTTCCGCAGATCGTGCCCGAACTGGAATCCGCCACCGGCATGGACCTGCTCTACCAGCGCCGTCCCTCGCTCCGGCTGGCCCTGGACGACGAGGAGGCCGATCTGATCAAAAGCCTGATGGCCTGGCAGCAGCCCCACGTCAGGATGCGCTGGATCGAAACCCGGGAAATCCAAGCCATCGAGCCGCGCCTCTCGCCCTCCATCATCGGCGGAGTGTATGAGGACGAGTCCGCGCAACTGGACAGCTACCGCCTCAACCTGGCGCTGGCCCGGGGCGCGGAACTCAGTGGCGCAACCATGCTCAACCGGGAAGTGACCGGCCTCGTCGCCAACGGTGCCACGATCTCCGGCGTCAAGACCACCTCCGGAGACCTGCACTGCGGCGCGGTGGTGGTGGCCGCCGGCACCTGGAGCCGGGCCTTCACGCCCTGGCTGGATTTCCCCGTTCCCGTTCGCCCCATGAAAGGCGAGCGCCTCCTGCTCAACTACCCCGGCGAACCCCTGGCGGCGCTGATCAGCTCGCCCAAGCGCGGCCACATGATCAGCCGGCTGGACGGCCTCACCAGCGTCGGCAGCACCGGCGGCCGCGACTACGATCAGAGAGAGCTTTTTGCCGGCGAGGAGTTCGACCGCCAGCCCACCGAATCCGCACGTCTGGAGCTACTCCGGCGCGCCATCGACGTACTTCCCGACCTTGAGCGCGCCGAACTGGTCCAGCAGCTTGCCGGCTCCCGCCCGCTGAGTCCCGACAGCAAGCCCATCATCGGCCCGGTGCCCGGTCGGGACGGCGCGTTCCTGGCCACCGGCCACACCACCAAGGGCATCCACCTGGGGCCTATCACGGGCCGCATCATCGCCGACTACATCTGCCGCGGTTCAACCCAAGTCGTCTCCGACCTGGGCGAATTCCTCCCCGACCGCTTTGCGGACTTCGCCGACGCCGACTTCCTCACCGACGTCCCGTCAGTGGAAGAATAACCCTGGCATCAGAACCCCTTTCCAGCCCGGCAGCGGCGTTGGCCGGCCTTAGTACGCGCCGGACGGGGATGAACTCAGGGACGTGCGGAAGGTGGGGAACAGCGCCGTGTAGCCGTCGCCGCCGCAGCGCGGACACCGGAACGGCTCGCCTTCGATGGCGAAGAACCAGTTGACGGTGGCGTCGCGGCAGTGCGGGCACCGGCCTTGCCAACGGCAGTACCCGCCCGGCAGGTGGTTGACCCGCGTGAGGACCAGCGCGCGGCCGCCCTCGCTTTGCCGGCGGTGCGCGTCGGGTTCGGCCGGCACCAACGCGCGGCACGCTGCGCACGGGTCGTCGGGGCCCCAGTCCGAGGTATCCACCGGACTGCCGCAATGCGGACACGGAAATCGCCATCGGGGCACGGGTAGGTCGGTCATGTGCTGCTCCTCCTCGTCCTCACTCGCCGGATCAACCGAGCCGGGCCCTGTGAAACTCTCGCGCGGGATGTTACCGCACGCCGTCTATTACCGGGATATATTTTGGCCTTTATATTATGTAAATTTTTGTATAAACTGGCGCGCCGACAACCGGCGGCATCCGTCCGCACATCGGGTTCAGGTGGAGGAGACAGGCATGGCCCAACCAGACCAACGCGACCGGGAGATTGCAGCGCTTCGGGAGCGCCTTTCGCTGCTCAGCGAGGCGAGCCTGCGCATCAACGAGAGCCTGGACTTCGACGCGGTGATGCAGGGAGTCCTGGACTCGGCCCGCTCGCTGACCGGCGCACGCTATGGCGTGATGGCCCTGCTCGACCAGGAGGGGCAGGTGCAGGACTTTCTGACGTCCGGCATGACGGCCGAGGAAACCGACCGCATCTGCACGATGCCGGACGCGAAGGACCTTTTCGATTACCTGAACCGGATCCCCGAGCCGTTGCGCATTCCCGACCTGGTGGACCTGGCCCGGTCAATGGACCTGGCCGAATTTCAGCCGCCCCTGCCGGCCGAGCACGCGGTGCCGCTCCTGGCGTCGCCGGTGTTCCACCGGGGCCAGCAGATGGGCAACATCTTTCTGGCCGACAAGGACGCTGCCGACAAGGACGCCGGCGCGGAGTTCACTCGGACGGACGAGGAGACCCTGGTGATGTTCGCGTCCCAGGCGGCGCTGGTCATCGCCAACGCCCGCACCTACCGGGACGAGCAACGCGCCCGCAACGACCTGGAGACCCTGGTCAACACCTCGCCGGTGGGCGTTACCGTGTTCGACGCCCGCACCGGGGCGCCGGTGTCCTTCAACCGGGAGGCCATGCGCATCGTGGGCAGCCTCATGGAGCCGGAGCAGTCGGCCGAGGACCTGCTGGGCGTGATCACCTGCGTGCGCGCGGATGGCCGCGAACTCTCGCTGCTGAACTTCCCCATGCCCGACCTGCTGAGCGCCGGCGAAACCGTGCGCGCCGAGGAGATGGCGCTGAGCGTGCCCGATGGCCGCAGCATCCGCGTCCTGATCAACGCCACGCCGATTCACGGCGAGGACGGCGAGCTGGCCTCATTCGTCGTGACACTGCAGGACATGACGCCGCTGGAGGACCTGGAAAAGCTGCGGGCCGAGTTCCTCGCCATGGTGAGCCACGAGCTGAGCACTCCCCTCACCGCCGTCAAGGGCGCGGTCACCACCCTGCTGGAACTCGCGCCCGAGCTGGACCCCGCCGAGATGACCCAGTTCTTCCGCATCATCCGCGACCAGTCGGACCACATGCGCTACCTGATCAGCGACCTGCTGGACGTGGCCCGCATCGAGACGGGCGCGCTGCCGGTTGACCCGGAGCCGTCAGACTTGAGCGCGCTGCTGGACGAGGCCCGCCGCCGGTTCTTCAGCCGGGGCATGGCCAACCTGCAAATGGACCTGGCGCCGGACCTGCCCCTGGTCATGGCCGACAAGCGGCGCATCGTCCAGGTAATCAGCAACCTGATCTCCAACGCGGCCGGCTCCTCGCCGGACGGGGCGCTGATCCTGGTTGCCGCCGAGCGGGAAGGGGTCCACGTCGCGGTGTCCGTTACCGACCACGGCCGGGGCATACCCGCCGACCAGCTGCCGCTGCTGTTCCGCAAGTTCTCCCGGCCCCAGGCCGCGGACGCGGGGGCCGGCGCCGATAGCCACGGCAGCGATGGCCACGGAATCGACGGCTACGGTATGGGCGGCTCCGGGCTGGGGTTGGCCATCTGCAAGGGCATCGTGGAGGCCCACGGCGGCCGCATCTGGGCCGAGAGCGACGGCCCGGGCCTGGGGGCCAGGTTCACCTTTACGCTGCCCACGGTGGAGGAGACGACAACCGCCGCTCCGGTTGCGCCCACGCCACGGACGCCGGCGACGGCCTCCGGGCAGGTGCGGGTGCTGGCCGTGGACGACGACCCGCAGGCCCTGCGCTACGTCCGCGACGTGCTCACCAAGGCCGGCTACGCGCCCATCGCCACCGGCGACCCCGCCGACGTGCTCCGCCTGGTGGAGGAGCAGAAGCCGCACCTGGTCCTGCTGGACCTGATGCTGCCCGGCGCCGACGGCGTGACCCTGATGCACGACATCCACCGCGCCTCGGACGTGCCGGTAATCTTCATTTCGGTGTACGGCCAGGACGACGTCATCGCGCGGGCTTTCGACATGGGGGCCACTGACTACGTGGTCAAGCCCTTCTCGCCGACGGAACTGGCAGCCCGGATCCGGGCCGCGCTGCGCCGGCGGGTGGAACCCTACCAGGCGGAGGCGTCGGGGCCGTTCGCGGCGGACGACCTGTGCATCGACTTCGCCGAGCGTCGCGTGACGGTGGCGGATGAAACGGTGCAGTTGACCGCCACGGAGTACGCGGTGCTCTACGAGCTGGCGGTCAACGCGCCGCGGGTGCTGACCCACAGCGTGCTCTTGCAGCGCGTGTGGGGGCCGGAGCGGGTGGGCGAAGCCTGGCTGGTGCGGGACGTGGTGAAGCGCATCCGCCAGAAGCTGGGCGACTCGGCCGGCAGCCCCCGGTACATACGCACCGAACCACGGGTCGGCTACCGCATGGTGAGCGGGATTGCGGACTGACGTTCGGGGAAAATCATTCACAAATTCATACACAACGCCTATGGTTTGATGCTCCATTCATAGAAATAGACGGTAGTATCTCGCCCCGTTTGGCCTGTTACGGCCCAGGCGCAGGGCGAGCGTCGCGCGCCGGGGTCGGGCCAAGCGCAGTCATATCGACAAACTCAGATAAGGAGAAGGACTCGAACGATATGAAAACTTGGCTCAAGAAAAGCGCGTGGCGCAAATCGGCGGCATTGCTGGCGCTACCCGTCGCATTGCTGCTGGTAATCATCGGGGGTGCGCTGAACGCCAACCCCGCCAGCGCGCAGACAACAACCGGCTCCGCCGCCGGCGACCGGGCCATCCTGGTCTCGGTGTACAACTCCACCGGCGGCGACAACTGGACCTGGAACAACAACTGGAACACCAACCTGCCCCTTGACCACTGGCTCGGCGTGTACACGAACAGCGACGGGCGCGTGGTCCGCCTGGACATGTCGAACAACAATGTCTCCGGCCCGATACCCGCGCAGCTGGGCGAACTGAGCCTCCTCACCGAGCTCAAACTGTACCGCAACGAGCTGACCGGGCAGATTCCCAGCGAGTGGGCCAACCTGGAAAACCTGGAGCTGCTGTATCTCAGCCGGAACCAACTCGACGGCGAGATACCGGCGTTCCTGGGCGACTTGACCAACCTCGAGCGGCTGCACCTGAACAACAACAACTTTACCGGGGCGGTGCCCGCCGAACTGGGCAATCTCACCAACATGGAATCCCTGCTCTTGCATTCCAATCCCGGCCTGGAAGGCAAAATGTCCCCGGCGCTGACCGGGATGACCAGCCTGGAGCGCTTCCACTTCCAGGACACCGGCGTGTGCTATCTCAACGCCACCAACCTTGAAAGGTGGATCCAAGGCTTGAACGACGCCAAGGGCAACGATTGCGACCGGGCGGCCCTGATCGCGCTGTACCACGCCACCGACGGCGACAACTGGCACAACAACACCAACTGGCTCAGCGACAAGCCGCTTGGCCAATGGCATGGCATACGCACCCTGGGCACCCGGCCCATGAACATGTTCCTCCAGAACAACAACCTCTCAGGGCCGCTGCCTCCGGAGTTCGGCGACCTGAACGGTCTTACGCTGGTGGAGATCCATGGCAACAACCTGTCCGGCTCCTTCTCGCCGGAGTGGACGGGCTTCAAGATGCCCGTCATGTTCTTCAACGACAACAACCTGAGCGGGCGATTGCCGTCCGTCCTGTTCGACAAATTCGATCCTCGTCCCAACTACGTGTCGTATTCCAACGAGCGTTTCAAGGACCTGGACCTGCGGAACAACAGCGGCATGTACGGGCCTCTGCCCCGCAGCCTGGTCCTGGCCCGTCCCATTTTCAGCGTGTTGTTCACCGGCACCGACCTCTGCGCGCCGGGCGACGCGGATTTCCAGACCGAGCTGAACATGCTGCCGGGGATCATCGGCGCGCCGGGGACCGAACTGACCAACCTGGTGACCCTGGACCAGACCTGCACCGACCGGCAGATCCTCAGCGCACTGTACGAGGACACGGACGGCCCCAACTGGACCAACAGCGCCAACTGGAACAGCGAGCAACCGCTGGGCGAATGGCACGGGGTGACCACCAACGCGGACGGCCGCGTGACCGGGCTGAACCTGGCCGAGAACAACCTGACCGGCCCGCTGCCCGACTACCTGGCCAGCCTGACCGAACTCACCGAACTGGCCCTGCATCGCAACAACCTGTCGGGAGAGATCTCCCCGGCGCTGGGACAGTTTGAGCACCTGGAGAATTTCTACCTCAGCCGCAACAACCTGACCGGCGAGATTCCGGCCGAGTTCGGCGGCCTGGTGAGCGTGTCCCGGCTGCACCTCAACAACAACAATCTCAGCGGGGACGTGCCCGCGGAGTTGGGCAATCTGACCAACCTGACGTCCCTGATGTTGCAGTCCAACGCCGGCCTGAGCGGGGAACTGCCCCAGGGCCTGACCGGACGGGCCGACCTGACGCGCATCCACTTCCAGGACACGGGCATCTGTGCGCCGCTGAACGCCGGCTTCCAGCAGTGGCTGGGCAACGTCAGCGACGCGATGGGCGACAACTGCGCCAACCAGGACCGGGAGGCTTTGGTCGCGCTGTATAACGCCACCGACGGCGCCAACTGGCACAACAACACCAACTGGCTGAGCGACCAACCCATCGGCGAGTGGTACGGCATTTCCACCGACAAAAACGGCAACGTTGATGTCATGCTGCTGCAGAACAACAACCTGCGTGGCCCCATTCCCGCCGAGATCGGCGACTTTGCCAACCTGCAAATACACTCGTTCAGCAGCAACTGGCTCACCGGCCCCATTCCGGCTGAACTGGGCAACCTGACCAGCCTCACCAGCATGAGCCTCGGGACGAACCTCCTCAGCGGCGAAGTACCCGCCGAGCTGGGTAATCTCACCAAGCTGACCAACCTGGACCTGAGGGGCAACGCCCTGACCGGTGAGCTGCCGCAAAGCCTGACCGCGCTGACCAATCTGGAGGGTCTGATCTACGGCCGTAGAGATTCAACCCAAGGTCCCTGCGCACCCTACGACTACCACTTCTTGCAGTGGCTGGACGGCTTGGAACTGCATCTGGGCCAAGTCTGCGAACCGGCCTCGGACCGGGACGTCCTGACCCTGCTGTACCACAGCACCAACGGCGACAGCTGGACGACCCGCACCAACTGGCTCAGCGACGAGCCCTTGGACGACTGGCATGGGGTAAGTACCACTGACGACGGGCGCGTCACCTACATCAACCTGGACAACAACAATCTCTCAGGGACGATACCTGCCGGGTTGAGCCACCTGAACGAACTCTATTTTCTGTCCCTCGGCTATAACAGCCTGACGGGCGAGATCCCGTCGGAGTTGGGCAGCCTGAGCAAACTCGTGCGCCTGCACGTCGAAGAGAACCGCTTGACTGGGGAGATTCCACCGGAGTTCAGCAACCTGCAAAGCATTATCACGCTGAACCTTCGTGATAACGACCTGAGCGGGCCGTTGCCGCCGGGCTTGGGCGACAATAGCAGCGGTCCTCTTGCAGAGTTGGCCCTGCAGAATAATAGCGGTCTGACCGGGATTCTGCCGCGAAGCTTCACAGCTCTCAATTTTCTTGTGCTGCGCTTCCATGGGACTGGCCTCTGCGCGGCGGCCGACGAGGAGTTCCAGACTTGGCTAAATGGTTTGACGGGTATCCAATACAGTTGGGTTACTCTTGACCAGAACTGCACCGACCGGCAAATCCTCACCGCCCTGTACGAGGACACCGGCGGCGCGAACTGGGTCCACACGGCCAACTGGCTGAGCGAACGGCCGGTCAACGACTGGTACGGCGTTCACGGCAACCCCGAGGACCGGGTGACACGCCTGGACCTGGGCGGCAACAACCTGTCGGGAGAGCTGCCCGCCTACGTGGCGAGCCTCACCGAAACCACCGGGTTGTGGTTCCACAACAACGGCGGCCTGAAAGGGCCTCTGCCGCAGAGCCTGACCGGGTTGTCCAACCTGACCACCCTGCGCTTCCAAAGCTCGGGCCTGTGCGCGCCGCTGGACACGGATTTCCAGACGTGGCTGGGCACCGTGGCCGAAACGCAAGGCAGCAACTGCGCCGAGTAGGGAATACTCACCACGCAACAGAAAGTCCGGCGCGGCCCTGGTTGGGGCTGCGCCGGACTTCACTATTGTTATCGAACGGCGTTCACTTCGAGTTGAACACCCTCGTGCTGCTGAATGCGACTGATGACCTCAAACAGGTTCTGAGCGTAGGGGTTGCCGGACGGGCCAAACATGCGCATCAGACTCTTGGGGGGCTTGCCGGTGAGGGAGCCGAGTTCCTCGAACCCGATGGTGGCGTTGATATAGTCGCGAAGCAGGATTTTGCCCGTCTCGACATCCCCGGCAAGCAGACATTCGACGCCTTCCTTCAGCAATCCTTCTCGAAATGCCGGGTCTCGCTCCGCGCGGGCCTGCACGGTCTCCTTGAAGTCACGGGTGAGCGGCATATTTCACACCGTCTCGAACTGCAACTCGGAGAGATTGAGAGTGGAAGAACGCTTGGAGAGATGGAGCATCTCCACGCCGACCACTTCGTTGGCTTCGTTGTAATCGAGCACCACGCCCGGCGAAACCTCCTCGGACTCGACAATGGGAGAGTCGTCGAGGCGCAGATAGAGGGCGTCCGCTTCCTTGTCCACGTTCAACTTCATAGCGCACCTCTATGTGGAGATGGGCAGGCGCCTACAAGTTTATTGAGGGTTCCTCGTAATCCTTCAGCTTGTTGTAGATTTGAAGCCGGTGATGGTAGGACTCCAAAACTATGATCCGGTCGTCGGCGTCAACGTTGACGGCCACCGGCCGGCGGAACCGCCATTCAGGCTCCAGGTCCGTCCGCCGCCTGGCTTTGATGATATCCGGATTGGCGTCGATGTAGGTCTGGGCCCATGGCGAAGGCTCCTGGGCGTCGCCGACCAGCGCCGTAATATATTGGCCGTCGGCGGCGTAGATCTGGACTCGGTGGTTCCCCCAGTCAGTTACGTAAACATCTCCATCCGAGTCCACAGCTACGCCGGATGGCCCTTTGAGCGAACCCACCCCGGCGCCGGAGCCTTGGAACTTAACGAGCAACTCTCCGGTAGGGGCGAATTTTTGCACCCGGTTATTTCCCCAATCCGCGACGTAGATGTTGTCCTGACGGTCGATGCAGATGCCCCATGGCATCTCCAGGTCTCCGTCACCGTCACCCCGCTTCCCGAACTTGGACTGAAACTCACCGATCTGGTTGAAACTCTGCACCCGGTGATTCAGGCTGTCCACCACCCAAACGGTTCCCTGGGAGTCGAAAGCAATTCCCGACGGTCCGTTCAGCTGTCCGTCTTCGCTGCCGGACCTGCCCCAGTGATATCGATAACTACCCTCTTCACTGTAAATGGTTACCCGGTTGAGATACTCGTCCGAAACGAACACCCGGCCGGTACGGTCCAAATCGATTGACCGGGGCCAAACCATTTGCCCGTCTCCCTCGCCGACGGAGCCGAACTGTCCTTGAAACTCGTGGTCAAGGTTGATCTTGGTGATACGCTGACCCAATTGTTCCACACCGCGGCTCAACACATAGATTCGACCGTTCGGTCCCAGGACGAAATCTTGCGGCGCCCAGAATCCCCGGCCGTCCTGACTGTACATGCCGATGCAGTAGCTGTAGTCATACACCCGGCCGGCGGCGACGGTGGTCAGCATATCCCCTCTCCCGCGAACTATTTTGAGGTCCTGAAGCTACACGAAGGACATTTGCTCGAAGTGTCCACCGACGATAGGCACCGGGTCGAGTCCCAGCCACTTTTCCGCCAAAGTGGAGTAGAAGCCACGGAAATCATAGTTGGGCTCCAGGTCTCCCTGAGTGAGATCCCCCGGTTTCAGCGACGGATAGGTCCCGTACATTCCACCATTCACCCGGTCGCCAATGGCGAAGGCCACTCCAGCCGCTCCGTGGTCGGTACCGGTGCCATTATCGCGGACGCGGCGGCCAAACTCGCTGAACAACATGACAACCACCTCGTCTGAGGCGTCGTGCTCACGCAGGTCGGCGAAGAAGTCGCGTATGGCAACGGAAATTTCCGTCCAAAGTTTTTCATGCGGTCCCAGCTGGTCGTAGTGGGTGTCGAAGGGCCCGTGGGAGGTGTAGAAGACCTGGGTGCCCAGGCCGGCCAGATGCACTTGGGCCACGTCCCTGAGGCGCCTGGCGATGGCATTGTTGGCGTACTCTACGTTTGAAGAATAGGTTTCGGGAGCGACCCGGATGATGTCGGCTCCTCGCAACGCATCCCGTCCTGCCTGTCCCAGATAATCCATGGTCGGTCCGGCGCCGATGGTGGGAGAGTACATGCGGGCAAAGGTTTCCAACAACTGGATCCGATCTTGCTCGGAGGAGATTCCCGGATTTGATGAGAGCACACCGTAGGAAGGAAGGTGGTTGACGGAAGTAACGGGAACCCCCTTCATGGCCAGCGCCCGAGGCAGGCCCTGGCCCAGGTTAACTCCCTTCAGCACGTTCTCGCCGGCAGGGTCCAAGTCCCGGACGACCTTGGCGAGCCAGCCGTCAATGCCGATGGAATCCGGCTCGCAGGTATGCCAGATGTCCATGGCGCGAAAGTGCGAACGGGGTGAGTTTTCAAACCCGATCCCGTGAATGATTGCCAGGTTGCCCTGGTCGTAGATTTCTTTCAACGGCTCCGAATCGGCCCGGAATGCCAGTTGGTCATCTATGGGCAGCAATTGGTCTTCAGCGATATGGACCTTGGGCCGGTTGTCCCAATACAGGGGATTGCTATAAGGAACAATCGTATTGAGATAGTCGTTGGCCCCGGTCAGCTCCAGCACGACGAGCACGGGGTCTTTGTGGGTTGATGCCATTTTCATATCCTTCCACATCAATCGCATGCGCTTGCCTAGGCAAACTGATATTCTCGCGAGGCGGCAATCAAGGTCAAGATCCTGGTCACATTGCGCATTGTAGCCCTGAATTCTTCGGGGGTGCTCCAGGCCAGGTCGCCACATTTTTCGGCATGGGCAATCAATTCAGAGTGGGTCGCGCTATTGACTTCCAACGGTCCCATCGCATCGAGACAGGCTTCCACTATCGCCTGGGGGGAAGAATCCCCATGCACGTGCACATTCACCAACACCCGTTTGACGATAGCCTGCACGCCGGGTAGTGAGACGTCTCCAAATATCCTCGCGGCAAAGTTCACCCGGCGCATCAAAACGCCGGGGTCGATCCATTCCGAGCCGGTGTGCCAACCCTCCACGCTGGGAGGATTGAGCAGCCCCTGTCCCTGCCAACCGCACTCCAACGCCAGATTGTTGAATCCCGGCTTGAAGCCTTTATAGTTGCCCGCCATACGCACAGTGCCAACGATCAATTCAGCCGGGCTTTTCACCCGGGCGAAGCGGGCATTCTTGAAGAACTCCGAGTTGAACAACACCCGCAAAATAGACCGGATGTCGCCGCGGGATTCATGGTAGGCATCCGCCAACAAGTCGATGGCTTCAGGGTCAACCGGTGGTGTAACGTTCCAACTGGCGACATGGGGCTCGTCGGCGACGAAGAATGCGTAAAGGTGACGGGCCAGGAACCGGGCCGTAGCCGGTTGATCCGCAATGATGTCCACGATGTCTTCGCCATTGAAGTTTCCGGTATATCCCAGGAAGGTCTTTTCCCGATGGTCGTGGTCCTCAGGTTTGTAGTCGAATAGCCAGTGGAAACGACCGTAAGGATTGCGGGGAATCTTCGGGGCAATCGTCCATCCGGTAAAGGCCCTGGCGGCTTCCCTGATATCATCCTCTGAGTAGTTTCCGACTCCGAGGGAGAAAAGCTCCAACAGCTCCCGCCCCCAGTTTTCATTGATGGCGCCGTCACGATTTCCCTGGTTGTCCAACCAGAAGATCATGGCTGGCGACTTTGCAACCTCCACCAGCAGGTCGCGGTAAGTACCCAATCCGTATTCACGGAAGATGGCAATCTGGCGAGTCAGCTCCAGTGGATTGTCCACCTTGGAGTTGCTGGTGGCGAACAACTGATGCCAGAAGAGGGCCATCTTCTCTTCCAGAGGCCGTTTGGTGTTGACCATCCGGAACACCCAATTGGCCTGATTTATGGGCAGCGCCCCGGCCCCCTCATAACCCGGGAAGAACCGGTACAGCAGTTCGTCGTCGATGGCCGGCTGCCGCTCGGGATGCAGAAGCTCCTCGACCACGGCTTCGTAGCCCTTGGAGACACGCTCCTCCAGTTCCTCACGGGTATCACCGAAGCCGGCCCGTCTCATCAAATGGGCCATCAATCGAATGTCTTCCTGGTGGGGCATTGCCGCCTCTCCGTTTATCGAGCCCAGAACACCAAGCCACGCGCCGCTTCGCAACATATTAGGATTGGCCAAATGGTGGCGGGGAAGTGGTGGAGCTGGCGGGAATCGAACCCGCTACCTCTTCAATGCCATTGAAGCGCTCTCCCAAATGAGCTACAGCCCCACAGTCGGCGCGCCACCAGCGGAATCCGGTGACGCGCCTTTATTTTAGCAAACCGGCGGCGAAATCCGCAACCGCGCCGCTAGGCCTTGCGGGTGTACTTCACCACGGTGCGGCCGGTGCTGCCCTCGTAGGGTTCCACGACGTACAGGTCTTTCTGGCTGTCCACCCAGACGCCGTGGCAGCTGCGGTGGGTCAGGTCGCCCCACTGCGCCAGGCGCTGGCCGTCAGCGTCCAGGATGCTCAGCATGCCGCCGTTGTGCTCGGCGACGTAGGCCACGTCATCGTCGTCGATGCAGATGACGGCGGGGCCGATGAGCTTGCTGGGCCAGTCGGTGACGTGGGTGCCGTCCTGGTTGAACACCTGGACGCGGTCATTCTCCCGGTCGGCGATGAGCAGGTTGCCCTGGCGGTTGATCCAGGCGCCGTGGGGCAGGTTGAACTGGCCGGGGCCGCCGCCGGGCTCGCCCCAGGAGAAGATGTGCTCGCCGCTGGGCGTGAACTTGTGGACGCGGGCGTTGGCGTAGCCGTCGGCGATGTAGATTTCGCCGGTGTCGTTCAGGGCGATGCCGGCGGGCATGTTGAACGGGTCGGCGCCGCGCACCACCTGGTGCCAGGAGTTGGAGTCGAAGCTGCTGTTGTCGGCGCCGGTGTCGGAGCGGTAGCCATGCTCGCCGATGGTCATCACGACCTCGCCGTCCTTGGTCAGCTTGAAAATCTGGCCCATGTTGCGGTCCACCAGCCAGACGTAGCCCCACTGGTCGATGATGATGGCGTGGGGGAACTCGAACATGCCGGCGCCCCAGGACTTGATGAACTTGCCGTCGCGGTCAAAGATCATGATGGGGTGGTCGGGGTTGCGGTTGAAGCAGTACACCCGGTCCTCATCGTCGCCGAAGACGGCGGCGGCGGGCATGGGGATGCCGTCGGGCAGTTGGGCCCAGTTGCGGTCAAACTCGTAGGTGTGCGCGCCGTTGCCGACGACGTTGGTGGCAGTAGTCATCAGAGCCTCCTCGTTGTTCGCGTTGTCTGCCCTAGTTTTACCACAAATCGGCAGGACTTACCGGCGCGCGACGGATTTGGCCAGGAAAATGTCGGGCTTGCCCAAGCCGTTGGCGTCGGGCAGCGCGCCGGCGATGGAGAATCCCACCTTGCGGTAGAACTCGTAGGGATGTCCCTTGTAGTTGCGGATGGCCGCCAGGTGGGCCAGCGGGTCGGGAAACAGGTCGATGCCGGCCAGGGAGGTCATGGCGTCCTCGTCGTCGGAACCCAGCCAGATGGTCAGGCCGCCGCGTTCGCGTACCTGCTGCTCCATGTCATCCACCAGCGCGCGTCCGATGCCCCGGCGTTGCAGCGAGGGCTGCACCACCAGGACCGTCAGCTCCCACACGTTGCCGCGGTACAGCGGTTCCGCCGCCGCCCAGCCGAGCACGTCGCCGGCGTCGTCAACGGCGGCGCGGGCAATGCGGTCGGGGGACAAGGACTCGCGCACCGTGAGCCGGGCGGCGTCGAGATTGGGCCAGGCGTCGGGCCAGTGCTCGGCGAAACCGGCTACCAGCAGTTCGGCGGCCTGGCGGTTAGCGTCCGCACCCGCCGCAGCCAGGTCGGCTATCCGCATACCGGAACTTTGATCCGTTAGAACGCCGCGATTCCCGGGGTTGTTACGCGGATGCTGTAGAGGGATGCGCCGGAGGTTAGGAACAGGGTGCGCATATCGTTGCCGCCGAAGCAGATGTTGCGGGTGACTTCGGGCGTTTCCAGGACGCCGAGGCGTTCGCCCGCCGGCGAGACGATCCAGACGCCGCCGGAGCCGGTGCACCAGACGTTGCCCGCCGTGTCCACCTTCATGCCGTCGGGCACGCCCGGCGCGGTGGAACCCATCTCGATGAGGATACGGTTGCCGCTGAGCGTACCGTCCGCCGCCACGTCAAAGGCGCGGATGCGGCGGTTGGGGCAGAACTCGCCGCTCTCCTCACGGTCGAAGTCGACCATCTCGGCCCGGCTGATGGCGACGTACATCACCGACTCGTCCGGCGACAGCGCCAGGCCGTTGGCGTATTCGCACTCGTCGGTCGCCAAATGGACGCTGCCCTGGGTGTCCAGGCGGTAGATACCGGCGAAGGGGATCTCGCGCAGCTCTTCGGGGAAACGCAGGTGCGGGTCGGTGAAATAGATGACGCCGTCGGTGCGGCAGATGACGTCGTTGGGCTTGTTGAACCGCTTGCCGTCCCAGCGGTCGGCGATGGTGGTGACGTTGCCGTCGGCGTCCATGCTGGTGACGCAGCGATGG
Organism: Dehalococcoidia bacterium; assembly: GCA_022825745.1. Classification (GTDB taxonomy): domain Bacteria; phylum Chloroflexota; class Dehalococcoidia; order Lucifugimonadales; family UBA3495; genus Bin87. The sequence continues at coordinate 20,269 of JAJDWF010000134.1, read as the reverse complement.
TCGGCGCCCTCGCACATGAGCAGGTTGCCCTGCCGGTCGAAGGTGCAGCCATTGCCCTCGCCGGTGTTTTCGCGAACCACGGTGGTCTGGCCCGACTGCGGGTCCCACTTCAAGAGCTGTTGCCGCTCCAGGTCAACGAAGGTGAGGTAGCCGCCGGGATGCCAGAGCGGCCCCTCGGTGCGCACCAGCGACCCGTCCAGCAGGGTCAATTCCGTTTCGGCCAGCAGCCCGCCCAAATTGTCAGCCATCTTGACGCCTCCTGTATCGCGCGCGTTTGTGATTCCCGGGAGTTCGGGCTACCGTCCCATGGCGTAACCGTCGCGGCGGAGGTCGGCGCCGCCGGACAGAGTGCCGCGTTCGCGGTCAACCTCGATGGCGCACAGGGAGCCCATGCGCGGCGTCCACTCGTTCCACACGTCCACGTCGTGGCCACGCTTGCGCAGGTCGTCCACCACCGAAGGGTCGATGCGCGACTCGACGCCCACCAGGCCCGGGCGGTAGGCGTGGGGCCAGAAGGAGTTGGGGAAGCTCCAAGTGGATGCGCGGGGCGATTCGATGGCCTGCTGCACGTCCATGCCGAACTCGGCCACGTTGAGGAACAGCTGCACCATGGACTGGGGCTGCACGTCGCCGCCCGGCGTGCCGAAGGGCAGCCAGGGCTTGCCGTCTTTGAACGCCATGGCCGGGTTGGGAGTGAGCCGGGGACGCTTGCCCGGTTCCAGGCTGCACGGGTGGTCCTCGTCCAGCCAACTCTGGGCGCCGCGGGCCGACACCATGAAGCCCAGGCCCGGCACGATGGGCGCGCCGCCGAAGCCGTCGCTGGGCGTGGCGGAGAAGGCGTTGCCCCAGCGGTCAACGGCGCAGATGTAGGACGTGTCCGCGGACAGCGGGCCGGCCACCGGTTCCGGCTGTTTGGCTCCGTAGCGCGCGCCGCCCTTTTGGTGCGCCCACGGGTCGCCGGCGGCCGGCATTTCGGGGTTGGCGCGGTGCGGGTCGATCTCGCGCCGGCGGGCGTCCGCGTACTCACGGGACAGCAGGCCGGCCATGGGGACGTCCACGAAGTCGGGGTCGCCGTAGTAGGCGTGGCGGTCGGCAAAGGCCAGCTTCAGGGCTTCCAGCACGGTGTGGATGTACTCGGCGGAGTTGTGGCCCATGCCGTGTAGGTCGCAGCCTTCCAGGATGCGCAGCGCGTGGAGGTTCATGGGGCCCTGGCACCACGGGCCGCAGGCGTACACGTCGATGTGATCGCCGGCGGAGTTCCGGTAGTCAATCATTGGGGGCTCATCGACGCCCACGGAGAAGTCGGCGAGGTCCTGCATGGACAGCCAACCGCCCTGGCTGCGGATGAACGAGACCATCTCCTCGGCGATGTCGCCCTTGTAGAACAGGTCGCGGGCGGCGCGCAGGCCGGCCTCGCGGCCCTGGCCGTTGATGGACTGCTCGGCGCGGATCATGCGGCGGAACGTGCGCGCGAGGTCGGACTGGACCAGCAGGTCACCGATGCCCAGGGCCTGGCCACCAGGGTAGAAAATCTGCATGGTGCTGGTCCACTGGCTGGTGTCGCCCTCGTCGAGGATGATGTTGTCGCCGCTGCTGACCAGGGCGCGGTGCAGCGTGGCCGGAATGGGGAAGCCGCCCTCGGCGATTTCCAGCGCGGGCGTCACCACCTGCTCGAAGGTCATGGTGCCGTACCGGATCAGCGACGTGATCCAGGCGTCGGGCGCGGCCGGCGTTACGGTGCGCATGACGCCGTGGGGCATGTCGCCGCCATGCTCCCGGCGGAAGTAGTCAATGGACGCCTCGGCCGGCCAGCGGCCCAGCCCGCTGATCTCGCGGGTCTCGCCGGTTTCCGCGTGGTGGATGATGATGGGCGCGACGCCGGCAAAGCTGGTGTACTGGGGCAGCGTGACGTTGATCACGATGCCGGCGGCCACGCCGGCGTCGATGGCGTTGCCGCCCTGCTCCAAGATGCGATAGCCGGCCGCGGTGGCCAGGTAATGCCCGGTGCTCACCATGTGCGTGACGCCGCCCACCAGCGGGCGGTAACTCCTCAATCCAATGGCCATATCAACCTGCCTCCGCGCGAACCGGCGCCAAAATTGCCGGGTTGCTTGATGGTCGGCAGTATAGGGCATTGGTGGGCCGTTGTCATTTTGAGGGCCCGGAGGTGACACCCGGGGGGCACGGCACGCTTCACCGGTGAATAGACCGGCCATAGGAGTACAGTACCGTTCTGCGAGGAACCGACGGGCCGTTGGCCCACCGCCGCAATCGCTTTGCCTGTAACTATTCAGTTGTAGGGTTGGGCGAGTCCGTCGCTGGCCTGGCGACGGGTTTCCGGCGGCTTTGCGCGAGGCCGGCCGGAATTGCCTGACAGGACTATGATAGAACGGGCGTGCGGCGCGGCGCAATGGGGTGGGTGTCATTGGTTTGTGAGAATCTGCGGGTCAACGAAGCTATGGCGTCACGCCTCCTTGGAACATCCCTTCGTATTCCTGTCCGGCGGGCTCGCCAAGCTTCTCTACAAGCAAGGTGCATATTACCGCTCGATTCGGAATAAAGACGGGCACCTTTCCTACGTGGAAAATCTCCAGCGTGATCTGGTTCTTGAATCCAGGGTCTATCTTGGGAGCCGTTACATGAACGCCGACGCCTAATCTGGCGAGACGGCTGCGTCCCTCGACCCGACCCGAAAGCAGATTGCTCAACCCCACCGTTTCCACGGTTTTGCCGATAACAAAATTGCCCGGCATAAGACGAAATCCGCCGATGGCTTCAATATTGGCTTCGGTTGCGAACTCCGCAAGGTAACGCTCAAAATTGAATTCTTCCAGCATGGGGATGTTCGGGACTTGAGGGTCGTCTTGCACAATCCATATCGTGTCGTCCAGCCTCAGGTCAACCGATGCGGGCTGAAATTGTCCACTGTCGGCGCTCGGCGTTGGGTCTATTACAAGATCGCCGTTTTGCATCGCCATGCGAATCTCTCGGTCTGACAGAAGCACTATCTCTGGCCTCCCAACGGCAATTTGCAACTAGCCATTCGGCGTTTCCACGAGGAGCGACGCGAGTTCGCTTTCCGGTATCGCCCAAGTTGGCCGGCCCTCGTTGCTGGTTGGCAAGTACAGCACGATTGTCTCGCCGACTTTGTCAGCGTAGAAAATTGGGACTGAATCGTGATTTTCGCTGAGGGTGTGCGTCGGAACCAGAGCCTGGAAAGTTTCGCCGTTGATTTCCTTGACGATGACGGTGTCGTGCCCCATGGGGCTGATCCTAACTTCCTCCGGTTCGAGTTTCATGCGGGGGCATCCCGGCACTTCATACCAGAAAATTGACTGTCTCATATTGTCCTCTCTCGGGAAATAGCTGTTGCTGCTGTCAGTGACCCGTGCCGGGCGGAATCGTGGCAGTACGGTCCCAGGGGCATCTGGCGGCGGATATTAATTTCATAAACTGCGATAGTCAATGATAGAACATTATAGCGTATTATGCTTTCAACACGCCAGGCGATACCCTGACGCCGAAACCCACCTTGACACCTTTGCCGGGGCTGACTAGGCTTGCCGTACTTGGAACTGCGGAGGGAACGCGGCTATGGCTACCTATGATCTGATCATCAAGGGCGGCACGGTGATTGACCCTACGGAGGGTCTGCACGGCGCTTTCGACGTGGGCATTGCCGACGGGAAGATCTCCGCCGTTGCCGCCGACCTTCCGGCGGAGGAGGCGGCTCGCGTCGTGGAAGTGGCCGGCAGGTACGTCATCCCCGGCCTGATTGACCTGCATACCCATGTGTACGAGGGCGTCAACGGCAACGGGGTCAACGCCGACCTGGGCGGCGTTCGCGCCGGCGTGACCACCATGGTGGATGCCGGCAGCAGCGGCTGCGACACCTACGGCGGCTTTCCGGCCCACATCATCCCCAACAACCACACCGAGATCATCCCGTTCCTGCACATCTGCCGCACCGGGCTGGCTACCACGCCGGACATCTTCGCGCCCAGCAGCATCGACCTGGAGCGCACCGTGCAGGTGGTGGAAGAGAGCAACGGGACGATACGCGGCATCAAGGCGCGCATGGTGTCGCCGGCCCTGGAAATCATGGGCATGGAGATGCCCCGGCAGGCCAAGCGCGCCGCCCGCGAGGCCGGCGTCCGGCTGATGGTGCACATCGGCGACACCGAGAAGCGCTACCCCGCCGAGGTCATCCGCGAGTTGCTGCCTATCATGGAGCCGGGTGACATCGTGACACACTTCTTCACCGCCAACCCCGGCGGAGTGCTGGATGGCGACGGCAAGCTGGTGCCCGAGGCGCGGGAGGCCCACGAGCGCGGGGTCTGGCTGGACACGGCCCACGGCCGCGCCAATTTCAGCTTCGACATCGGCGAGCGGGTGCTGGACCAGGGCGTGGAACCGCACTGTATCAGCACCGACCTCACCGTGCCGGGACGCATCCGCACCGTGCACAGCATGACCGAGATGATGACCCGTTTCCTGGCCATGGGGTTCACGCTGGACCGAGTGGTGGAGATGTGCACCATCAACCCGGCCCGCGCCATCGGCGAGGAAGACCGCCTGGGCAGCCTGGCGGTGGGCAAGCAGGCCGACGTATCCGTGCTGGACATCGAGGATGGCGACTGGGTGGTGTACGATGTCCTGGGCAACGGGCGGAAGTCCGAACGCGCCGTGGTTCCTGTGATGTCGGTGAAGCGCGGCGAGGTGTTCGAGGCCGGTTGGGGGCCGCGGCCGTGGGGTTGGACTCCGGACAGCGCGTAAGGCACTGGATATTCGCAACCAAACTAATGACACTGACCACTGGATTCCCGCTTCCGCGGGAATGACGGGACGGGATTGTACTGAATGGGTTTTGCAGAGCTCACGGGCTTGAGAGGCAGTTGCGCAACCAGAGAGGATATCAACATGGTTGAAGTGATACTGAGTTCGCCTCGCGGATTTTGCGCCGGCGTGGTCCGCGCCATCGACGTGGTAGAGGAATGCCTGGAACGGTTCGGGCCTCCGGTGTATGTAAAGCACCAGATCGTCCACAACCCATACGTGGTTGCCGAGCTGGAGCGCAAGGGGGCCATCACCGTGGAGGAAGTTGACGAGGTGCCGGAAGGCTCGCTGGTGGTTTTCTCCGCGCACGGCTCGCCGCCAGAGGACTTCGAGCGGGCCAACGAACGCAACCTGCGCGTCATTGACGCCGTGTGTCCGCTGGTTACCCGCGTGCACAACGAGGCCAAGAAGTACCACCGCGAGGGCAAACGGGTGTTGCTGGTGGGACACCAGGGGCACCAGGAAGTGCGCGGCACCATGGGCCAGGCGCCGATGACGCTGATCAACGACGCCTCGCCCCTGGCGGAGCAGGACGTGAGCGCGGACATCGAATGGCCGGCCGATACGGAGGTCGCCGTCATCACCCAGACCACCCTGTCCGTGGGCGACACCGCCAATGCCATCGGCGCGATTCAGGACCGGTTCCCCGATGCCGTGGTGCGCAACGACATCTGCTACGCCACCACCAACCGGCAGGATGCGGTAACGAAGATGGCCGGCCTGGTGGACGTGGTGCTGGTCATCGGGGCGCAGAATTCGTCGAACTGCAACCGCCTGCGGGAAGTCGCCGAGGCCAACGGCACCCCCGCCTACCTGATCAATGGCCCCGACGAGATCGACCTGGATTGGCTGGTGGGATGCCGTCGGGCTGGCATCACGTCGGGCGCATCGACGCCGGAGGTGCTGGTAGAAGCGGTGATTGAAGCACTGCGGCCGGAGCGCGTAACCCTGCTGGAGGGCGCGGAAGAGGATATTACCTTTACGTTGCCGCGGGAGTTGCGGTAGGCCCGGAGCTTGATACCTACCACTCCGCGCGGGGTGGGCGCTCCATGAGGGCGGGGATGCACTCAGCGGCCGGCAGGCCCTCGAACAGGACCCGGGACATCAGGCGGGTGATGGGCATATCGACGTCCAGGCGCTCGGCCATTTCCAGGGCGGCGACGGTGGTGTTGACGCCTTCGGCCACCGCGTCCATGCCGGCCAGGATTTCGTCCAGCGTTCGCCCTTTCGCCAGTTCCTCGCCCACGCGGCGATTGCGACTCAGCGGGCTGCTGCACGTGGCCATCACGTCGCCCAAGCCGGCCAAACCCGCAAAGGTCATCAGCTGAGCGCCGGCGGCGATTCCCAGCCGGCCGATCTCGCTGAGGCCACGGGTCACCAGCGCGGCCTTGGCGTTATCGCCCGCGCCGAGTCCGTCGGCCATGCCGGCCGCCAGCGCGATGATGTTTTTCAGCGAGCCGCCCAGTTCCACGCCCACTACGTCGTCGCTGGTGTACACCCGAAAGGCCGGCGACATCAGGGTGTCCTGCACCAGCCGGCGCGCCGGTTCATCCGCCGCCGCCACCACCGTGAGCGCTGGCTTGCCGGCGATGACTTCACCGGCCAGGTTGGGACCGGAAAGGGCCGCGATGCGTTCCGGCGGGTGATACGGCAACTCCTGGGCCAGCACCTCGCTCATCCGCAGTCCCGCCGGCAGTTCCAGGCCCTTGGTAACGCTGAGCACCACGGCATCGGCAGGTATCCGATCCGCGATGCGTCGGAGATTCTCCCGGAACCGGTCGGAAGGCACGGCGATGATCACGAGACGGGCGTCGTGGAGCGCCGTCCTGGGGTCATGCTCGGGGGACAGGCTGGCCGGAAAGGGCACGTTGGGCAAGCGACGGGCAAGCTCGCCGGCTCGGCGCAGTTCGTCGGCCTCGCCGGCGGTACGGCAGAGCAGGCGGACGGGCACGCCGGCGCGAGCGGTCAGGATGGCCAGGGTGGCGCCCCAGGTGGTTGCGCCGACGACGGCGGTGGGGCCGGTTGGGAGGTCAGCAGCCAAAAGCTTGCCCCAATGTACACTACTCTATTTCTACCGTGACAAATCGCTTGCTGTCTGCAATGTCACGCATATACTGGACAATATTACCAGGAATTCCGCCGTGGTTTTTTGCTTCAACAACAAATGTCACTGAACTAATATTTTGAACGCCATCATCAATTAAGGCTCTGTAATCGTCGGAATTCGGCCGTGGAATTTCGCCGATTTCGGTCGCGATTGTCGCCGTTATCGTCACAGTAACCAAGCTCCCATCACGACGCAACTCGTCAGCTAATCCGTTACCAATGAAACGAGCGTCAAGAGATTCCGAAGAATTCAACGGCGTGAACCTCAAACGTGCCACAACAGGACCGAAATTGACGTCAGGTAAACTAGCCGACGATGCGATAGGATCGGAAAATACTTCACCCGTAGAGCCACCATGAGAATCCTCGGCAGTAGCCTCAGAATCCAAAGGTTCCTGAGAGTCAGAAATGGTAAATTCGTTCGAGATCTCCTCACTTTCGGAACTCATGTCAAGAGAATCAGCTGCCGCATGATCATCAGTCGGTAACATATCAACATCTTTTCCTGAGTTTTGCATGGTAGCATTATCCACATCATTATCATCCTCAAGTCTGACATCGTACACATCATCGATATCTGTCGGACTTACGGTATCGCTTATTGCTTCTTGCTGACGCGAGTGTTGGTTTTGAACTATTACGGCAATATTATCAGAGATACGACTATTCTGTGGCACTCCCCTCATAGTCGACCAACTGAAAGTATAGTTGTCATCTGAGTCTCCAATTTGCTGAGGGGTAGCAATGTAACGATAGGCATACTCCAAGGCCTTATCAAAATCGTTCTGGGCATTATCTAGCTCGTCCTTAGCTTCCTTTTGGCGTTGCTCGGTCAAGTGCGCAACCTTTCGTTCGCCATTTATAATAGAGTCCCATACCAATACATTGCGAGCCGCATCACGCAGGGGACGAACGCGGTCCGTATTAGTGGCCACAAATCTCAATGTGCTTCGGTGTATTCTCGGGCCATTACGATAGCCCTTGAGAATTGTTTCCGCTGCTGGCGTAGCTTTGTCAGTTTCACGATTACGTGGCCCGCGCATTTGGTCAGGTTTTAGCAAAACTACCTGGGATTGATTTACATCCGGAACATCTTCATTGCTCTCCGGGCAAATAACGACACTTTCGTCATTACAGGTTTCATTGAGGCGTCGGATGATTTCATCATCCGCGTCCCCGTCATTGAACTCACCCCTGCGGTCATTAACGACGAGAGCTAGTTTCACATCAGAACTGAAACGGTGCCTACCATTTTCTCGATACAAGTGATACAGGTTTTCGTCCATAGTCCTCAGTGCCGTATCGTAGTTGCTTATGGGACTTCCAGGAGAAACAGCCCCGAGGTAAATATGTCGGTCATCAAGACCAGGGTTGGGACGAACAGGCACACTGCCTAGGAAAATGGCACGCGCCATCCGCCGTGCCGGTCGAATTTGCCGAAATTCGTTGCGTCGTGCGTCAATAGCGTCAGTACGCGAACCGTCCTTATCTACTTCATCCATTACAGGATTCCAGTGCGGGTCGAGAAGGCGTATAAATTCGCCGCTAAGATTGCTATCTCCAAGTGGAACGTCTCCGGGCATAATTAGCAGGGAATCGTCGTTCGCATGGTAAAGTCTATTTACGCATAGTGCCATAATGCGTAGCACTCCGCGTGTGCGTTGGAAATTGTGGTAGGTTGACCAATCCTCATACAGTCGATCGAAAATTTCAGGATGGATTGGGTAACATTTTCTGATCTGTTCCGTATATTCAGGGCGTGTGACTTCCGATGGGAATTTGGTCCTGTTGTTCCTCCTGTTATACATATCAGCGAAAGCTTGACAGGTTTGTTCTCGTGCATTTGTATCACACGTTTCGTCCCTGAAGAGGCGTCGCCTTACGACTTCAAATCCTTCTCGGTCTTCTACTGGTCGCCAAACTGCCTCTACCCTACCCAATATAGTTTCCAATCGCCTGAGAATTTCGGCTGCACGCTCATCACCGACCTCCACTTCGCTCTCAGGCAATGAGATTACCATGACGGCGTTGTTTGTCTGACGAATTGCCTCTGTAACATTTTGGAAAAAGGTATATATACTTTCAATGCGAGCATCGCCACTCAAATTGCGGGCGTAATTAATAATCTCATCCATTAAAATCACGCAAGGACCAACATGTTCGAAAAGGTTGCGCAATTGGCCACCGCCCGGAGCAGTGCCCTCGCGAGCTGCTCCGCCTATAATATCGTATCCGGCCTGTCCTCCCAACTGATACGCCATCACTCCCCACAGAGTATGTAACGGATCGCTTTTTTCGTGGGTGACATCGTCATCAGTAGGAGACAAATGAATGCCATTTAGAACTGCTATACTCACTCTGATTCCTTCATCAAGAGATATACCAGCGTCGTTCATAATAGCACGCATTTCTTCACGTGCAACCTCATCTCGCGTGTCGCCGTCAGCGTTAACCAATTCATTGGCACTTGAGACCAAGTGATAGAGGGCAATGAGACTGTGGGTTTTGCCGCCTCCAAACCCAGTTTTTGCTTGTACTACTGGATAGCCGCCGTTGCCAGCTAGGCGTTGTACTGTTGCTGTCAATAAGTCTCGAATGCCATCCGTCATATATGTATGTCGGAAAAACAGTACGGGATTGCCGTATAGATTATCGTCGGCCAGACCATCGTAAACTTGCTGCAAGTCCGCCGCAAATTCTGATGGTTGCATCGTACCATGAACTACATCAGGATGCGGCTGAATGACTTCCCGCCAAGGTCTTCGCAGAGGCCTGCCTTGAGCAGCGGCCTGCTCAGTACCACCGCTCTGCCGGCGGTTAGCGCGACCTGAACTGACAACTGTCGTGGATTGGAGCGAGTTCGCTGTCTCTCTATCAGAGTCTTGAGGTCCAGAGGTTGATGCCAGATTCTGCGCAGTCAGCGTGTCTACCAATTTCTGTGTCGCTGATTCAGCACTAAGCGCGTTAATACCTCTCAACACTTGGGAAATTCTCTCAAAGCATTCTTGTACCAGCTCTACGCTCATGTCGTTGCTAGATGGGTGTGCTGTAGCGTTACGGAATCTGGCGACTTCCCACAACCATTTTATGAAATTCCTGCGAACGTTATCGCTATCAACAACCCGTTCCTTGAAAGTAGCGTCCCAATAATGACGTACGATATGCGGAAATTGGCCCTCATCAAAAGCGTCCGGTATCTCCATTTTCCCTTGGGTTATCCGATTGTGAAAATCACTGGCGGCTTTTCCCCGGAGGGCGTTTCGGATAGCCTCGCCAGGAGATGTGCCAAGCAGCGCCCCTAACCCGTTCATAATAAACGAGCGCATCGCGCCGCGGTAATTGTCGAGACCGTGCTGCACGGTGTATCGGTTGGGGAATTGATTGGTAGCCATAATCGACACCCTTAGACGCATTTGAGGCCTTAAGCGTTATCAAAAAAAGATAGGGTGGTAAATTGGACGGAACATTAGCATATCAGCGTGCCGACGTAAACCACGCCGGCACGACTTCCAACGTTCCGACCACGAGCGTTTTCGACTAGTTGTCCGCGCCCTGCTTGGTGAAGTGGGGCATCACGTCGCTGGCGAACCACTCCAACTGGTCCATGGACGCGCTGGTGGGCATGCCCATGTTGGTGACGCCGATGTTGATCTCCTCCAGGCCGGGGTACTTCTCCTGCACTTCCATCAACTGCTCGGTGATCCGGTCCGGCGGCCCCACCAGGTACTGGCCGGCGGCTACCGACTCTTCGATGGTGGGCATCTTGAGGCCCTGGGGCACCGGGCGGCCAAAGGCGTTCAGCGCGTCAAGCTGCTCCTGGGTCAGACCGGCGATGAAGCCCAGCGGCCCGAACATCTTGACCCGTTCTTCCATCCACAGGCGGGCCTGGTCCATGGCCTCTTGCTCGGAGTTGGCAATCTGCACGGAATAGCCGACGGCCAGGCCCTCGCCGAGTTCCCATTCCTTGCCGTGCTCGGCGTGGATGGCTTGCCAGCGGTGGATCACGTCGTCGCTGGCGCCGCCGGTGGCCGCGCCGCCGCCGATGATGCCCTTGATGCCCCACTTGGCCATGAAGTTGATGGCTCGGTCGCTGGCGGACACCACGGGCTGCCACCATTCGACATCGTACTTGGGGCGCGGCACCAGCGTAATCTCTTCCAGCTCGTAGCCCCGGTAGGGCACCTTCGGCGGAATGTTGTAGTGCTTGCCGTGATGGGAGAAACTCCGCTCGTTGAACGCCTTCCAGATGACCTCAACCTGTTCCTCGAACAGTTCGCGGTTGGCGTTCTGGTCCATGATGGGCGCGCCGAAGGCTTCGACCTCGCGGGTGTGATAGCCGCGACCCACGCCGAAGCGCACCCGTCCGTCGGTGAGCCAGTCGGCGGTGGCGTAGTCCTCGGCCAGGCGCAGCGGGTTCCACATGGGGTTGATGTTGAAGCCGCAGCCGAAGCGCAGGTTCTCGGTCAGGTGCGCCAGGTGCACCCACAGCATCAGCAGGTTGGGGATGACTTCGTAGCCTTCTCGCTGGAAGTGGTGCTCCGCCGCCCAGAAGGTATCGTAGCCCAGGCGGTCCATGGCGATGGCGATCTTTTCGGCCTTTTCGATGCCGCCGCCGGCCAGTTCCTCGTCCGAGAGCCAGCGGTCGTTGGCCGGTGTGCCCTGGTAGCCGGGGTTGTCCATATCGACGTTGCCGGCCCAAAGGCTGCCAAACTTGGTAATCATGTAACGGGTTCCTCCTTGTGGGGATGTTGCAAGGGGTTGGAGTAATGGTAGCGGGTTTTGCGAGTGGTGTCAGCCCGGTCGCCGCCTACCGCAAGGCGCGGAAGAACTCCCGCATGTCGGCCACCAACTCGACCGGCTTTTCCAGCGCGGCGAAGTGGCCACCGCTGTCCATCTCGGTCCAACGCTGCACGTTGTAGGTCCGCTCGGCCCACGACCTGGGCGGGGTGGACAGTTCCTTGGGGAACACGGCGATGGCGCAGGGCACGTTGATGCGGTCATCCGGCCCGAAATACCACGGCGTCCGACCATTTTCGTAGTACAGGCGCGTGCTGGAGTTGATGGTCTGGGTGACCCAATAGATCATCACCGTGGTGAGCAGGTCGTCCTTGGTGTACACGCTCTCCACGTCGCCGTTGCAGTCGCTCCAGGTGCGGTACTTTTCCACGATCCAGGCGCACAGGCCCACCGGCGAGTCGTTCAGCCCGTAGGCCAGGGTCTGCGGCTTGGTGCCCTGGATGTGCGCGTAGCCGCCCTCGGCCGCGGCCCATGAGACGCGCTGGTCGATCATCGCCAGCTCTTCGTCGGACAGGCCGGCCGCGAAGTCCCGGCGATAGCCGCCCTGGGGCGTGCCGATCACCTGCTCCAGCCGCTCGCGCATGCTGAGGCCCACGAGGCTGGCGCCCTGGTAGGGGATGGCCTGCGTAACCGAGGTGGTGTGAATGCCCAGCACATGGTCGGAGTGATGAAACCCCAGACGGGCGGTTACGCCGGCGCCCCAGTCGCCGCCCTGGGCCGCGTAACGCTGGTAGCCCAGCTCGTCGGCCATCAACTTGTCCCACAACTCAGCGATCCGGCGGGTGTTCATGCCACGCTCGCGGGTTTGGGCGCTGAACCCGTAGCCGGGCATGGACGGGACTATCACGTCGAACGAGTCGGCAGGGTCGCCGCCATGGCTGGCCGGGTCGGTGAGCATGGGGATGATTTTGTGCATCTCGTAGATGGAGCCGGGCCAGCCGTGGGTGACGATGATGGGCATGGGGTTGGGGCCTTTACCCTTTTCGTGGATGAAGTGGATGCCCTGGCCCTCGATGGTGGTGTAGAAGTTGGCGAAGGCGTTGAGGCCGGCCTCGGCTTTGCGCCAGTCAAAACCGTCTCGCCAGTACGCGACCAGTTCCTTGATGTAGTCCAGGTTGGAGCCATAGTCCCACTCGGCGCCGGGGATTTCGTCGGGCCAGCGCACGTGGGCCAGCCGGTGCTTCAGGTCTTCAAGTACATCATCCGAAACGGATATCGTGTAGGGCTGCGCCGCCATGTAAAACCTCCGCAGGGAGTTGCATTCAGTTTAGTCGGACGCCATCATACCAAAAAACGGGTGAACACCTGGTTTGCCACCAGGTAGGCGTCTTCCGACAGTCGCAGCCGGCCGTCGTTTTCCCACACCAGCAGTCCTTCGGCTGCCAGTTCCACCAACTCCCGTTCATAGCGGGCGGCGAGGTCAATCCCGACCCTTGCGGATGCTGCCGCAACGTCCATGCCGTCCAGCAGGCGCAGGCCCAGGAACATCGTTTCCGCTGCCGTGGTTGCTTCGTCGATAACTTCCAGGTCGTCCACGGTGGGGACACTCTCAATGGCGGCAGGCGTTACCAAGTCCCACCTGCCGGCGATTTCAACCCATTCGGCTGCTTTGCGCGCGTAAACTCGCGGCGACCGCACCGTCCAGAAACGGACGCCGGCGAGGGACGAATGCGCGCCCGGCCCCACGCCCAGCCATTGCAGGTTGCGCCAGTAGGCCAGGTTATGTTCCGACTGCAGGCCGGGCCGGCACCAGTTGCTGATTTCGTAGTGGTGGTATCCGGCGTCATACAGAGACGCCCGCGCGAGATCGTACATATCCGCCGCCAGGTCGGGGTCCGGCTCCGGCAGGCGGCCCTGTTCGACCCAACGCTTCAGCGGCGTTCCTTCCTCCAGGGTCAGGGAGTACATGGAGATATGCTCGGGCGATTGGGTCAGGAGTCGTTCTACGGTGTCCTGCCACTGGCCAAGCGTCTGGTTGGGCAGCCCGTACATCAGGTCCAGGTTCACGTTGTCGAAGCCGGCGTGACGGCAGGCATCCAGGGCACCGACCGCCTCGTCCGCGTCGTGGCGTCGCCCCAGCATTGCCAGCAGGCCGTTGTCCATGCTCTGCACGCCCATGCTGATGCGGTTGATTCCGGCGGCCCGCAGTTCCGCGCATTTGGCCGGCGTCAGGTCGTTGGGGTTGCACTCGGCCGTTATCTCGGCGTCCTCCCGCACCGGATACGTATCTGCGATTGATTCCAGGATGCGGCCCACGTCTCCGTCGGGCAGGTAGGACGGCGTTCCGCCACCCAGGAATATGGTGTTCACCGCCGGCCGTCCCAGCGCCCGGCCCCACGCCGCAATCTCGCCCGTGACCGCCGTCAGGAAATCGCCGAACTGGGACTCGATACCCTGGTACGTGTTGAAATCGCAGTAGGGGCACTTGCTCAGGCAGAAGGGTATATGCACGTAAAGCGATATACCCTCGCCGCGTTGGGCGCACATCAACCGCCCCTTTGATCTTCCCTATCGTCCGTGGGGCGGGCTTCGCCGTCCACCACGCTGTCCGGGTCCCGGTCCTCGGGTCGAGGCGGCGGCGGGTCTCCCATGTGCTCGCGCACCACCGCCGGCGGGCAGAGTTTCCAGAATATGAATAGGGCCAGCCCGAAGATGATGATGTCGTCGTAGCGCCCCAGCCCGAAGGGAATGCGATCCTTGACGAAATCCCAGGGCCAAACCGCGTACACCAGCGACAGCGGAACCAGCAGCTTGAGCAGAATGTTCACCCGGTGGTCCTTGTGCAAACGCCAGACCGCCCGCACGAACTTGATGACACGCGGCGCCAACTGCGGACCGAACATCAGCAGCAAGGGCCAGAGAAATCTCAACATCGCAACACCGCCTTATCCCTTGATGTTAGCACATCGACCGCGCATCCCAACCGTCGTTGCCGCGCAGGCAGGAATGCAGTGGCCGAGACCGGCAGATTTGTCTTGACAGTTACGGAACGTGAGTTCTATAATTTGCCCATAATAAGAACGCACGTTTCGGAGTGCTTATGTACGGAGTGAACGCGGTTGCCGCCAATAAACACCGGAGCAGGGAACCCATCGTTGACCATTACGAGGACACCGGATGCGAAGTCGCGCGCACCTGCCTGGAATGTCCCCTGTCTCGCTGCAAGTTCGACGACATGGCCTGGTTCATCACGTATCGCCGCCTGGGTAACGACTTCCGCATCGTTGCCGCGATCCATTCCGAAGGTCTGACAATAAAGGAGGCGGCCCAGCGGTTCTCGGTAAACCGACGCACCATCTTTCGCATCCTCAATCGCAGCCGGCGCGCCATGCTGGAACTAACGCCGGAAGAGGCCGCCGTGTTCGCCTCGCTGGCCGCGTAGAGGTGAGCGGGCCCGGCTCTCTACCCTCGCGGCAGACCCAGCCCGCGCCCGGCCACGATGCCCCGCTGCACCTCGGAAGTGCCTCCCGCAATCTTGTGCGAGAAGCTGATCATCCAGTTTTCCGGCAGCCGACCTTTCAGGGGCGCCCGCACCTCGTCCCGCGCCAGCGCGCCCGGCATCCCGGCCACCTCCAGCGCGGCGTTGGCCGACCGGTGCAGGGTCTCGCTGCCGAAGGCCTTGCTCATGGACGCTTCCTTGTTGGGAACCAGTCCCTCGCCCTGCATCCAAGCCACGTTGTAGGCCATCAGGCGCGCCACTTCGCACTCAACGTAGCGGTCAGCCAGCAGATTGCGCACCCAAGGCATCTCGGTAACCTTCGTTCCGTTGCGCGACAGCTTCCCGGCATAGCCCCGGGTGTCGTCCAACAGCCGGCGGGCGATGGCCGAGTAGTCGATGCCCGAACGCTCAAAGTCCAGCAAGGTCACCGCCACGTACCAGCCCCGGTTTTCCTCTCCCACCACGTTGCTGGCCGGCACGCGCACGTTGTCGAATATCACCTGGTTGAACTCGTGGCCGCCGGCCATGTTGATGACCGGCCGCACTTCCACGCCCGGCGACTTCATGTCCACCAGGATGAAGCTGATGCCGCGATGCCTGGGCGCTTCGGGGTCGGTGCGTACCAGGCACATGATCCAGTCCGACCGGTGGGCCAGCGTGGTCCAGATTTTCGCGCCGTTGATCACGTACTCGTCGCCGTCGCGCACGGCCCTGGTGCTCAACGAGGCCAGGTCGGAACCCGACTCGGTTTCGCTGTAGCCCTGGCACCACTGGATTTCACCCCGGGCGATGGGCGGCAGATGGGTCTGCTTCTGCTCCTCGCTACCGTGAATCATCAGGGTCGGGCCCAGCATCCTCACGCCGAATATGTCGCGGCCGGGGGCGCGGAGGTAGGCGAGCTCCTCGTTGTAGATCGCCGACCGGACCGGCGAGGCGTCCTGCCCGCCGTATTCCTCGGGCCAGTGCATGGTCAGCCAGCCCTGCTCGGCCAGCCGGCCGCGCAGGTGCATGGTGAAATCCCAGTCGTATTCCTCCGGCCAGCGCCCGCCGCCTTCCCAGTCTGGCGGGAGTTCCGACTGGATGAACCGGCGCAACTCGCCCCGGAACCGGTCGTCATCCGGCGTAAAGCGATACTCCAACGTGGCTTCCTCCTATCGTATTGGTCAAGCATCCACCGCGACGCAGGTGACCGTGCGCACCACGCCCACCACCGTGTGAATCTTCTCCGTCACCAGGCCGCCCACCACCGACATATCCTCGCCGGATATCACGGCGATAATGTCGTAGGGGCCTGTGACAACGTCCACAGACTCGATGCCGTCCAGCCCCCTCAGTGTATTCGCCACGTCCCGGGTGCGGCCCACGGCGGTCTCAACCAGCAAAAAGGCTTTCGTTGCCATAGCCTGCTTTCTCCTTGTTTCGATCAATATGCAAACGCCGCACAATTCTACGGCTGCCCTTCCGATAGTGTCAATTGAACGGGTGTGTCCACTTCCTGCGGATACCTTTGCCGGCCGCCTCTGCTACAATGCGTCAACCCGCCACCGCAGGAGCGTGACAGTATGGACCTCGGCCTTTTTTACCAGATCCAGGTGCCCAAGCCCTGGGACGACCGCAGCGAAACCCGCAAGTTCCAGGAGATGGTGGAACAGGTCTGCTTTGCCGAGGAAATGGGAATGACCTCGGTGTGGTTCGTGGAACACCATTTCCGTTCCGAGTGGTCGCACTCCAGCGCGCCCGACATTACCCTGGCCGCACTGAGCCAGCGCACCACCAACATGCGCCTGGGCATCGCGGTGGTGCTGGCGCCCCTGCACCACCCGCTGCACGTAGCGTCACGCATGGCCACGCTGGACGTGCTGTCCGGCGGCCGCGTTGACCTCGGCATCGGCCGCTCGGGCTATCCCTACCAGATGATGCCCTACGGCGCCGACCTGCCCGACGTATCGGAAATGGTCGAAGAGTACCTGCAAATCATCCCCGGAGCCTGGACGGAAGAGACCTTCGCCTTCCAGGGCAAGCACTACGACATTCCGCCCCGGGAGGTCATCCCCAAGCCCGTGCAGAAACCGCATCCGCCAATCTGGCAGGCGGTCAGCCAGGAATTCACCGCCGAAAAGGTGGGACGCCAGGGGCTGGGCTGCCTGGCGCAAACCAGCGTTGGCCTGGACCGGGCCGAGAACCTCATCCGAATCTACCGGGACGCTATCGCGAATCCCGAACCGGCCACCAAACTGGTATATCCCCGCGTCGCCGGCAACACCGTGGGTCTCTGCATGGAAAACCGGGAGAAAGCCTTTGAGCGTGCCGAAACCATCATCGACTGGTACCGGGAGCAGCAGCGCATCCGCGACTCCTACGTCTGGCAGGGGTACGACCCGGCCCGCGTGCCGGAGGACTACCAGTGGCACTACCAGCGGGCCGTGAACGCCGACACCGCCCGGGCCGATGAGGTGACCTCCCGTTCGCTCATCGAGGACGGCGGACGCTTCTGCATCGGCAACCCCGACGACTGCATCAAGTACATCGAGGACTACGAGCGCATGGGCGTCGATGAGATCATGCCGCTGTTCCAGGTGGGGCCGGTCAGCCACGAAGAGGTGATGGAATCCCTGCGGCTGTTCGGCAAATACATCATCCCGCACTTCAGGGAGAAGGCGCGCAAGGAATCCCTGGCCGCCGACAACTGATTGGCGAGGTTCGTCGTAATAACGTATAGGGGCGGCCCGTTGGCCGCCCCTATACTTGTCGGAACGAAAGGCAAGTCTAGGGCCGGAATCCGCCGACTCCGTTCTCGTGGCCGTTGCCATACTGCCGTTCTTGGGAAATGGCCGCGGCCCGGTTCTGCCTCTCTCGTTCGTTTCTGACCTGCGCGCCGCGGGACACGTAGCCGAATTGGGTTTCCGCGTTGTACCCGTTGGGTGCCATGAAGTGGCCCGTGCCAAATCCGGTCTGCTGCAGGCCGTCCGCCATGTGCGCCGGCGTGTAGGTGTCGTACATGATGTCGGTGATGCTGTATATGTTCGCGGTCTGCAACGGATACAGCAACGACACGTGCAGGTGACTGTCGCCGGGGTTCTCCTGGAAGTTGGCGGAGGCGAAAGACCAGGTGAGGTTCGGGTAGGCCAGATCAAACTCTTCCCGATCCAGCTGGTCGCGGACGTCGTTCTCGATCTCGGCCAGGCCCTCCGGCTCAACGGGAACGGAGATCACCATGCGCATCACCGACTCGCCGTCGATGAAGTCGTGGTTGGCCAGGTTCATGTCACGACGGTTCGGATCGAGGATGTCCCACATCGCTTTCTTGGTGGCCCAGGAGAGCTGCTTGGCGTCGTCGTTGACTACCACCAGTTCCGAGCGCCGCAAACGGCTGGGCATCCATCGGGGACCTTGCTGCGGCACGTTGCTGATGTCGAGCCGGCGGCTCATCACGCGCATGCCGAACCAGCCGTTGGAGTAGCCACCGAAGCTGGCTATCGTCTCGGCCAGGGAACCGCTGTCAACCCGGTCGCGCATACCGGCTTCCATCGAAGCGAGGCCGACCGCGAGCTTGTTGTCCAATCGCTGGTAGTCGCGCGACAGCCGGTTGTCGGTAATCAGCGCAGGGTACCCTCGGATTTCGCGTTCGTCGCCGTTGGAACCGCTCAGGGTGCGGGGCCGAGCGAGGCCCATGGTCTCTTCGTAGGCGCCCCACGTCTCCCGTCGCATGTTTTCTTCAAGGACGTGCTCCCGGGGCATCAGCATGATGGGCAGGAACAGAGCGTCGGGGAACCTTTCCAGCAGCATCTGGTGCAGCACGCCGCCCAGCTTGGCATGGCCTCCGAAGCCGAGCCATTCCAGGATAACCTGGGGCGGGGCGCCGACTTCTTCGGAGCGCCGGGCTACGGTGTCAACCATTCGCTCCATGTCCCGGTGAATCAGCCCGAAGTAGTCCTTGTAGGCGTTGGGGTCACGCAGGAACCCATCCACCTTGGGCAGATAGCCGGGCACGATCACCGGCAGGCCGGCGAAGCCGCCCCGGCGGCGCATCGCCTGGGTATCAGCGTCGATGGAGTCGATGCTGCCCTGGTTGCAGTCGTACATCAACAGGCTCTGCACCCGGTCCAGCACCCCGGCCTCGCCCATGCGCTGGGCCCATTTCCAACTGCGCTTGTAGCCGGCGGTTCCTACGGCCACCGATACGATGGGCGGGGGAACTCCGTCTCGATCATGATCTTGCTGTGAACCTAAACGGTGCGGGTTGTTCCGACGGACGTTGAAGGTTCGATTCTGCAATTTTGGCGGCATGGCTGTTGAAACCCCCTTGCCGTTTGGGCAGACCCGTTGCTATGTCAGTAGTTCGCGCGGCAATGCGGAACCACATCCGGTGGAGTTATTTTTGACGCGGTATAGTTATGGTAATTTTCATTGACCGTAATCCCCGCATCCGCCGCTGGGACACCGCCATTATATTGGATGGAGACTCATTGCGTCAAATAAGTCACCGTACAATTATTTGGTGAAATTATGGAAAAATGGCTACTTGTATAGGGGCGCCAGAAGGCTAAATGTAGCGCACGTGTTGTTTCCACTCTTCATCAGGGTCTTCGGGCGCCAGGACCGGAACATCATCCGGGGCCGCCTCCAGGTGATAGTAAGTACCGAAGCCGGTTTCGTGGGCAAACGACCCCGCCTGATCCTCCAGCGAACGACCCGGATGCAGTATCTCCATCACGGGAGCCAATTCTCCCTGCACCGGATAAACCCGCGTTACGTGCATGAACGGTTCCCCGGATGAACCCTCGTGAAACCTGGCCGCGTTGAACGCGATGTCCATGTTGGGAAATTCGCCGAACAGGTTGGTCCGTTCCAGGACTTCCGCCGCGCTGGTCGCCAAGGGCTCCAGAGCGTCCGGATGCACCGGCAACGACACCACCACAATCTGAGGAACGTGATGCGGGTCGTTCAGCCCTTCGGCCATCTGAGAGGGCGGGTCGAATGTGGACCAGATCGCGTGGCTCACCGCGACGGACAGCCCCTCTTCCGGGCCCACCGCCGCGTACTGCCGCCACCAAGGAGGCAGGCGCAGCCACTCGAACTTCTTCATCACGG
>JAJDWF010000119.1 GCA_022825745.1 Dehalococcoidia bacterium | reverse complement strand
CGGATCAACAAGCGGCTGCGGATTGCGCTTGCGGATGGGGCGTGATGGCCGATTCTCAGATCGATGCGCAACATCGGCTGGCCCACGTTTACCGGGCCGCGCGGCAGTTTGACGAGGCAATCCGGTGGTTTGAAATCACCGTAGAGGAAAGCACGGCAATCTACGGGCGTAGCCATCCGCAGACGTTGCGGTATCGCAGCAGCCTGGCGAATTGCTACTACGCGGCGGGACACACCGACCTGGCCATCGGGATGTTCCTGGAATTGTACGGGGCGCGCCTGGCTGTGCTGGGCGAGGAGCACCCGGACACGATGCGCAGCCGGGGGAGCCTGGCCAACGCGCTGGAATCGGCCGGCCGTTACCGTGAAGCTGAGGAATTGCACCGGCGGAATGTCGGAGATCGAGAGGACGCGCTGGGCCCGGAGCATCCGTCCACGGAGGCGAGCCGGCGCAATTTGGAGCGTGCGGCGGGGCGACGGAATTTACATGGATAAAGATGGTTAGCACATTGCGAAATGTGGCGTCCGGGGTGCGAGGCGGGCTGACGCCACGAGGATGGCAATGGCCGGCCTTTGGCCGGTTGGAGTGGGGGTTCTTGCTGATCGCGCTGGTGGCCGGCGGGCTGCGGTTGTGGGAGCTGGACGGGCGGGTGATGCACTATGACGAGGCGATTCACCTGCACTACGCGTGGAAACTGGCGCGGGGCGTGGAGTTTCTGCACTCGCCGTGGATGCACGGGCCGTTCCAGATTGAGCTGGTGGCGGTATTCCTGCGCGTGCTGGGGGATACGGACTTTGTGGCACGGTTGCCGTATGCGTTGTTTGGCGTCGCGCTGATGATCTTGCCCTATTTCCTGCGTCGGCAGATTGGCGACTGGGGAGCGATTTCCGCCGCCGTGATACTGACGTTTTCGCCGTCGCTGCTGTACTTCAGCCGTTTCGGGCGCAACGACATCCTGATGGTAGTGTGGGCGACGTTGCTGCTGATATTCCTGTGGCGATACCTGGAGAGCAGCAAACGGCGGTATCTGTTCGGCACGGCGGCGGTTACGGCGTTGATGCTGGCCTCCAAAGAGACGGCGTACTTCGTGATCCTGTTCATGGGGTTGGCCGCGCTGGGCCTGGGCTGGCGTGAATTGTGGGCCGTGGCCCGGTCCGCCGGAGGCGGACTGACCGACGTTCGGGGCGCGGCGGGGTTCTTCGTGCTGCTGGCGACGCTGACGTTGCCGCAGGCGGCGGCGGGGATTTCGGTGTTGCAAGGACCGCTGGGTCTGACGCTGGCAGCGGGCGATACCGGCTCCACCGGAGAGACCGGCGCGCCAGTGTGGGAGGCGCCGTTCGTGTCGCTGCCGATCTGGGATGCGCCGGTCTGGGTGCACGCGATTGCCGTTTTGGTTTTCCTGGGCTCGGCGCTCGGGTTGGCGTGGTTCGTGTGGCGGGCCCGGAATGCGCTGGACCTGGCGGCGGTTGCGGTGGCGATTACGTGCGCCGTGGCGGCGGTATCCGTGGTGGTCGTCGGGCCGGTTCAGGGCCTGCTGCCTGACGCCGGGATGAGCGCGATGTACGTTGATTGCGCGATCGGCGCCGGATTGATGGTGATGGGAGCAGCCATGGCGTGGGTGGCGCCGGCGACCCTGGCCGGGTGGCGTCGGACCGCGGTTCTGCTGGGGCCGGCCGCGTTGTTGATGTGGCTGTGGCTGACGGCGTTCGGCGGCGGGCTGGCGCTGGCGGCGGAACTGCTGCCGGCCGCCGCCCCGGCAGCGGATCTTGAAGCCGGCCAGGTGGCGGTGAACTATCTGGTTCCGGTGTTGACGCTGCTGTTGCTGCTGGCGGTTGGCGCAGCGGTGGGCATCGCCTGGGGCGGCGGTGTCTGGCTGCTGTGCGCCGGCCTGTTTTACGTAATCTGGACCACGCTGTACACGACGTTTTTCACCAATTGGCCGGGGGTCTTCACGGGTGCGTGGCAGAGCCTGGGCTACTGGCTGGCGCAGCAGGAAGTGGCCCGCGGCAATCAGCCCTGGTACTACTACGGCGTCGGTTTGACGGTGTACGAGTTGCTGGCGCTGCTTTTCGGGCTGGCAGCGGTGGTATGGCTGATACGACGGCGGGGGCCGTTTGATATTGTGCTGGCGGCGTGGGTGATAGCGACGCTGGTGATCTACACCATTGCGGCGGAGAAAATGCCGTGGCTGCTGGTCAACATAACGGTTCCGCTGGCGCTGGCGGCCGGCATGCTGCTGGGAAACCTGGTGGACGGCATACGCTGGCCGGCAGGTATTGGCGAACGCTGGCGGATGGCGGTCCTGTTCGCGCTCGCGCCGGTATGGACGCTGACGGCGGTTTGGGTCGCGTGGCTGGCGGCGCGAGGCGACGCGGCGAACCTGCCGGGCTGGCTGGCGGCGTTGATCCTGTTGCCGCTGGCGGCGGGCATGGCCTGGCTGGTAAGAGTGCAGCCGGGAGGCGGCAGGGCAGTGGCGTTGGGCCTCGCCGGGCTGCTGCTGGTTTTCGGGACGGTGACCGCGTTTCGGGCGGCGTACACCTATGACGACTCCAGGCTGGAAATACTGGCGTACGCGCAAGGGTCGGCGGACCTGTTGGGGTCTTACGCCGACCTGCGGGAAGACGCGCTGGCGGTTGGCCAGGACGCAGCCGTAAAGGTGGACTACGATATGTGGTATCCGTTCCAGTGGTACGTGCGGCACGAAACGGAGGCGGGCGCGTTGTGGTTTGACCACTTCTGCGCGGCCCACGCGGCCAAGGGGTCGGACGAGTGCCGGAAGGTGGGTGAGGATACCGGGCCGGTATCGTACCTGGCGGAAGTGGCGCACGCCGTGGATGCCAAGGATGCAGAGTCGTACCAGCGGGAAGGGCCGATGCGAAACCTGCTGTGGTATCCTGAAACCTACCGACGGCCGGGAGAAGCGCGCGACGAAACGGCGATGTGGTCGCAGTTGACCGCCGACGTCGATTTCTTCCGCGACAGCGCGGCAAATCCCGAGAAGTGGCAGCAGGCCATCGAGTACATTGTGGCGCGGCGGCAGCAGAGCGACTGGTACTCCGCCGAATACTATCAGTACACGCGGGAATAGAATCTGAATGACCTACTTCTTAGGCAACTGGCGGTTCTGGGCCGGCGTGGTGGTCAGCGTGGTAACGCTGGCCTTATTGGTGTTGCTGGTGGACCGGCGGGAGCTGTGGGAGGCGTTGCGCACGGCGAACTATCTGTACCTGGCGCCGGCTATCGTGCTGTATTTCATCGGTCAGTGGTTTCGCGCCTTGCGGTGGCAATACCTGCTGTCGCCCATCGCGAGCATATCCGCCAGGCGGCTGTATCCGGTAATCATCATCGGCTACATGGCGAACAACGTGCTGCCGGCCAGGCTCGGGGAGTTGGTTCGAGCGGTGTACCTGTCGCGCCGGGAGCGGGAAGTGAGCGTGCCGGCGTCCATTGCGACGCTGAGCGTGGAGCGGTTGTACGACGGATTGACCCTGCTGGCATTGGGGGCAGTGGCCGCGCCGATTCTGCTGGCGGCCGGGTTGTTCAGCGATGCGAGCCTGGCCTACAGGTCCACGGCCATCGTGCTGATGGCGGGAGTGGTTGGCAGTTTTGTGGCCGCGCTGGTCATCCTGACGGCGCTGGCGTGCAGCCGGCGTGCGCTGAGCTGGTTCATCGGTCTGACCGGGCTGCTGCCGGCGCGTTTCCGTGTCATGGCGGCGGACATTGTCGTCAGTTTCGTGGAGGGTTTGGGAGCGCTGAATTCGCCCACAAAGCACGCTACGCTGTTCGTCGGGTCGCTGCCGGTATGGTTGGCAGAGGCGGGGGTGTACCTGATCGTGGCGTACTCGTTCAACTTGGACGCCTATTTCACGTCGTTCTGGTTCCTGACGCTGGCGGTCGTGCTGGTTACGGTGACGTCCAACCTCATCACCGCGATTCCGGCCTCGATTGGCGGCATTGGGGCTTTTGAGGTGGTGGCGCAGCAGACGCTGGTGGGACTGGGAGTGGGCGCGGCTACGGCGGCGTCGTATTCGGTGGCAGTGCATCTGCTGGCGCTGTGGCTGCCGGTGAGCCTGGCGGGCCTGGCGCTGCTGCTCTGGCACAACGTGTCGCTGCGGGGACTGGCGTCGCTGCCGGAGAATGATGAGCAAGTTGGCGGCGTGCGCGCGGCACAGGATGATTAGGCCATGCGAGTAGGAATTATCGGGGGTGGAGCGGCCGGCCTGGCCGCGGCTTATGAGCTGACCAGGCAGGGGCACTTTGCGGAGGTGTTCGAGGCCGCGCCGTTTCTCGGCGGGCAGGCGTCCACCTTTGAGGTCGGCGGCGGGCAGTTGGAGCGCGGTTATCACCACCTGTTCGTCAGCGACACGGACATGGTGGAGTTGATCGAAGAGTTGGGGTTGGGCGAGTCCATGGAGTGGCTTGAGTCCAAGGTAGGCTTGTTTCACGGCGGCCGGATCTGGGATTTCGCCACGCCGATGGACCTGCTGCGGTTTTCGCCGCTACCGTTCACGCAGCGCATCAGGCTGGGTTTGTGGACGTTCCTGCTGCAGAAGACGCGGGATTGGCGGAAGTACGAAGGCGTGACCGCCGCCGAGTGGACTCGCAAGCACATGGGTGATTCTGCGTATCGGGTGATCTGGGAGCCCATGCTGCGGGGCAAGTTCGGCGATCACTACGACAAGGTGAGCATGACGTGGCTGTGGGGCAAGATTTACCTACGGGTGGCGTCGCGCAAGGGAATGCAGAAGGAACGGCTGGGATACCCCATGTGCAGCTTCGGAGCGGTGTTCGACGTGTGCGGAGAGCGCGTGGTCGAGCAGGGCGGGAAAGTGCATACCGGAGTCGGGGTGCGTCGCATCAACATCGAGAACGGCAGGGCCGTTGGATTCACGGCCGCGCCGCACGGAGGAGAGGAACGGGAATACGAATACGACGCGGTAATCGCGACCACGCCGTCGTATGTGTTCACGCGGTTGGTCCCCGAATTGCCGGAGGACTACCGTACCGTGCTGGAGTCGGCGCAGTATCTTTCTGCGGTGCTGATGATCCTGGTTCTGGACCGGCCTTTGACGTCCAAGTATTGGTTGAACGTGGCGGACCGCTCTCTGCCGTTCGTGGGGGTGATTGAGCACACCAACATGATCGACCGGGGCCTGTACGGCGGGCATCACATCGTCTATCTGACCAACTATCCCGACCGGGACAGCGAGCTGTACCGAAAGGAGCCGGCGGAGTTGCTTGAGGAGTTTGTCCCACACCTCCGCAAGCTGAACCCGGACTTCTCGCGGGACTGGATCGTGGAGTATCACCACCACCGGGTGGACGGGGCGCAGCCGATCATCGGGACCAACTACGGCGAGCGAATACCGGACCACCGGACGCCGTTCGAGTCGCTTTACCTGGCCAACACCACGCAGATTTACCCGGAGGACCGGGGGACAAACTATTCAGTGCGAATGGGCCGGCAGGTAGCGCGAATGGTGCTGAGTGATGCCCTCTAATCCCGCTCCAGCCCCCGCCGTACTACCGGAACGTGATAATTGACATACACAGTCCTAACGCTGATTTGGCGCAAAGTTGTGCAGGGCGCAACGGGCACGATGTGACTATTTTTAGTATAATAAAAATATCACTCATAAGTTTCAGAAGCTCCTTTGCCCACCATTGCCGTACTGGCCGCGCAGCGTAACGGCCGCCATCCCGACCCAGCAGTCCGCGCGGTTGAATCAGCCGGCGGCAAGCCGAGCGTAGCCGATCCATCGGCTGGCCTGGACGCACTGGACGGCGCCGGGGGATTGCTGGTTTCCGACACGGGCTTTGGCATCGGGAGCGCGGACGCCGGCGCGCTGGCGCTGCTGGAAGCGGCGCTGGCGATTGATATGCCCACGCTGCTCACCGGCAAGGGGATGTACCTGCTCAACGCGAGTTTCGGCGGTGGCGCGCCGTCGGTAACGGAGAGCAAGTCCGTCGTTGATAAAGACTCGACGGCCTCGGGCCGGGAAGCCAGGCGTCAGATCTATCTTTCGCCCGGTTCCAAGATGGCGGCAATCGTCGGTAGCGCCGGGATGTTTCGCGTGAATTGCGGAGCCTGGAGCGCGCGGATGGCGCTGCGGGAACCGCAGAGGTCGGAACGATTGATGTCCATTGCGTACCAACTTGACGACGGCGTCATAGAGGGATTGGAAAGCAAGGAGCACAGTTGGGTAATCGGCTTGCAGTTTTTGCCGGAACGCGCCGAGGAAGTTCCGGCCATCTTTAGCAGCCTGTTTCTGGGGCTGGTTGAACGGGCGGATGATTTCGCCGCCACAGGAGATAATCGAACATGACCACAGCACCCCCACCGCAAACCGGCGGCGACTTTACTCCGCGTCCCATTGAAGACGAGATGCGCGAGTCGTATCTGTCCTACGCCATGTCGGTCATCGTGTCCCGGGCGCTGCCCGACGCGCGGGACGGTTTGAAGCCGGTGCAGCGGCGAATCCTGTATGCCATGCACGACATGGGGATACGCCCGGGCAGCCAGTACCGCAAGAGTGCAAGGATCGTGGGCGAGGTGCTGGGCAAGTTCCATCCTCACGGAGACGGGTCGGTCTATGACGCGCTGGTGCGGATGGCGCAGCCGTTC
Source organism: Dehalococcoidia bacterium (assembly GCA_022825745.1). Classification (GTDB taxonomy): domain Bacteria; phylum Chloroflexota; class Dehalococcoidia; order Lucifugimonadales; family UBA3495; genus Bin87. The sequence continues at coordinate 15,208 of JAJDWF010000119.1, read as the reverse complement.
ACGATGCGCGCGCCGCTGATCGACGGCCAAGGCAACTTCGGCAGCATCGACGGCGACCCGCCGGCGGCGATGCGCTACACCGAGGCGCGGCTGACCGCCATCGCCGATGAGATGCTGGCGGACATTGACCAGCAGACCGTTGATTTTTCGGATAACTTCGACGACTCCATCAAGGAGCCGCAGGTTCTGCCGTCGCGGATGCCCAACCTGCTGGTGAACGGCTCGTCCGGCATCGCGGTGGGAATGGCGACCAACATGCCGCCGCACAACCTGGGGGAGATTTGCGACGCGGTTTGTTACGTGATTGACCATCCCACGTGCGACGTTGACCAGCTCATGGCCATCGTGCCGGGGCCGGATTTCCCGACTCACGGGCGTATTCGCGGCGTGGCCGGCATCCGGGACATGTACGCCACCGGACGCGGACGGGTGGTGATGGAGGCGGTGACCGAGATCGAAGAGATGCGCAACAATCGCCAGCGCATCGTGGTGAGCGAACTGCCTTTCCAGGTCAACAAGGCGAACCTGGTCGAGAAGATCGCCGGGCTGGTGCGCGACAAGACGCTGGTGGGCATCACCGAGATACGTGACGAGTCGGATCGCCGGGGTATCCGCGTGGTGATCGAGCTCTCCCGCAACGCGCAGGCGACGGTGATTCTCAACAACCTGTACAAGCGCACGGCGCTGCGCCAGACGTTCAATGCCATCATGCTGGCGCTGGTGGACGGGCAGCCGCAGGAATTGTCGCTGAAGGACTTGATCCGCAACTTCATCCTGCACCGGGAAGAAGTCATCCGGCGGCGGACGGAGTACCAGCTGGGCCGCGCCCGCGACCGGGCGCACATCGTGGAGGGCTTGCTCAAGGCGCTGGACGCCATTGACGCGATCATCGAGACCATCCGCAACAGCCAGGACGTGGAGACAGCGCGCAACAATTTGGTGCAGCAGTTCGACCTCACGGAGATCCAGGCGCAGGCCATCCTGGACATGCAGTTGCGCCGGCTGGCCGCGTTGGAGCGGCAGCGGCTGGACGAGGAGTACAACGACTTGCTGGCCACCATCGCCCGGCTGGAAGACCTGCTGCAGAACCCGCAGAAGATTCGCAACGAGATCAAGAGGGAAACCCGCGAGGTGAAGCGCAAGCACGCCGACGCCCGGCGCACGGTGATCATCGCCGAGGAATTGCAGGAGCAGTCCATCGAGCAGTTCATCGTGCAGGAAGACGTGGTGGTCACGCTGAGCCAGCGGGGCTACATCAAGCGGGTGCCCATCAACACCTACCGCAACCAGCGGCGGGGCGGCAAGGGCGTGCGCGGGGCCAACAACCGGGACGATGACGCGGTGATGCAGATTGCGGTGGTCAACACCCACGAGCAGCTGCTTTTCTTCACCAACAAGGGCCGGGTGTATCCGCTGCCGGTGTACGAAGCGCCCAACGACATGGGCCGCACCGCCCGGGGAACGCTGCTGGTCAACCTGATTCCCCTGCAGCCCGGCGAGCAGGTGCAGACGATGCTGCCGGCCACCAGGGACGAATATGGTCGGCGGTACGTGTTCGCCACCCGGAATGGCCGCGTCAACGCATTGCGCCCGGGCCAGTTGGAGAACTTGAGGAAGTCGGGCCTGATTGCGATGAAAATACAGGACGGCGACGAGATGATCGCCGTGCGTCCGGTATCGAGCGACGCATCGGTCATACTGGTGACGGAGCAGGGGCAGGCGTTGCTGTGTCCCGTCAGCAGCATACCGGAGCGAAACCGCAACGCCACGGGCGTCATCGGTATGAAGTTCAAGGACGAGTTCAACGGGAAGGACCGGGTGGTCGCCATGGACGTTGTGAATAACCCGGAGGATGAGTTCCTGCTGGTGGTCAGCGAAAAGGGCTACGGCAAAGCGACGCCCCTCTACAACAGCAAGGGCGAGGCGGTGTATCGCGAGACCAACCGGGGCGGGATGGGCGTCAAGACCTTCGCGGTGGACCAGGGCGACAAGCCCACCGGGCCGGTGGTGGACGCCAAGGTGGTCAACTCCGCCGAAATGAACGAGGAAGAAGATCACGAGGTGTTCATCATCTCGGCGCAGGGCCAGGTGGTCAGGATTGACCTGTCTGAGGTCAAGGTGGTGAATACGCGCCAGACCAAGGGAGTCATCATCTGGCGCGAACGCAGCGGCGACGACAGCGTGGTGTCCATCTACTGCTTCCGGGCGACCGACTACAGCCAGGACGACCCGACGCGGCAGGATGAGACGGCGCCGGCAGGTTCCGCGCTTGCGGAGGCCGAAGCCGTGGCAGCGGTGGCGGACAGCCAGTACGACGACGACGATGAATCGGAGTTGGACCAGGCCGACCTGCCCGACGCCGCCGACGAGGACGACGATGACGATCCCGAAACGCCGATGAACGGGCAGGGGACGCTACTCTAAGGGGGAGCAGGACGACGATTGATGCAACTCGTAATGGTGCACGGCTCCGGCCAGAACGAACTGACCTACCACTACCAGACCTCCGCCTTTGCCGACGCTGACGCGGTGAACCTGCCGGGACACCCCGACGGGGAACCCAGGGACAGCATCGGCGGCTACGTGGACTGGCTGCGGGAATATGCTCAGGGTAAGGGATACCCGCCCTTCGTGCTGTTCGGGCACTCCATGGGCGGGGCGATTGCGCTGGACTATGCGCTGCGGTTTCCCGAAGACCTGGCCGGTTTGGTGCTCATTGGCACGGGAGCGCGCCTGCGGGTGCATCCGGACTACCTGAACCGCTGCCTGGATGATGCGCAGTGGCGAGCGGAGGCGCCCGGGTATTACGAAGCCATCAACCGGGAGCTGGCGCCGCAGTTGGCGGAACGAGCCTTGCAGTCCGGCCCCATGGTGGAGCACAACGACCTGGCGTGCTGCGACAAGTTCGACGTGATGGAGCGGGTGAAAGAAATCGCCATCCCGTCGCTGGTGATAGTAGGGGCCGACGATGTGATGACACCGGTGCGATACGCGGAGTACCTGGGCCGGGAATTGCAAAACGCAGAGGTAGTGGTCGTGCCCGACTCCGGCCATTTCGTAACTCTGGAGCAACCCGAGGCAGTCAACGCGGCGGTGGCGCGTTTCCTGGACGGCTTGGCCCAATGACGTAGCGAGACAACCGGGAGAATCCCGTTCCGACGCCGACTATGCTGGTATTATGGGGCCATCCCCGGCGATGGCTGACCCAGTACCAGCGATGACAACCCAATCGTACACGCCTGACGCCCACCGGCTGGCCGCTTCGCTGGCGGCGATCTACGCCGGACATCCCGATACCCGGGGGTTGCCGGCAGCCCGCCGCGTCGCCGTAACCGCGGCCGATTTGCTGCCCCACGAACCGGAGGCGGATCCTGCCGCCGTAAACGCGGCGGCGTTGTTCCACCTGGCTGGTAGGCCGGACGACCCGGCGCGGGCGGAAGCATCCGCTGCCATCGCCGACGCCTGGCTGCGGGGAGCGGACGCGCCGGAGCCGTTCATGGCATCCACTCGCGCCGCGATTCTGGGGGCGTGGGGCGTTGGCGATGACGACGTGAACGGGCGGTTGCTTTGGCATGCCGCGCAACTGGACCTGGCCAGTGTGGAACGCCACGCGGACTATCTTAAGGACGTTCCGCCGGCGGGCCGGGCGAGAGAAGACTACCTGTCCGCCTACCGCCGCGAGTGCCTGACGCCCGCGCTGGGCCTGCGCGAGCGGTTGTCGATACCGGCGGCGATAGAGATGTACGGGGCGCGGATGTCGCGCCTGGCGCCTTGGCTGGACGATCAGGACGCGGCCCTGGTTCCCGGCGATTGGCGGCGCCTGTCCGAGATTGCGGACATACGGCGCGGGGTGGAGCGGCTGCTGGACGGTGAAGACCCGGCCTTGGTGCGATCCGAAATGCCGGCTGGCGGAGTGCCCTACGCGGAGTACCGGGGCCAGCAGCGGGCGATCATCGCGGGGAGCCACGAACGCATCCTGGAGTTGACGCACGCCCGCATTGAGGCGTCGCGGAACGTGGCCGCGGAAAAGTACCTGGAGAGCGACACCATCCACAAGCCCGCCGTTGAGGAGAACCTGTTCGTCGGCGCGCGGCGCAAGGCGCGGCAGTTGGGGCTTTCCACGGAAACGGCGGAGGACATTGCGCGGTTGCTGCTGTCCAACGCGCGGGAAGTTCAGGAGCGGACGCTCAACGACATCGCGCAGCGGTTGAGCCGCCTGCACGGGCAGATCCTGGATGCCGATTCGCCGGAGACCCGCACCGAGGAGGCTGACATGGCGATTCCGTCGCTGGTGGTGCGCACCGGCGACCAGCCTCTGGCCCGCGAAAACGAGCTGATCAAGGAGTTGCGTGTTACTGGTCTCAACGAGGCGTACCCGGAGCAGCGGGCGCGGTTCGCGCAATGGTTTGAGACGCCCCATCCCTACATACTGACCGGGCAGATCGTGGGCAGCCGGGACGCGGACCTGTTCATGCAGGCGCTGGCAGATGGCCAACGGTGCCGGGTCATCGCCACGATGGCGACGGACGGGCCGATGCACTTGGGCCACGGCGCCTTGGGGAACCTGCTGATTTACTTCCAGTCTCTCGGCGCCGAAATCTCGCTGGGGTTCCGCGACGAGTCCGGTTCAGGCGAGGTGGCGCGGCAGACCATGTGCGATCGTCTCCTGACGTTGGCCGCGAATGGGCTTGATCTGGAACGGACGGACGCATACCTGCAACTGGACCGGTCTGCCGTAGTGGAAACGGCCTTTGCGCTTGGGGAAGCGACTCCGCTCAGCGTGCTCAATTCGGCGCTGGGGCTGCGGCTGAGCAGCAGCGCCACCGATACCTTTCTGCCCCTGCTGCGCTTGGCCGACATTCTGCACGTCCAGCAGCCTGAACTCGGCGGGCCGTGTCGCACCCTGGTGATTGACGGCATCGGCGGCGACGTGTACGTGCGGATGGCCCGGAATGTTGCGGAGGGATTCGGGTTCGTGAAGCCCTCGGCGCTGTACCTGCGGATGATGCGCAGCTTGACCACCTACGACGATCCGGCGACGGGCAGCGCCGTGGAGGTGATGACCAACGCGGTGCCCCAGGGCCGCATTGCTTACGACGACGCTGTTGACGACATTCGCCGGCGGGTCGGGCGCGCCTACACCGGCGGGCGGCGGACGCTGGAGGAGCAGCGCAAACTCGGCGGCAACCCGGACCCGCGGGTTTGCAGCGTGTCGAGCCTGCACGCCTTTCACTGCACGCCGGACGGGGATGCGTACGCCGCGTTGCAGGAGCGGTGTCGCTCGGGGGATTTGCTTTGCGGCGAGTGCAAGGCATCGGCGTTGGACAAACTGCTAGAATACTTCGAGCAACGCCACGAAGCGCGTTCTCGCCTGCCGGAGTCAGTGAGCGAGCGCGCCCGGGCCCTGGCGGGCACAGCCAGATAAATCACTTGGGAGATTTGGGAACAATGCCAGACCAGCAACGCATTCTCACCGGCATGCGCCCCACTGGACAACTGCATCTTGGGCACTACCTGGGCGCGCTGGAGAACTGGATTCAGATGCAGCACGAGTACGAGTGCTTTTTCCTTATCGCGGATTACCAGGCGATGGGCGACCACCTGGACGACATTGGTTTGATCCAGCGGTCGGTGATTGAGGTGGCCACCGACTGGCTGGCGGTGGGACTGGACCCGGAGAAGTCCGCGTTCGTAATCCAGAGCTACGTGCCGGAACACGCCGAGTTGACGATGTATTTCTCGATGCTGATGCCGCTGAATCAGCACCAGAAGAACCCCACTTTACGCGCCGAAACGGAACAATTGGAAGCGGAGCACCAGAACATCACCTTAGGATTTTTCAACTACCCAATCAGCCAGGCGGCGGACATACTGCTGCCCAAGGCGCACCTGGTGCCGGTGGGTGAAGACCAGGTTCCGCACATCGAGTACACGCGGAACGTCGCCCGGCGGTTCAACCGCCTGTACGGCGAGGTGTTCCCGGTGCCGCGCGCCCGGGTCGGCCGGGTGCCGCGGCTGGTTGGAACCGACGGCCAGGCCAAGATGAGCAAGAGCCTGAACAACACGATCTACCTGGCCGACGGCCCCGAAGCGGTGACTAACCGAGTACGCCGCATGGTCACGGACATCACCGGCGAAAACCCGCGCCTGCGCGCCACCGACCCAGGCGTGGTGGAGTACAACCCCGCCTTCCTGTATCACGATTCCTTCAACGATAACCAGGATGAAGTGGCCGAGCTGAAGGAACGGTATGAGGCCGGAACGGTCAGCGACCGCGAGGTGAAGGACAAACTTACCGACGCCATCAACCGCTTCCTGGAACCCATCCGCGAACGCCGCGCCTGGTACGAAGAGCACCCCGACTACGTGCGCGACGTGCTGGTCGCGGGCACGGAACGGGAACGTACCATCGCCAGGGAAACCATGGAAAACGTGCGGCAGGCAATGCAGGTGGTCTATACCTGATTGCTCCGCCGGAACGCAACTGTCAACAACCGGAGGGAACGAAAACTATGGCAGGCAATCCGCGAGACAAGTACTGCATCGTAGGCGTCGGCGAAACCGAATACAGCCGCGCCTCCGGGCGCACGACACGGGCGTTGGGGGCCGAAGCCATCCGCAACGCCATGAACGACGCCGGCCTGACACCCGACGATGTGGACGGGATGCTCAGCTACCACGGCGGCGACTCCACGCCGTCCACGTCCATCCAGTACGACCTGGGCATCCGGCCCAACTTCTACATGGACTGTTCCGGCGGCGGCTCGTCCACCGAGGCGCTGGTCGGCCTGGCCATCGGGGCCATCGAGGCCGGCATGTGCGACGTGGTTGCCATCTTCCGCTCCATGAACGGCTATTCCAGCGTGCGCATCGGCGGCACGGGCGCCCGGGCGTCGGCACCCATCGGCGGGCTGGACCTGATGAAGCGGCCCTACGGACTGATCAGCGCGGTGCAGCAGTTTTCGTACACGTTCACGCGACACATGGCCGAGTACGGCGTCAAGAGCGAAGACCTGGCGGCCATCAAGGTGGCGCACTCCAACCACGCTTCCAACAACCCCAAGGCGCTGATGAAGCACCGCGTCACCGTGGACGACGTGATGAACTCGCGGTGGATCATCCGCCCGGTGGCCCATCTGCTGGACTGCTGCCTGGAAACCGACAACGCCACCTGTGTCATCGTGACCTCGGCGGAGCGGGCCAAGGACCTCAAGCACAAGCCCATCTACGTCAAGGGCGTGCAGGGTCGCGGCACCAAGCCCGGCGGCGATTTCCACTACCAGCACGGCCCCATCACCCGGGTGGCCGGCCACTACGTCGGCCCGCGCGTGTTCGACCTGGCCGGCGTGAAGCACGAGGACGTGGACATTACCGGCTGCTACGACGCCTTCACGTACACCGTGCTGTTGCAGTTCGAGGATTACGGCTGGTGCGAAAAGGGCGAGGGCAAGGACTACGTTACCAGCGGCATCATCAACCTGGGCGGCAAGCGTCCCAACAACCTGAGCGGCGGCCATCTCTGCGAAGGCTACACCCACGGCATGAACATGGTCATCGAGAACGTGCGCCAACTGCGCGGCACGGTTGACGACTACTGCCCCGGCGCCCTGGAAGGCGATCACACCTACGACTATGCCGAGGGTGGATGCCGTCAGGTCAAGGACGCCAAGATCAGCATGAACATGGGCTGGGGCACGCCGGCGGTGGGCAGTTCCCTGATTATGGGGAACGTGCTGAGCTAGACGTCGTGGAGATTGCAAAGACCATTACAGCCCGCTCGTGGTGAGCACGTCGAACCATGATCCAGTGCGACGGAGATGTCCTTCGACAGGCTCAGGACGAGCGGAAGGGTTGGAGAATAACAAATGGCAAACTACAACTACCGGGGCATCACGCTGAGCATCCCCGAGAACGATTCCGAGTACAAGGGCTACTTTGAGGCGGCCGGCGAGGGTCGGCTGGTGGTCAAGAAGTGCGCCGACTGCGGGCTGCTGCGCGGCGAGCCGGGGCCGGCGTGTCCGTGGTGCACGTCCATCAACTGGGAGTGGCAGCAGGTGTCGGGCAAGGGCACCATCTACTCGTACCAGGTGGTGGCGCATACGGTGATACCCAGCTTCCGCGACCTGACGCCCTTCGCCATCGTGCTGGTGGAGCTGGATGAGCAGCGGGGTCAGCCCGACGAGTTCGACGGCCTGCGCATCACCGGGAACCTGGTGGACGCCGACTTCAACATGGAGAAAGAGGAGAACGTCGGTATCGGCAAGCGGGTGGAGGCGGTGTTTCAGCCGGTGGAAGAAGGGTTCATGCTGCCGCAATGGAAGCTGATCGACGAGCCAGACCAGGGGTTCACCTGGTCGCACGAGGTGCCGGAAGGGTGACCGAAGGTTGCTAGGTTAACCTATCTCACGCCGCGTTACGTAGGCAAGACTTTCCTTGCCTAGTCGCGGCTACCGTAATGCGCATTGGGGGTGGGAAAGATGGTGATGCCCAACGTCAACAATTTTGTCCTGGGGTTTGACCCCGGTGGGAAAGCGGGTGCAGGCGGTTTCGGCTGGAGCATATGCGAAGTGGTTAATGGCGTCTTGATGCCACCCATAGCAGGACAAATGGGTGTGGCGCATGACGCTTTGGAAGCACGCGATAGGGTAATGGCTGCTTTGCCAGATAACGCAATTGTCACGGCAGCGGGAATCGATGCGCCTTTGTTCTGGGGCAGTAGAGGGTACAGACATGTTGACCAAGTTCTCAAAGATAACTTAGCGGAGGTGGCAAATTCGGTTTGCCACATCAATGGCATGAGGGGAGCGTGCCTTGTACAAGGCATCGTATTGGCCCATCATTTGAGGGAGAGGGAGATGTGGCAGCGTTTGGAGATCACTGAGTGCCATCCTAGGGTATTACATCACCTGTTGGAAGTTGCAGGGGAAGCTGGCATGGTCCAGGGCCTGATGGTAAACATCGGCCCTGACCGAGGAGACCACATACGGGACGCTACACGTGCCGCGATTTCGGCGTGGGCGATGGCCCAAAACCGCAACGGCAACGACTGGATAGATCTTTATCCCTATGAACCAGACCCTGTTCACCAGTTCGATCCACCAGTGCATTATTGGATGCCGAATCCTGGCGGGATCCTGGCTCAGGCGTTCCAGCCAGGCGGTTAACCCGCTGTCCGCCACATTTCGTAGCCAATCTCTTTGCTGATGAGGCCGCCGCGCATCTCGAAGATGTGGACAAGACGCATTTCCACTTGCGTCCCCGTTTGGAGAGGCAGGTAGCCCTCTCCCGTCAGCCGGAACCGCACCACGCTATCGTCCACCACCCGGTCCTCGGTGGCAAAGCGTTGCAGCGTCTCAAACTCCACGTCTTCCATCTTGGCGAACATCTCAGTGTAGTTGTCGGCCACGGCGCGCTTGCCCTCGAAACGCAAGCCGCGGGCCGGCGCCTCCCACACCACGTCGTCGGTGTAGAGGTCAAGGGCGGCCTCGACCTCGTTGGTGGCCTCGGAATGGAAGTGCGCTTCGACGGCGGCTAGGTTGGCGGCGATGATGTCGGTATGTTGTGCGTCGGAGGACATGACGGCGGCTCCTCTCAATAGTTGCGTTTCTTGACACCTGTGAGGGCCGCCGATAGCATCCGGCAAGGCGGCCACGGGAACAGCGCGGCCGGGGAGGGAAACGCCATGCAGAGCATCACCATCGACCGCAGCAAGCCCCTGCGCGAGGAGTCTAACACAGGGCATAACCGGTGGCACCCCGACATCCCGCCCGTGGTGGAAGTTGAGGAAGGCGAAGAGGTGGTGATGGAAACGCGGGACGCTTTCGACGGGCAGATGCGGCCGGGCGTCACCGAGGCGGATTTCGGCGGCATGGACGCCGGCGTGATTCACCCGCTCACCGGGCCGGTGGCCGTGAAAGGCGCGGAGCCGGGCGACCTGCTGGAAGTGGAATTCGTGGACATCCAGCCGCAGCCCTACGCGTTCAGCGTGATTTTCCCAGGCTTCGGGTTCCTCCGGGACGTGTTCACCGAGCCGTTCATGGTGCACTGGAACATCGCCGACGGGTACGCGACCTCCGAGCAGATACCCGGCGTTCGCGTGCCCGGCGCGTCGTTCATGGGAGTGTCCGGCGTCGCTCCGTCTCACGCGCAACTGGAGGCCTGGACACGGAGAGAGGCTGAGCTGGCGGAGCGCGGCGGCGTGGCCCTGCCGCCCGATGCAGCCGGCGCGGTTCCGGTTTCCGGCGTCGGCGCGACGCACGGCATCCGCACGTTGCCGCCCCGCGAGAACGGCGGCAACTTCGACGTGAAGCAGTTGTCTACCGGCTCCAAGTTGCTGCTGCCGGTGGCGGTGGACGGCGCGCTGTTCTCCACCGGCGACGGCCACTTCGCCCAGGGCGACGGCGAGGTATGCGTAACTGCCGTGGAAATGGGTGCGACCTGCACGGTGCAGTTCCGCGTGCTCAAAGGGGAAGCGGCCCGACATAACATCCGCTGGCCGCGCTTCAGCCGCGAGGACTACTACATCGCGCCGGAGTGGGCCGCGCCCCGCCGGTTCGTAGCCACCATGGGGATGCCGGTTACTGACGACGGCGTCAACGACGGCGAGAACCTCACGCTGGCCTGCCGCAACGCCATCCTGAACATGATCGACCTGCTGCAGGAGCGCGGCTTCACCCGCAACCAAGCCTACGTGATTTGCAGCGTAGCCGTGGACCTGAAGGTGAGCAACGTGGTGGACGTGCCCAACTACACCGTCTCCGCGTTCCTGCCGGAGGACTTGTTTGTAGGGTAGTGGCCTAGATCACTCCACCCTCGGCGTACAACAACATCTGCGAGTTGGTCAATCCCAGCTCGCCCTGCAGGATCTCCGAGTTGTGCTCGCCGATCAGCGGTGCGCGCCGGCTGATGCGCCAGGGCGACCCGTTGAACAGCGCCGCCGGGCCCGGGTACGTGAAGCTCCGGCCCAGCTCAGGATGTTCGACCTCCTTGAAAAACTCCCGGTCGATCAGGTGGTCGTCGCCCACGATTTCGTCCATGCTGCGGATTGCGCCCCAGGGGAAGTCCCGCTGCTGTCCGCCGTGGAAAGAGTCCATCAGCGTGGAGTTCATGAAGAAGTTCTTCATCACCTGGACGATGTGGTCGTTCTCTTCGGCGATGACCGCCGGGTCCTGGTACCGTTCGTCGGTGAGGTCGTCGGCCATGCCGGATTGGTCGAACCACTCCGCCAGCAGCTTGAGGCGCGCCGGCGTCAGGTTGGTGCCGGAGCGGGTGGTGTTGAGCCAGCCGCCGTCTCCCGTGGGGAACTGGATGGCCGGGGACATGTCGGGCGCGGCGTGGCGTCCGGTGTGACGCTGCACCACCTCGCCGGTGGACAGATAGATGGCGATAGCCCCCTCCGTGGTCAGGGCGCAAGCCTCGTGGATGGAGGCGTCGATGTACTGCCCTTCGCCGGAAAGGAAGCGGTAGTACAGCGCGGCCATGATGCCGATGTAGGCGTAATGCGCGCCGATATGCCACGAGTTGCCGCCGCCGGGCGCGATGGGCGGGGGATTGGGCACGTCGATGTCGTCGTAACCGGAGGATGCCATCTGCCCGCCGCCGGCCATCTGCGTGATGTCGCTGCTGACGTAGTCGCGCCACGGGCCGGTCTGCCCGTAGGGCGTCAGCGAGCATATGATGAGGCTGGGGTTGTCGGCGGATAGCGTCTCGTAGCCCAGGCCCAGGGATTCCAGGTATCCGGGCTTACGGCTCTCCAGCACGATGTCGGCGGTGGCGGCCAACCGTTTGAAAATCTCCTGGCCCTGCGGAGTTTCCAGGTTCAGGGTGATGCCGCGCTTGGAAGTGTTGTAGTGCCAGAAGGACAGGCTGCGCTCCCGGTGCGGAACGTCGTCCATGAACGGGCCGAAGCTCCGGCAGGTCTCGCCGCCGGGCGGCTCGATCTTGATGAGGTCCGCCCCGTTGTCGGCCATCAGCTTGCCGCAGAACTGGCCCTTCTCGTCGCAGATTTCCAGCACTCGCAGGCCGTCGAGCGCGCCGGGGAGGTTGAGGTCTGCGGGACGCGCGCCACCGATGTCAACGCCGTCGGGCCGGTTGCCGTTGGTGGGGGTGGTCATCGCAGGGCCTCCTCGATGTAGGGGTAGCGGTCCATGGTAGTGGGCCAGAGAACGCCGTTTTCGTAGCCGTTCAGCACGTCCTCATGGGTCTCGCCCAGCAGGTCTTCCAGAACCTCGCGGTTGTGCTGGCCGATCAGGGGCGGCGGGCTGGCAATGCGAGCCGGCGACTTGGACATCTTGAAGGGCGCGTTCTGGAACTTCCACGGCCCGAGCATCGGGTGGTCCATGGGCACGTACATGTCGCGGTGCCGGAGCTGCGGGTCGTTGTCCACGCGGTCCTGGCTGCTCTGGACGGCCATGGCTCGGATGCCGGCGGTCTGGCACTTCTCGGTGAGCTCGTACTTGCCCATCGTCTTGGTCCACTTCTCGATGTGCTCGTCCATCTCCTCCTGGTGTTCCAGCCGGCCGTCGATGGTGTCGAACCGGGAATCGGCCCAGGCGGGGCTGCCCATGAGCTTGACCAGGTTGTGCCACTCATCGTCCGACAGGCAGGCGATGACGGCCCAGTCGTTGTAGCCACCGGGGTCGGTCCGATAGGCGTTGTGGGGCGCGGCGATGGGGCCGCGATAATTGTTGACCACCTCGGCGCCGGGCCAGACGGTGCGGTTGCCGGGCGGGAACCCTTCGCGCCGCGCCTTGCGCCCGTTCACGGTCTTGTCCAGGAACGCGGGGCCGGTGAGGGTGATGCCGGTGATCATCTGGGACAGGTCAACGTGCTGGCCCTTGCCGGTGGCGGAGCGATGGCGGAGCGCGGTGAGAGCGCTGATTGCGCCGTACATGCCGCCGGTGTCGTCCAGATACGACCAGCCCCAGCCGGCCGGCGGCGCGCCGGGCAGGCCGGACAGATGAGTCAGCCCGCTGAGCGCCTGGGCCGCCGGACCCATGGTGCCGTACCAGTGGTGGCGCCCGGTGTGTCCGAACCCGGCCATGGAGACGTAGATGATGTCGGGGCGGATTTTCCTGAGCTGGTCGTAGCCGAGGCCCCAGCGCTGCATGATGCGGCTGCTGAAGTTCTCGATCACTACGTCGGAGACGGAGATCAGGCGCTTGACCAGTTCCAGCCCCTCATCGGTGCGGGTGTTGACGCTGATGCCGCGCTTGTTGGCGTTGGTGTCCGCGAACTGTCCGGTGGAGTTGGGACCCGGTTCCACGCCCGGAGGGACGGTGAAGCGGTTCTGGCGCAAGGTGTCCAGGTTCAGCGGCCACTCGACCTTGATGACCTCCGCGCCCAGGGTGCCCAGCCAGCGGGCGGCCCATGGGCCGGCGCGCACCCAGGTGAAATCGACGACGCGGATGCCTTGCAACGGAGTCGGCAGGGGCATTAGCAAGCCTCCTGTGGGGTATTGAAAACCCGAATAGTGGTTGTGGCCGCCAGTTTAGGCCAAGACGGGGCGACGGGCAACCTTGCGCCGCTCGGCTTGCGACGCGTTCAGTTCCCGTATTAATGCCCAGCCGGGTTGCTTGACTCAAATCGGAACGCCTACCTATACTCCGGGCAGAGGATGGGCCAGTTGGATATTGACCTGATTTTCCCCAACGGGTTGTCGCTGGACGCCGCGCAGCAACTGCTGTTGCCGGTGCTGGTCGTGGTTTTGGGCATGACGGCGTATGCCGTCTTCGTTTTCAAGTTCTACCGCTTCGTGGCGGCGCGGGATATGTTCGGCCTGGACCTGTCAAAGAACGACCAGGTACGCGATGCCATTGCCTGGGACTTGATATTCCTGGTCTGGTACCTGGTGCGCTACCTCGTCCTCTTCCCGGCATTCGCGTTCTTCTGGTTCGCGGCGCTGACAGTGATCCTCGTGCTTCTGTCGGAAGACAGGGAGTTGTCCCAAATCCTGCTGATTGCCATGGCAACGGTGAGCGCCATTCGAGTGTCCGCGTACTACAACGAGGACCTTTCGCGAGACCTGGCCAAGATCCTGCCTTTCGCCGTGTTGGGCGTATTCATCATTGATACGTCGTTTTTCAACGTACAGTCATCCCTGGATACGCTACAGGAAATCAGCACGCATCTTGAGACCATCGCGTACTACCTGATCTTCCTGGTGGCCCTGGAATTCGGCCTGCGGTTTGTGTTTGTGGTGCTGAAGCTCCTGTTCCCCGGCAAGCGTGAGGGGCAAGAATCGCCACGACCCGAGGCAACGCAAGCCCCGTTACCCACCCAGCAGGTTGGCGACCCGGCAAGCCCGGGCGCGAATGGGTTGAACGGTCGGGAGGTCGGAACCGGCGGCCCCGGCGCCGAGGAACAGCAAGCGAGCGCCGGTCAACGCCCGGCCTAGTCGCCCACGAAGCGGGCCAGCAGGGAGCCGTCGCTCAGGGTCTCGTACCACACCGTGACCGTTGTTCCCTGTATCTGGTGGTCTTTCAGGTGGCCCACCGACACCCCTACCCAGCCGTCGGAACGGAAGTCCCATTGCAGACCGTCGGCGTCGGTGATCAGCAGAGCGTTGAAGTAGCGCGGGTTGTCGGGCTGGGCGTCCACCCGGTCGATGTGTCCGGTAACGTGGGGGAGATTGGGGTACAGGGTGTAACCGTCGCCGTGCCCGGAGTTGGGCGCTTCGCTCGCATCGCAGGCCAACATCGAAGCCAGCAGCAGCGCCAGAATGTAGCAAATCGAGCCGACGTGCTTTATCATTGATGGTGCCCCTGGACGCCGGTTGAACACACGAAAGGCCGGCCGCGAAGAACGTAAATGGCAGCGATTGGCATTACCGGACAACCCGACCGCACGCGAAGGCGCTTTACCTGGTTGCAAGGGTTGTCCACTGCGTCGGCGATCAGCGTTTTCATCCTGGTGATAATCGGAGGCGTCGTCCGGGTCACGGAATCCGGCCTGGGTTGCCCAGACTGGCCGCTGTGCTACGGCAAGGTATTGCCGCCCCTGGAGTACACGGCAATTATCGAGTACACCCACCGTTTCGTGGCTTCGGTGATCGTCGGCCCCCTGATCTTGGCGACGGCGGTGGTGGCGCTGGTTCGATACCGGCATGACCGGTGGGTTTGGATACCCGCGGCAATTTCGGTCCCCCTGCTGATTGTACAAGGGTTGCTGGGCGGTGTGACCGTTTTGACCCACCTTCCGGGCGAGATCG
>JAJDWF010000070.1 GCA_022825745.1 Dehalococcoidia bacterium | reverse complement strand
ATGGGGTTGCCCCAGATCGGCCATTCCGGCGGGGTCAACGGCAGGTCGGCGTTGAGCATAGTGTTGAGCACGTCCACGAAGGGCACCTGGGTTACCATGACGCCCCAGAGTTCCGGCGCCTGGTTCACCACCGCTCCCATGAGGGTGCCGCCGGCACTGGCGCCGTTGATGGCGATTCTACCCTGCGAACCGTACCCCTGGTCGATGAGATGCCGGGCCACATCCTCGAAGTCGTTGAAGGTGTTGGTCCTCTGGAACAGCCGGCCAGACTCGTACCAATGGAATCCGAGGTCGTCACCGCCCCGGACATGGGCGATGGCGAAGATAAATCCACGGTCCAGAAGGGACAGTCGAGCGGTTGAAAAATACGGAGAAACGGCGCTGCCGTAGGCGCCGTAGGCATAGATATACAGGGGCGCCGAACCGTCCACCGGCGTGTCCTGGTGGCGGACGATGGACACCGGCACCAGCACGCCGTCCCTGGCCGGCGCCAGTTCCCGGTGCGTCACGTATTCGGAGGCGTCGTAACCGCTGGGGATTTGCCGAACGCTCCGAACTTCCAGCTCGCCGGTGTCGATGTGATAGTCGTAGTAGGTTTGCGGCGTGGTCATGGAGGTGTAGAACAGGCGGAGGGTGTTCACGTCGTATTCGGGATCTAATGCGACGTAAGCAGTGTAGGCTTCCTCGAGAAAATCGACGTGGGTCGTTTGGCCCGCGCGGTCGATGATGCGCACCTGGTCCAAGCCGTCGATCTTCTCCTCAACCGCGACGTACTCCTCCGTCACATGAAAGTGCTGGATGTAAAGGGACTCGTCACCCTGTAGCAGAGTTTCCCAAGCAGCCTCGGTGGGGTCATCCTCAGGCGCAGTCACGATGCGACCGTTCGGGTGGTTGTCGTTGGTCATGATGACGAAGCGGTCGCCCTGGTGGTCAACGGAGTATTCGTGGTCCGCCCTACGGGGGGCCACCAGGACCGGTTGGGCCGTGAGATCGTCGGCAGCCAGCAATCGATATTCAGAGGCAACGTGACCGACGGCCGCGATGATGACATATTCGCCGGAGTTGGTGTCTCCCACCCCGACGAAGAATCCCGGGTCAGCCTCCTCGTAAACCACGGCGTCGTTCTCTGCCGCCGTGCCGAGTACGTGTCTGCGTACCTGGAAGGGGCGCCCGTCCTCATTCAGAGAGGTGTAGAAGAAGGAGGAGTTGTCCGGGGACCAAACAACTCTTCCCCGCATGTTTGTAATCGTGTCGCTCAGCAGTTGGCCGGTTTGCAGGTCCTTGACCACCAGGGTGTACCGTTCCGCTCCGGTGGTGTCGGTGGCGTAGGCAAGGAAGGACCAGTCGCCGCTCCACGAGAGGGTGCCCAGGCGGAAAAACTCAAAACCTTCCGCCAATACGTTCTCGTCCAGGAAAACCTCCGCGTTGTCGGTGGGGCCCTCCCTGGCGTCCGGATCAGACGCGGGCCACCGCAGCCACTGGCGATACTCGCTGCCCTCTTCGTATCGCGACTGGTAATACCAGTCCCCGCTCTTCCGGGGCAGGCTAGCTACCGCCGCCGGCTGACGTCCTTCAATCTCTCCATAGATGGTGTCAATCAAGCCCTGGTGGGGCGCCATGACGGCGTCGAAATAGGCGTTCTCAGCCTCCAGGTAGGCCAGCACGTCAGCGTCGTCCACCACCGGGAAGTCCTCGTCCTCCAGCCAGTGCCAGGGGTCTTCCACCGTGATGCCATGATGGGTGAAACTGTGAGGACGCTGGCCGGCAATCGGCGGGACGGGACCAACTACCTCGGGCGGCTCGTCGTCCGGCGGTTCGAATAGCCAGCATTCCGGCTCTGCCACCGGCTCGCCCTGCCGGTAAAGGATGGCTACACCGGATTCACCGGGGGCGTAGCCCGATTCGTACCGGTCATCGGCGGCGTAAGCGCGCCCTACGGTGTAACCGTTGCTGTCCGTGCTGAGGATAACGAACCACTCCTGGTCGTCGTTGTCGGTAAAAAAGCCGTCGTAGGAAGTCCCGGAATCTCCGATACCGCCACCTGAAGCAGGACCAGGCCACGACGACGGGCAGTATGGCGCGGCGGCAACGGCATTGGCCGCCAGAGTTATGGCGACCGCGGCCAATACAATCGGAATGATGAGTTTCATTGTTTTGATCCTTACATACGGAACTTGCAACCACTCGGGCAGGCCAGAATAACATCAAACCGTTCGGCCCGTCGCCCTGCCATCGCGGGAACGGGTATGCTCCAACCCATCGCGCGCGGGCTATAATGTCGCGAAATCAGATTGGGAGGCGCTCTTATGGCTAAGATCAAGCACGTTGCCATTACCTGTGAGGACCCGGATGCGGTGGCGAAGTTCTACAAGGAGGGGTTCGACCTGTTTGAGGTGGCCCGCAACACCCGGCAGATCCAGCTTTCCGACGGCGACATCAACCTGACCATCCTCAAGTGGAAGACCAACGAGGACGCCGACGTCGGCCCCAACGGGGAGAACTACGACGGGATTCACCACATCGGCTTCCAGGTGGACAGCCTGGAAGAGACCGGGGCCAAGCTGCGGGAGATCGACGGCGAGGAGATCGTTCGCCGTGAAGTAGCCGGAGACGGCCAGCCGCGACCGCCGCGCGCCGAGGAAAAGTGGTCCGGCCCCAACGGGCAGGTGCTGGACATTTCGGAGCCGGGCTGGCTGCACAAGCCGCCCATGGATTAGGAGGCAACCTCACATGGACGCAACTTGCGTTACCCACATCGGGATCTGCGTCAGAGACATGGACCGGTCGCTGGCGTTCTACCGGGACACACTGGGGATGACGGTGCTGGGCGACCGCATGACCGACCCCACGGAGGGCGGTCGCCTGCACAACTATCTGCACGAGCGGCAGGCCCGGCGCTGGGTCAGTTTGGCCTACGGCGACGGGGCGACGCCTACGCTAACCCTCACCAGCCATCCGGGCGATGAGCCCGACGGCGAACCCATCAAGCTGGACATGGTGGGCATCAGCCACATCTCATTCGGCGTGGCCGACGTGAAAGGGTTGACGGAGGAGTTGCTCGGCAAGGGCGTAGAACTGGCCGGGCCCATCGAGTCATTCACGAACGCCGACGGAGACATCCGCAGCATCTACGTGTACGATCCCGACGGCATCCTGGTCCAGTTCAACACTCCGCATTAGCCGGCGCGATGCGAACCGGCCCGGCCTAGACCCTTATCACACCCACCAGGTCGCCGTTCGTTTCCTCGATGGAGATTTCAGTTCCGAAGGGGCGGGAAACCTCCTGGAGCCACTCCAACGTTT
>JAJDWF010000018.1 GCA_022825745.1 Dehalococcoidia bacterium | reverse complement strand
GACGGTGCCGTGGATGGCGCAGCACGGCTTCAACACCTGCACCGGGTTCGCCGACAACGCCGGCGTCAAGGCGCACTATGACCTCTACAAGCAGGTGTGGCACGCCGAGCGTATGTCGGACGGAATGAACAGCCACGTGGCCGCGCCCAAGCTGGGGCTGGTGCGGCACCTGTACATCGCCGACACCGACGAACAGGCCCGGGCTGAAGCCAAATCGGCCTACCGCACGTGGTTCCACAACATCGATTACCTGTGGGCCAAGAACGGCCTCGACCGCCTGGGCGCGATGCGGGATTTCGACACTCTCGAATCCCGGGACGTGGTGATCGTGGGCGCTCCGGACACGGTGCGGGAGCGGGTGCAGCGGGCGATTGACGAGACGGGCATCAACTACTTCTGTCCCATCTTCGCGTGGGGCGACCTGACACCGGAGCAGGTGATGCGGTGCATGGGGCTGTTTGTGGATGAGGTAATGCCCAACCTGCGGCCGGGCGGGTAGATTGCCGCTCTGCGCTCGCAATAACGGATGGGGGCGCGCAAATCACCGACATATCAGGAGACGCAAGCATGTCCACCGACGCGACCTACACGCCGGCATCCGCCGAATCGATCAGCCGCACCATTGAGGCGCTGGCGGCGCGGAACGTGGAAGCCTTGCTGGTGGAGAGCCGGGAGGCGGCGCTGGCCAGGCTGAAGGAACTGGTGCCCGAGGGCTGCGAGGTGTTCGTCAGCACCTCGGAGACGCTGGACACCATCGGCTACACGGAGTACATGCACGGCAACGACCGCTACATCAACCTGCACGACCGGATGCTGGCTCAGCCCGACGCGGCTGCGCAGCGGGAGTTCCGGCGCACGACCACCACCGCCGACTACTTCGTGGGCAGCGTGCAGGCCATCGCCGAGACGGGCGAGATCGTAGTCGCCAGCGGGTCGGGCAGCCAGATCGGCGCTTTCGCCTACGGCGCGCGCCGAGTCATCATGGTGGCGGGCACGCAGAAGATCTGCCCGACGCTGGCGGAGGCTGAGGCGCGCACTCGCGGGTTCACCCTGGAGCGCCACGACCGGTGGCTGGAGGGCCGAGGCTCGGGTCCGGCGCCCATCGGCAAATTCCTGGTGATGGAACACGAGCCGGTGGTGGGCCGGATTACGATGATTTTGATACCCGAGAGTTTGGGCTGGTAGTCAGTCGAAGTAGATCGGCTCTCCGTTGAGGGTTGATTTGTCCTCGAAGGGCGTGGGATTGGCGACCGCGGCCCGCACCCAGCAGCCGTTGCGGGCGTTGCGCAGCACTGCCGCCACCCGTTCGGGGTCGTCGGGAGACTCGATCTCGTAGCTGGTCTCGACCTTGGGCGCGCTGGCCTGGATGGTGCCGGCCAGCACCGAACCCTCCAACCCGAAGTGCACGGCGATGTGCGCCCGGACGCCGGTGATGTCCACTTTCATCATTCGAGAGTACCTCTCGATCTGGGTCATCTCTCAAAAGGCGATGGACGCCGCGAAGTAGCTCAGCGGCGCGGGGGCGGTGTGATTGCCGCCGACGTTGGGTCCCTCGTCGCAGTAGATGGTGAACTTCACGTCCCGGCCCACGAAGGCGCGGCGCAGCATGTTGCCCATGTCCTCCACGTCAACCTCGGTGACGGTGGCGCGGCGGTTCTGGCCGGGCGGAAACGGGTCGTAATTGGGTTCGGGTCGTTCGTTGTGGTCCGGCATGGGTCCTCCACGTCGTGAGATTTTGCAACCCTACCACGAGGCATTGGGCGATACAATTGGCGGGCCGGCCGATAATGCGCCCGTGTTATATTTGGCAGACGCGATACCAAAAAGAGAGAAAACATCCATGAATATCGGCACCGTAGCTATTTTGAGTCCCGGCGACATGGGCCACGCGGTGGGGCAGCGATTTCGTGAAAACGAGCTGGACGTGATTACTTGCCTGGCCGGCCGGAGCGAGCGGACGCGGAATCTGGCGGCCAAGGCCGGCATCCGAGACGTTTCGACGGTGGAGGAATTGGTCGAGCAGTCGGACCTGATCATGTCGATGACGGTATCGGCGGCGGTTCCCGGCCTGTGCCGGCAGGTTGCCGACGCGCTCACTGCCACGGGCGCCGGCGTCTTGTTCGCGGAGTGCAACGCCATTGCCCCGCAACTGGCGCGGGAGTTGGAACCCGTGATTACCGACGCCGGCGGGCAGTTCGTGGACGTGTCGATCATCGGCGGGCCGCCCCGGCCGGGCTACAGTCCCCACTTCTACGCTTCCGGCGAAAACGCCGCTGCGTTTGAACAGCTCAACGAATTCGGGCTGACGGTGCTGCCGCTGGACGGCGAGGTAGGGCAGGCCTCAGGCATAAAGATGTGCTACGCCGCGATGACCAAAGGCTCCTGGGCGCTGTACACCGAGTTGCTGGTGGCTGCCGAGTTGATGGGCCTGACCGAACCGCTGCTTGCGGAGTTCCAGTCGGGACAGCAGGCGGTGTTGCAGCGGATGGAACGCACCATACCCACGGTGCCGCCCCGGTCGCGGCGCTGGGTCAGCGAGATGGAGGAAATTCGCGATACTTTCGCGCATCTGGGGATGACGCCCAGGTTGTTTGAGGGCGTCGCGGAAATGTACCGGTTCATCGGCGACACCCCGCTGGGAGAAGAGTCGCCGGAGACGAGGGATCGAGACCGCACTTTCGTGGAGACGATTCGCCGACTGGCCGAGAATGTCCTATCCTCAGCGGAATCAGGTAAACTGGAAAATCCTGTGTCAGAAGACAAGACATTTAAGGGGGACTCATGAAATATGACGTTGTTATCGTCGGTGGGGGAGCGGCTGGATCGGTGTTGGCCAGCAGATTGGCCGAAAACGCGAATACCTCCGTTCTGTTGCTGGAAGCCGGGCCGGATTACCCTGATCCAGACTATCTTCCAGACGAAATCAAGTTCGGACACACAAGTTATGCAGAATCCCCGGACTCGGAGCATAACTGGGCCCTGCGGGGAACGATCACCGAAGAGCAAGGCGAGATCCACGTAGCGCAGGGCAAGGTGATCGGAGGAGGGTCCTCCATCAACGGTCAGGCAATGCAGAGGGGGTTGCCCGAGGATTTCGACTCCTGGGCTGCTATGGGCAACGACGAATGGTCTTACGACAAGGTTCTGCCCTACTTCAGAAAATCCGAGCACGATCTCGACATTCGCGATGATTTTCATGGCTCCGACGGACCTATGCCGGTGAGGCGTCGTCAATCCGGGCCCTGGGCAGACATCCAAACGGCCTTCCACGCAGCCTGTTTGGAGACGGGTTACGGGACAGTCGAGGATACCAACGGCCCGAACCCCTCGGGCGTTGGCGTGTGGCCCTCGAACAACCTGGACGGCTGGAGGATGAGCGCTGCCATCACTCACCTGAATCCCATGCGCCACCGTCTCAACCTTACGGTGCGGGGAGGGGTTTTCGTCAGAAAGGTATTGATCGAAGATCTAAAGGCCGTTGGTGTGGAAGTCGAAAGCGGGGGCGAGATTTTCAACGTTGAAGCAGACCGGGTTGTGCTGAGCGCCGGCGCTCTCAAGTCGCCCCACCTGCTCATGCTATCGGGAATCGGCCCCAAAGACCAACTTCAGCAATTTGGGATACCGCTCGTTCATGAGCTTCCCGGAGTGGGGCAGAACCTGTTTAACCACCTGAGCGCCCAGATTACCTTCAAAGTCAAAGACGGAATGACCCTGACCTCTGATGCCGACGCGGCACGTTTCTGTTTGCACTACACCTCCCAGGGGTCCGGCGAAGTCAATGATATGTTGCTGAGGACCACCCCGATGGTTGACGAACGGCCGGAGCGCGTCCCCGGATTGCGGACCAAGTTCCTCAACGATGATGTTCCTGCGGACCGGGTGGCGCGAATCTCGTGCACGCTTGGACTACCTGACGGCGCAGGATACGTCAGGCTTGCGTCTGCCGATCCCTCAGTGCAGCCGGAGTTCAACTACCGCTATCTTCAGCATCCAAACGACATCCGTCGGGTGCGGGAAGGCATCCGAATGGCGATCGGATTCCTTGAATCCGATGCGTATAAAGACGTGGCCGATTACCGGCTCCACCCAACGGATGACATTCTGGCCGACGACGACGCTTTGGACGTCTACATACGCCAAACCGTTGGAACAGCCCGGCATGTGTCCGGCACGTGCAAGATGGGCCCGGATTCAGACCCAATGGCGGTTGTGGATCAATACTGCAGCGTCAAGGGTGTAAAGGGGTTGTCGGTGGTCGATGCGTCGGTGATGCCGCGGGTTACAAGGTCAGGTGGCAGCCATGCAACGGTCGTCATGATAGGCGAACGTGCCGCCGACTTGATTGCGTCGGCCTAACCCCCTCATGCGTACCCAGTTTCGCCCAAACTGTCATGGTGAGGGCGCCGACCGCATTCACGAACTGGAGGACAAATACCTGCTAATGCCTTCCTAGCCCCGGTCGAACCGGGCCATCTGGTCAACGATGTCCAATCCGACGGTCTCGCTCCATATGGGCCAGCCCTCCGGGTCCACGTCCGCCGCCTCCAGGCCGGCCAGATTGAAGTTCATGCGGCTGTAGTGCTTAACCTTGGGGTCGAGAGCATCGACCGGATAGCTCCGGGTGCGAGTGATCACGCCGCGGGCGCCGTCGTTGTACAGTTAATACTGAACCCTACCGTCATGGCGTATGATGCTGACGATAGGACACAATTGCCGCCAAACGGATCAGGAGGCCACAGGTGTACAAAATCGGGATAGACGTCGGGGGTACATTCACTGATTTCGTCGTGGCCGGCGAAAGCGGACAGCCACGTTTCTTCAAGACCGCGACCACCCCTGACGACCCGTCCATCGGCGTCATGGCCGGATTGCGAGACGCCGCCGATGCCTATGGGCTGTCGCTGGACCAGTTCCTGGGCGACACCGACCTGGTGATCCACGGGTCCACCGTCGCTACCAATACTCTGGTGGAACGCAAGGGCGCTACGGTCGGCCTGATCACCACCGACGGCTTCCGCGACCTGCTGGAGATGCGGGAGGGCCTCAAAGAGGACCGCTACAACCTGCGCATGACCATGGTTGAGCCACTGGCCGCCCGCTACCTGCGCGTGGGCATCCCCGAGCGCATCCGCGCCAGCGGCAAGGTGGAGCGCCCGCTGGACGAGGCCGCGCTAATTGAGAACCTGGACTACCTGGTCAACGAGGGAGCTGAGGCGCTGGCCGTCTGCTTCCTGTTCTCGTACCTGAATCCGTCCCACGAGCGGCGGGCATCGGAGATCATCCGGCAGCGTTATCCCGACCTGTATGCCTCCTTGTCTCATGAAGTGATTCCCCAGATCAAGGAGTTCGACCGACTCAGCACCACCGTCATCAACTCCTACGTCGGCCCGGTGTTCAGCCGCTACCTGGCCAACCTGGCCCAGCGGTTCGAGGCGTACCCCCGGCTGCGCGACGTGCTCATCATGCAGTCCAACGGCGGCGTGGCCCCCATCGCCGACTCCAGTCGCATGGCGGTGCGCGCCATCCTGTCCGGCCCGGCGGGAGGCGTCAGCGCCGCCGCCTACATCGGCCAGATGCTGGGCGAGTCCAGGGTCATCGCCTTCGACATGGGCGGCACCAGCACCGACATTTCGCTCATCGAGAACGGCGTCCCCCACATCGCCAACGAGAAATTCGAGGCCGGCTGGAAGATTGCCGCCCCCATGATCGACATCCACACGCTGGGCGCCGGCGGTGGCAGCATCGCCCGCGTGGACGAGGGCGGCATCCTGCACGTCGGCCCCGAAAGCGCCGGCGCGGAACCAGGGCCGGCCTGCTACGGGCGGGGCGGCAAAAATCCTACCGTCACCGACGCTAGCCTTGCGTTGGGGTACCTGGACGCCGCCAACTTCCTCGGCGGCCGGGCCAACCTTGATACCGCCGCCGCAGAGCGGGCCCTGGCTGACCACGTGGGCGCTCCCCTCAACCTGTCAACGGTTGAATCCGCATTCGGCGTGTTCAAGGTGGTCTGCACCTCCATCGCCGAGGGCATCCGGCTCATGTCGGTGCAGCGCGGCGTCGATCCCCGCGACTTCACCATCATGGGATTCGGCGGCGCGTCGGGGTTACACGCCTCGGAGGTCGCCCGCCAGCTTGAGGTGTCGAAGGTGTACATCCCGGCGTCGGCGCCCGTGCTGTCGGCCTACGGGATGCTGAACACCGACATCAAGTACGACTTCTTCCGCTCGTATCCGGTGAGCCTGGACCGGCTGGATCTGGACGAACTCCGCTCCATCTTGGAGGAACTGGCAACCCAGGGACGGGACAAGCTTCACGACCAGGGGATGCCGCCCGACGCGGTGGAAATACAATACTCCGCCGACATGCGCTACCTGGACCAGATTTACGAGGTCACCGTCCCACTGCCGGACCCGACGCTACCCGACTCGCAGTTCATCGCCCGCCTCACGGACAATTTTCACAGCAGGTACCAGGAACTCTACTCTTACAACCAGCAGGACCAGGAGGTGCGGCTGGTAACGCTGCGGGTGGCCGCCGTGGGCAAGTTGCCCAGGATCGCCCAAAGCGACCAGCACCGGGACGACAGCGCGGCGCATCCCGTCGGCTCCCGCCGCATCAATCTGGGCGAGTGGCAGGACGCGCCGACGTTCGCCTCCGACGAACTGCCGGCCGGCGCGGAGATTGACGGCCCCGCCATCCTGGAGTCGGAGTTCACCACCATCCTGGTGTGGCCCGGCGACCACGCCACCGTCGATGCCATGGGCGGCGTCGAGCTGCGCGTGAACCTCGAAACCGCCCGCGTCGCGCAGGATGCGCAGCACGCCGCCGCCGGCGCGGACGCTGATCCCATCACGCTTGCCGTGGTGGAACACCGCCTGGAGTCCATCGCCCAGGAGATGACCGAGGCCATGCTGCGCACGGCCATGTCCCAGATTCTCAACTCCAGCCGCGACTTTTCCACCGCCATCCTGGACGGCGACTGCCAGTTGGTCGCGCAGGGCGAGGGCATCCCGGTGCATATCAGCGCGTTGCCCGTGGCCGGCGCCGCCGTCCGCGACTACTTCGGCGACGACATCCACGACGGCGACCTGTTCATCCTCAACGATCCTTACTTCGGGGGCAGCCACCTGCCCGACATCACCATCATCCGGCCCGTGTTCCACCAGGGGCGGCTGCTGTTTTACGGCGTGAACCGCGCGCACCACAGCGATGTGGGCGGCGGTACCCACGGCGGCTACAACCCCGGCGCCAACGAGATTTTCCAGGAGGGCCTGCGGATACCGCCGCTCAAGCTCTACGACAAGGGCGTGCCCCGCTACGATCTACTGCAAATGATGTCGGCCAACGTGCGGCAATCGGAGAATTTCCTGGGCGACCTGAACGCGCAGATCGGCTCGGTGACGCTGGCCGGCCGCCGCATTGGGGACCTGCTGGCCGAGTACGGCCCGGACCGGCTGATGACGGTGGTGTCCGAGATCCTGGCCGCCACCGAGCGGCAGGTGCGGCAGTTCATCTCGGGCTGGCCCGACGGCGTGTATCACGGCGAGTCTTTCGTGGACGACGACGGTTTCGACAGCAAGCTGGTGCCCATCCGCGCCAAGGTCACCATCGCCGGCGACTCCATGGCCATCGACCTCAGCGATTCCAGCCCGCAGGTGGAGGGGTTCATCAACAGTGCCTACGCCAACACGCGCTCGCTGGCCCACGCCGCCATCATGTACCTGGCGCCCATGGACGTGGCCCGCAATGAGGGTTCCATGCGGCCCGTGCAGATCATCGCGCCGCGCGGCCTGGTGGTCAACGCCAACCCGCCGGCGCCGGTGTGCATGAGCACCAACCACTGCGCCGAGGAGGTGGTGGAAGCGGTGTTCAAGGCGCTGGCCCCGGCCATTCCCACCGCCGTCTCCGCCGGGTTCTCCCGCCGGCTGCGCTACGCCATCACCGGCCACGACCCGCGCACCGGACGGCAATTCATCTGGCACTTCTTCCTGGCCCGTGGCGGCGGCGGCGCGTCGGAGGGATTCGACGGCTGGTCCAACGTGGGCGAGATCAACGTGGCCGGCGGCATCCGTTCGCCCAGCATCGAGGTGACCGAGGAGCGGTTCCCGTTCTTCATCGAGCGTCACGAGCTGCGGCCCGACTCAGGCGGCGTCGGCGCGTGGCGCGGCGGCCTGGGCGCGGTGTGCGACCTGGTGTACGAGGGCGAGGGCCCGGCCCTGCTCAACACCGCCGGAGACGGCATCGTGGTACCGCCCTTCGGCCTCTTCGGCGCAACCGACGGCCTACCCCACCACTACAAGATCGTCAACAATGGCACAGAGCGAGTCCTCGGCTCCAAAGAAGTCGGCGTAGTAGTCAACCCCGGCGACCACATCATCTGCCTGTCATCAGGCGGCGGCGGGTATGGCTCGGCGGCGGAGCGGGACAGCGAGGCGGCGGCTTGGGATTTGAAGAACGGATATGTGACGGGGTGAGCGACACACCAAGTCGTGCGGAGGGTATCCAACAAAATTCGCTGTCTGTCGTTTGCTGCTATTCAACACTGTTTGGCTCAATTAGTTTGCCACCAGGAGTGGACGCCCACTCCTGCCAATACGGGATCCGCTGTTTCAAGAAGGTCTTCCTCTCTTCTGCAATGTCTGGATTCTTGTCGATGGCCTCGGCTATACCCTTGATCGAGAGAAGTCTCTCCGCGAGATCCGGTCCTGTACTTAATACCGGAGGAACGTTGACAGCTTGATATTGACCATGGCCGAGCGCTTTGACAGTGAACGCTTGGGTGATATCACCGTCCGCTTGAAGGGCATCAAAGGACACCAACTCCTCATCATGTCCTGTAAGCAAGGTGCCCCTCTGCCGCGTGAGCCGGCGGTCATTCTCAAATTCGGAGCGACGTCCGTAAATCAAGATCATATGAAGTTGCATGCTTCGTGCTAGCATATAGTCCGGGATGCCGTACTGCTGCGAGAACAGCAGCTGATTTGTAGGGTCGTCAAACCACGATCTCCACTGATTTAGTTGGTTCCGGGCTCTATTAAAATGAGCGGAAGGAGTTCCGTCCTTATTGAAGATTTTTTTGTCCGGCTTTTCG
The DNA here is from genome assembly GCA_022825745.1 of Dehalococcoidia bacterium. Taxonomy (GTDB): domain Bacteria; phylum Chloroflexota; class Dehalococcoidia; order Lucifugimonadales; family UBA3495; genus Bin87. The sequence continues at coordinate 11,711 of JAJDWF010000018.1, read as the reverse complement.
ATTTCAATCAGGGTTGGAAACCACGCTCCACTGTGCGTGGATACCCACATGAAATCAGGTATGTATTTGCCTAACCCTTCCAGTTTCGGCTGCATTATAAGGCTGCAGTGTAGCGGCATATGCCCTGAGCGTGCGCTCGGTGTAGAGTGACCCGGCACAAGGCACGGATGCCTTTCCAAAAAGTCCTGTACTTTGGGCTCTTCAGGATCACCGGCAAGAAGTTCCCTGTACCGTTGGTTGCACAAAGCGACGTATTCGTCATTCGGCATACCTGGGGGGCCAGGCACCAATTCGTAAGTGATGGACAATCGAGACATCTTGACCTCCGAGCTCCCGTTCCGTTGGTTGGAACAATGGGATTATAGCGGTATCTTGGTACGGTTAGAACCGAGGAGCCCGCTCGTCATTCACCCTACCCCTCCGCCACCACGTAATTCCGCAGCACCCCAATCCTGCTGATCTCCACCTCAATCGTATCCCCGGGGAACATGTCGCCGTCGGCGCCCTCGGTCCCCATCCACAGCACGTCTCCCGGATACAGCGTCGCGTAATTGCTTAGCTCGTGGATCCAGGTGGCGGTGTCCCAGATCTGGTCGGCTGAGGAAAAATCCTCCCAGACCTCGCCGTTGTGGCGCACTATGATGCGGAATCCTTTGGGGTCCAGGTCGGTTACGATCCACGGGCCCATGGGCTTCCAGGTATCGCAGTTCTTGCCCCGGAACATGGTGCGGTCGGCTTGCTGCCAGGGCCGCTGACTGATGTCGTTGCCGATGGTGTAGCCGAAAACGTAGTCCAGCGCCTCGCTGACCGGCACCTTGCGGGCCGTCTTGCCGATGACCACCGCCAACTGGCCCTCTGGCTGCACCGCGCCCAAGCAGTCGGCGGGCACGACGATGTTCTCCTCCGTGCCGATAATGGCGTGGACGGAACGGTAGTTGGGCGACGGGCGGCAGGATACGCCGGCGGCGACCCGCGCCGCGCCGCCATACCCTCGACGTGTCCCCGGTAGTTGGGGCCGGCGGCGTAGAGCATGGGCGGCTTGATGGGCGCGAGGAGTTTCACGTCGTCCAGCGAATGCGAATGGTTGGTGACGGCGTAGTCCTCCAATGGGTTGCCCCACACCTCAGTCACCCGGCCATCCTCGACGATTCCGAAGCTGGTCTTATCATCCAGCTCAAAGCGACACCAGATCATGGGATCCTCCTTGCAAGGCCGGTGGCGGCCTACTCCGGCGTCACCAGCGACTCGGCCTCTTCGCCGTTCAGCACGCGGAGGATGTTGCCGTAGGCGAAGTGGGCGGCGCGGAGGGCGGTTTCCTGGCTCTGGCCGGCCATGTGCGGGGTTATGATGACGTTGTCCAAGTCGAACAGCGGGTTGTCGGCCGGCGTTGGTTCCACTTCCAGCACGTCCAGGCCGGCGCCGGCAATCTTGCCCTCGGTGAGGGCGCGGTACAGCGCGGCTTCGTCCACCACCGGGCCCCGGCAGAGGTTGATGAAGAACGCCGACGGCTTCATCAGGTCAAACTCGCGGTCGGACATCATCCCTCGGGTGCGCCGCGTCAGCGGAACGTGGATGCTGACGAAGTCGGAGGTTTCCAGCAGTTCGTCCAAACCGACGGGTTCCGCCTTGACTTCCTGCTGAACCTCGCTGGGAATATCCTCGATGTCGTAGTAGATGGTGCGGGTGTCGAACCCGGTAAGCCGCTTGGCGACCTGCCGTCCGATGCGTCCGAGGCCGATGATTCCGACGGTCTTGTCGGTAATCTCGGTCAGGTCGGTCTGGTACAGATTGCCCCGCCACTGGCGCTGCTTGGTGGTGGTGTCCCACTGGGCCATCAGGTTCCGGCCGATGCCGATCATCAGGCCGAGGGTCTGCTCGGACACGGAAATGGCGTTGGCGCCGCCGTTATTGGCTACCGGGATGCCCATTTCCAGGATGGTCTCGAGATCCATCCGGTCGTAGCCCGCGCTGAGGGTCTGGACCAACTTGACGTTGGGACATTCCCGGAGCACTTCGGTGGTGACTTCGCTGGAAATGATGGCGTCGGCATCGCGACATAGTTCAATCTGTTCCGCAGCCGGCAGCGTGCGGTCCACGACCGTGACTTCCACGTTATCGGGGGCATTGTCCAGCATCACGTCGGCCCGCGCTCCGACTCCGGTGAAATATGCGACTTTCCAAGTGGGCATACGGATATCTCCTTTGCGCTGATCCGGGGACAGTGTGGGTTTCCACCGCAATTATAGATGCGATGCCCGGTGTGTCAAAGCCAAAGGTTCGTTCCGCCAGAGGCGGACTGCTGGCAGCCCCCCGCCCGCGCTGTTATGATGACGGCGCGTTTATTCAACCCAAACCAACCCGAGGATCCGTCGAAGCACATGAACCAACAATCCAATGTCGCCCCGCCTACCCTGCTGCCCGGATTTACTGGACGCTGCGAGGTGCTGGTGGACGAGCACAACACCGCACCCCATACCGGCAAGCTGAGCACTCCGTCCATGATTCGCGCCATGGAACAGGCGTCGCAGCGCGCTGTTCTTGACTACCTGCCGCCCCAGCAATCCACCGTTGGCTTCGAGGTCAACGTACGCCACGTGGCCACCGCCGACAAGGGTGTAACCGTCGTCGCCAACGCCGAACTGGAAAAGGTTGATGGCCGCTGGCTCTACTTCAAGGTGGAGGTGCTGGACGGCGAGCGCACCATCGGCGTGGGCACCCATCGCCGCGCCATCATCACCCTGCCGCCGGACGCCACCAATCGCGGCGGCGGAGACGACGACAACCGGCACGAACTGTAACCCACCACCCGCCATCCCGACCCGTCAAGGAGCGCATCACATGGAACCCATCATCCACAACATCAAGGACTACCCCGAGGGCGCGGTTGCCCGCCTCATCAGCATAGACGACAACCCTAACCTGGTCACGCTGGCCTACTCGGTCATCGAGCCGGGCGGGACCAGCTCGCACCACATCCACGAGTGGGAGCACGAGGTCTATATCATCGAGGGCAGCGGCACCCTGGTGGCCGACGGCAAGGAGTACCCGGTCAAGGCCGGCGACGCCATGTTCATCCCGTCCATGGTTGACCACGTTACCCGCAACGACGGCGACACCGCCATCCGCCGCATCGAGATCAACCCCCTGGCGGCCTCCAGCGGCAACGCCCGGCCCGGCGGTTCCGAGCCCGGCGCCGGCACGCCGCCGGTGATCCGCAATCACGCCGACCTCAACGACGAGACCGGCCACACCATGCTGGGCGGGCGCGACGGCTGCCCCAACTACCTGATGCTCTACAACGGCTACATGCAGCCCGGCGCGGTCAGCCACCCCGAGACCGGCGGCCACAACCACACCTGGGACCACACCGTGTTCATCCTGGAAGGGTCCGGCGCCATCGTCATCTCTGGCACGGAGTACGCCGTTACCGCCGGCGACGCCGTCCTGGTTCCCCCGAACGAGCATCACCAGTGGAAGAACGAGACCGACGCGCCCATGCTGCGGGTTACGTTCAACGACATCGTGTCTGAAGGTCACGGCTAGTCTGCCATGCCCGGCGCAACGACCATCGCCGCCGTCCGCGCCCGCGAGGTCCTGGACTCGCGCGGCAACCCCACCGTTGAGGTGGATGTCCACTTGGACGGCGGCGCGCTGGGCCGGGCCATCGTGCCATCCGGCGCGTCCACGGGACGCCACGAGGCCATCGAACTGCGCGACGGCGACCCGGCCCGCTATGAGGGCAAGGGCGTCCGCCGCGCCGTGGCCGGCGTCAACACCATCATCGCGCCGGCCGTTTGCGGCTCGGCGGATGCCGCCGACCAACCCGCGCTGGATGAATTTTTGTGCGAACTGGACGGGACGGCCAACAAGTCGCGGTTGGGCGCAAACGCCATCCTGGGGGTGTCGCTGGCCGCCGCCCACGCCGCCGCTGCCGCAGCGGGTCAGCCGTTGTACCGGTACCTTGGGGGCTCCGACGCGGCTACCATGCCCGTGCCGATGGTCAACATCATCAGCGGGGGGCGACACGCTGCCGCCGGCCTCGATATGCAGGACTTTCTCGCCATCCCCATCGGCGCGGAGACCTACGGCGACGCGCTGCGCATGGTCGTGGACGTGTACCGCGCGGTGGGTCGCGTGCTCTCGCAGATGGGCCCCTACGCCTACGGCGTCGCCGACGAGGGCGGGTACGGGCCGCCGCTGCCCTGCCATGAGGACGCCCTGGGAATCCTCTACGACGCCACCCGGCTGGCCGGCTATCGCTGCGCTCGCGACGGCGACATCGCCATCGGCATGGACGTTGCCGCCACCGAGTTTATCGGCGGCGATGGGAATTACCTGCTCCGCGCCGAAGGCCGGTCGTTCACGTCCACCGAGTTGGCCGACCTGCTGGCCCACTGGTGCGTAACCTATCCCATAATCTCCATCGAGGACGGACTTTCCGAGGACGACTGGGGCGGTTGGGAATACCTGACGCAACAGATGGGTGCGTCCACGCAGTTGATTGGCGACGACCTGTTCACCACCAACCCGGGCCGGCTGGCACAGGGCGCGGACGCCGGCATCGCCAATGCCGTGCTGATCAAGCTCAACCAGATTGGCACCCTGACCGAGACGCTGGAAACCGTCCGGCTGGCGCAGCAACGCGGCTACCTGCCGGTGATCTCCGCGCGTTCCGGCGAAACCGAGGACACCACCATCGCCGACTTGGCCGTCGCCACCGGCGCGGGCCAGATCAAGATCGGCTCCATCACCCGCTCCGAGCGTCTCGCCAAGTACAACCGCCTGCTGCGTATTGAAGAGGAGTTGGGCGAGCGCGCCCATTTCCCCGGGCGGGACGTGTTCGCGCGATTCCTGGGCTGATGACAACGGCCGCCAATCTCGGGATGCAGGTTCTGTCGGAACAGGCGGAACGGTTGGGAGTGCATCTTACCGGCGATCAGTTGGCCCAATTCGCCGAATACACGCGCCTGCTGGCCGAAGGTAACCGCCGGGCCAACCTCACCGCCATCACCGACCCGGAGCAGGTGCAGGTCCGCCACTACCTCGATTCCCTGACCGCAGTGCTGGCCATACCCCAATGGCCCGACGGTACGCGCGTCGTGGATATCGGGGCCGGCGCGGGATTCCCCGGCGTTCCGCTTAAGATCGCGTTTCCCGGGATCCGGCTGACGCTGGCCGAATCCACCGGCAAGAAAACCGCGTTCCTGCGGGAGTTGGTGAGCGAACTGGCGCTGGACGATGTGGAAGTTGTGACCGTTCGCGCCGAGGAGTTGGGCCGCACCGAAGGCTACCGGGGCCAGTTTGACGTGGCGTTGGCACGGGGCGTGGCGTCGCTGCCAGCGTTGATCGAGTACGCGCTGCCGCTTTGCAAGGGACATGGGCATCTGCTGGCGTGGAAGGGCAGCGATGGCCCGGTTGAGGTAAAGGTTTCGGTCAATGCGCTGAAGGAGTTGGGCGGCGAAATCGTTGGCCTGCACTCCGTCAACGACCTGTCGCCGCCGCTGCCGCCTGACCGGTGGATAATCTCGGTGGAAAAGATGCGGCGCACGCCCGGCCGCTACCCGCGCCGTGTTGGAGTGCCGGCCAAGCAGCCGCTCTGATTCCGTTCCTGTGCGGCAATCTCAATCGCCCGCGTCAGATCCTCGGGGCGGTTGACGTTGAAGAAGCTCAGTAATTCCGGGTCGAAACGGCGGGCCTCGTTCTCATCAACATAACGGACCTGCACCAGGTCCAAAAAGCCCGCCGCTTTCAGTTGGCCGGCTTGCAGCCGCTGTGAAATAGCCGGGATGCACAGGCGGGAGTACAGCGCGTGGGTGGGTTCCGGCCGCCCGTCAATAACTGGCGCCACCACATCGACGCCGTCTCGCAGCCCGGTCATGTAACGCAGTAGCGGCGCCGACAGAAACGGCATATCGCACGCCACCACCAGCGCCCACTCGTTGCGGGCCGCCTCAAGCCCCGTGTAGATTCCGCCCAGTGTCCCGGAACCGGGGAGCGCGTCAAGCACCAAACGATGCGGGATGTCCGACGGCGCTCTCTCTGACTGGCCGGTGTTGGCTACGACGATTACAACGTCGTTCGAGCCAACCGATTCGCTGGCTCGCCTGACGACGCGGTGCAGTAGTGTCTCGTCGCCAAATGGCTCAGCAGCCTTGTCTCGCCCCAGGCGTCGGCTGATGCCGCCGGCGAGGATGACCACCGATATGTCGGAATGCTCTACCATGTCAACGCAGTCTAGCACGGGCAATGATTCACGTTGCCGAAAGTGTTACTCTGCGTGCCAGCCCATGACCGGGAGGGAACCATGCCTCGCGCCGCTTTCATTTATGACGACGCCATGAGCCAGCACGTGCTCCGCCAGGACCACCCCATGCGTCCCATCCGCCTGCGCCACACTTACGAGTTGCTGGATGCTTACGGCGCGTTCGATAGCGACGACTCGCTGCTGGTAACGCCGACCCTCGCCGACGAGGCCAGCGTCGGCGCGTTCCACTCCCGCGACTACATGGCCGCCGTGCGCACCTTCAGCCTGGGGCTGACCGGATACCAGCCCCAGCGGTTCGGGTTTGCCCAGGGCGGAGACAACCCCACCTACCCGGGCATGTATGAGGCCGCCATGCTCAGCACCGGGGCCACGCTGGACGCGGCCCGCATGGTCGCCGACGGCGAAGTCCAAGCAGCGTTCAACATCAGCGGCGGCCTGCACCACGCCGCCGCCCGCAACGCCAGCGGGTTCTGCGTGTTCAACGACCCCGTGGTCGCCATCCACTACCTGCTGAACCGGGGGATGCGCGTCGCCTACGTGGATATCGACGCGCACCACGGCGACGGCGTGCAGGACGCTTTCTACGACGATCCCCGCGTCCTCACCATATCCGTCCACGAGTCGGGGCGCTTCCTGTTCCCCGGCACCGGGTTCGCCGGCGAAGTGGGCGCTGGCGACGGCGTGGGTTACGCCGTCAACCTGCCGCTGTATCCATACACCGACGACGAGATTTACCTGGATGCTTTCGAGTCAATCGTTCCGCCGCTGATCAACGCCTTTGCGCCCGACGTGCTGCTGACTCAACTGGGCATCGACTCATACCATACCGACCCGCTGACGCACTTGCAGGTGACCAGCCGGGGATTCATCGCCGCCGTGACGCGGCTGGGCGGTCTGGGCTACCCGTGGCTGGCCACCGGCGGCGGCGGGTATGACATCGGCGCGGTGGCGCGTTGCTGGACGCTGGCCTACGGCGTGATGTGCGGCGCGGACTGGCCCGACCGAATCCCGACGCTGGCCATCGAACGCCTGGGCCGCACCGCTCTGCGCGACACCGAGGTTCCCGAGATACCCGACCACATCCGCGCCGACGCACGCGCCCTGGCCGCCGAGAGCGTGGCGGCAATCAAGGACGCAGCGTTTCCGGTTCACGGGTTGAGCGCGTAGCCCTGCCGGCTCGGGGGTACACAGCGCACGGCGGTGGTGATAAACCCGCTGTGCGCCACCATACGGTGGGCCGGGCGGACGCTGCGCCGCGTCACGTTCCAACCGCGCAGCATGGTTTCCGCGGTTTCGATGCGGGCGTAACGGCCGTCGTCCTGCAACGCCAGCACCAACTCATGCACCTGGAGGACGGTGGGCAGGAAACACAGCAGGATGCCGCCGGTGCTGAGCGCGTTGGCGGCGGCGTCCAGCACCCGCCACGGCTCCGGCAGGTCCAGCACCACGCGGTCCACTCCCTCCGCGTCGATACCCTCGGCAATGTCGCCGACTTTCACCGTCCACCGGGAGGTGTCTGAGATTACGGACTTGACGTTGGACTCGGCCTTGGCCACCACTGATTCGTTTATTTCGTAGGACACCAAGCGCCCGGTCGGGCCAACCGCCCGCAGCAATCCGGTGGTCAACGCGCCCGATCCCAGGCCCGCCTCAACCACCGTCGCGCCGGGGAATATGTCCGCCATGGACACGATGTTGCCTAGGTCTTTGGCGTAGATGACCTGCGGGCCGCGTGGCATCAGGCGGACGTAGTCGCCCAGCGTGGGCCGGATACCCAGCAGCACGTGGCCCCGGCTGGTGGTGTACCAGCCGCCCACCGGCTGCCCGATCACCTCGGCGTGGGGAATGAAACCCAGGTGGCAGTGAAACTCGTCGCCCTCGGTCAGGGTTTGCAGGTAGGCGCGCCCCTTGCGGTCAAGGAACAGCGCGAGTTCGCCGGGTACGAACCGGTTGTCGCCGGCTGCGTCATCACGGGCGTCAGGGCCGGCATCGTTGGAGGTGATCATTGCTGTATTATACAGACGCTATGATGGAGCGGTTGTTTACCTACGATGAGGCCAACGACCTGGTGCCGTGGCTGGAAGAACGGTTCGCTGCCATGCAGCCGCTGCGCACGGAGCTGGTCGATGAGCAGGAGAAACTGCTGGGTCTGCTGCGTCGGCGCCGGAGCAACGGCCACTCCAGCAGCGAGGAGGAAATCGCCGCCGCCGAGGATGTGGTCACCCGACTGACGCACCGGTTGCAGGACGCGGTGAAGGAAATCACCGACCGGGGCATCCTGGTGCGGGACATCGGGCGCGGGCTGGTGGATTTCCCGTACAACCGCCAGGGCGAAATCGTCCATCTATGCTGGCAGCGCGGCGAACCGTCCATTGACTGGTGGCACCCGACGGATACGGGGTTTGCAGGCCGGCGGCGGTTGTAGGTGTCATCGTAATAGTATGTCCGCCAGGGCCGCCCGGATTTCGTCGGCGTGGACGGCGTAGAACGTGCCGACCACGGTTTGCCCGGCCTCGGAGCGACGGGCGGCGGCGCGGATCATGCCGATTACCTCGCCGTTGGCGTTGAGCACGGGGCCGCCGCTGTCGCCCGGGTCGATGGCGGCGTCCATCTCCAGGTTGCGGCCGTAGCTGTCGGGGCCGAAGTTGGTGATCTGCGAGAGGATGCCGGCGTTGGCCTTGGGCGAGCCCACCGTGCCCTCGCGCTTGACGCCGCTGCTGGAATAGCCCAGCGCCAGCAGCGTTCCGGCGATGTCGTCGCTGCCGGCGTCGCCCAATGGCAGCGGCCTGGTCTCGGGTTCCAACTGCGTGGTTTCGATCTCGTAACGGAGCAGGGCAACGTCCCGCCGCTCGTCCAGCCCGGCCACTGACGCAACGAACGTGGGCGCAGTAGCCTGCCGGACTATCACCTGCTCGCGTCCCGATACCACGTGCGCCGCCGTGACGATGAGTCCGGGTTCCAGCAGCCAGCCGGTGCCGTGCTGCCCGTCGGTCGGGTCGATGTAGAACACCGAGGCGCGGGTTTCCCGGTACAGGCGATTCAGGTCGGGCGTGGCCGAGGACGCGACGGCGGTTGCCACCGCTTGGTCGATGCGCGCGCCAACGTCTCGCTCGCTGGAGGCGCAGGCCAGGCAAAGCCATGCCAGCGCGACCAGCAGCAACGTTTGCTGGATTCCCGCTTTCGCGGGAATGACGATGTGAAAGGCGGGAATGACGGGGCCGGTAATTTTCAGATGAACCGGGCTTGGGCGCGGGCCTCGTCCGCGTAGTCGATGTACACGGTGATGACCTCGCTGAAGAAGTCCACTGCCTCGACGCCTTGCTCGCGCTGGCCGACGCCGGATGCCTTCAGCCCGCCGAAGGGCAGATGCACCTCGCCGCCCAGGGTGGGCGCGTTGACGTGGACCATGCCGGCGTCCACCGTGTTGATGTAGCGGAAGGCGCGGGGGATGTCCCGGGTGTACACCGACGACGACAGGCCGAACTTGACGCTGTTGGAAATATCCACGGCGTGCTCCAGGTCGCGGGCGCGGAACACGGTCAGCACCGGCCCGAAAATCTCCTCGCGGGCGATGCGCATGTCGGGCGACACGTCGGTAAAGATGGTGGGCTCCACGTACCAGCCTTCATCGTAGATGCCGCCGGTGAGCGTGCGCCCGCCGAATGCCAGCGTCGCGCCCTCGTCCTTGCCGGCGGTGATGTACTCCGAAACGGTGCGCTGCTGGGACTCGCTGGACAGGGGGCTGACGTCGATGCCGTCCTCCATGCCGTCGCCGATGGTGAGTTTCGACGTGCGCTCGATCAGCTGCGCCATGAACTCGTCATAAACGCCGTCCTCGACGATGACGCGGCTGGTGGCGGTGCAGCGCTGGCCGGTGGAGCCGAACGCGCCCTGCACGATGCCGCCCAGGGCCTTGTCCAGGTCGGCGTCGGCCAGCAGGATGACGGCGTTCTTGCCGCCCATCTCGGCCTGCACTTTCTTGAGCAGGGACGCGCCCCGGGTGTAGAGGTCGGTCCCGATCTCCGTGCTGCCGGTGAACGAGATGCCGGCCACGTCCGGCGATTCCACCAGCGCGTTGCCCACGCTGCCGCCCGGGCCGGTGATGAGGTTGAACACACCGGGGGGGACGCCCGCTTCCTCGAACACCTCGGTGAGTTTCACGGCGCACAGGGGCGTGCTGGACGCCGGCTTGAACACGATGGCGTTGCCGCAGATCAGCGCCGGCGCCATCTTCCACGCCGGGATGGCGATGGGGAAGTTCCACGGCGTGATGATGCCGACCACGCCCAGCGGCCGGCGCACGGTGTAGGCGACGGTGTTGGGCAGTTCCGACGGCGTGGTGTAGCCGAACATGCGGCGGCCCTCGCCGGCGGCGTACTCCATGATGTTCATGGCGCGTTTGACCTCGCCGCGAGCGTCGGGCAGCGGCTTGCCCTCCTCCTCGGTGATGGTGCGGGCGATTTCCTCGCCGCGCCGCTCCATGATTTCCAGCGCCTTGAACAGCACCTGGGCGCGTACCGGCGCCGGCGTGTCGGCCCAGGCCTCGGCCGCATCGGACGCGGCGGCAACGGCGCGCAGGGTGTCCTCGGGGTTGGACAGCTGGAAGTGCCCGAGCAGGCGGTCTTTGTGCGCGGGGTTGTAAACGGAGTAGGTGCGCCCCGAATCGGAGGGCGTCCATTCCCCGTTGATGAAATTCAGGTGAGTCTTGACGTCGGAGGTAGTAGTCATGTGAGTCAGTGCTCCTGGAGGCAATCGTAGTGGCCCAAGGCGGGGCGCGCATCGCAGAATACTACCCTCGCCAACCGCCGGCAACCGGGTTGGGAAACTCGCGCCGGGCCGCTTGCGCCTGACGGCGTAAACGCTATAATGGTACTCCCCACGTGGGCCTGTAGCTCAGGCGGTTAGAGCGCAGTCCTGATAAGACTGAGGTCGTTGGTTCGAGTCCATCCAGGCCCACCACCGCAGGTCGTCGGTATCCCCGGCTCCCTTCTGCGTTTCCGACCAGCCCCGCTGGGACAACGAATGCCCCACCCCCTCGTAACCGCGCTCCGCCAGGCCCTTGCCGACAACGGAGACCCCACCAAAGCCGAGGGCATGCGCCGGTACATGAAATCGGAGATGCCCTACCGTGGTGTTCAGACTCCCCTTCTACGGCGAATATGCAGGGACCTGTTTCTCCGTCACCCCATCGAAAAGAAGGACGTCTGGTTCGGCGTTGTCCTGGACTTATGGAGAGAAGCCGAATACCGGGAGGAACGCTACGCTGCCCTGGAACTCGCCGGCGCCAAGCCCCACGAGCCCTTCCGTACTCTCGATACACTGCCCCTCTGGGAAGAACTAGTCGTCACAGGCGCTTGGTGGGACTATGTCGATGGCATCGCCTCCCGCCGACTCTGCGAACTCCTGGAGAGATTCCCCGCTGAAATGGGCCGTGAAATGCGATGTT
>JAJDWF010000122.1 GCA_022825745.1 Dehalococcoidia bacterium | reverse complement strand
ACGCTACGATTACGCTCCGCCATGCCCCGCGCCACTCCTGGACTATCCCGGCGACCCCGTAGTTGCGGATTATGTAAGGCAACCATCCGACGGCAACCCCCGCAGTCATGAGGTACAGGTAAAGGAAGGGGCTGACGTGGGCGACGCCGCGCTTGTCCACGATGGTGTACAGGGAGATACAGAGGCCCGTAAGGAGGGCGTAGCCCAGCCCGGGCAGGTTCGCAAACAGAGTAGCCCTGGTCGTGAACTGCCGCAGTTGTCCCCACCACGCCATCGTGTAGATGCCGACGACAATCGCGCCAATGCCCACCCAGGCCAACGGCGCAACGGTTTCGCCCAGCGAGAAAACCGCCAGGATCGGGACCAGCCCGGGGCCAAAGCCGCGGGCAATGGGATAGACCAGCGAGAGATCGCTGCGAGCGAGAGTCCGGCCCAGAAACAGGAAGTAGCAGATGTGCAGGAGGACAGTTGCGATGATGTACCAGATTCCCACGACCTCGAAACTGGTACTCAGCGCCAGCACCACGGCAATCGGGAGCGCTCCGAACAGGCCGAACCCGGACAACCACCAGGCGAAGACCTCCTGCCGGTGGGCCTTTTTCAGGAGCAGGTTCCAGGTGGCATGGGCGGCCGCCGAAGCCAGCACCAGAGCCAGGGCCAATGCGGTGGTTGAGTCCTGCATGGCATGAACCTGCGGTTCCATATAAAGAAGCGCCGACGCGGATAGGTGCGTCGGCGGCAAAATCGATGGTGGCGCATAGGGGATTCGAACCCCTGATCTCCGCCTTGAGAGGGCGGTGTCCTGGGCCGCTAGACGAATGCGCCGTGACCCGTACCAAAGCGCAGGCTTCGGTGCGAGCAATTATAGCAAACTCCAACGGGCCTGCAAGCGAGTTTGCTAAACTGCTCCATGAACCGGAGATAACAGGAACCGGAGATTACGGGGAACCGGAGATTACGGGAGGCCAATTGAAACCAGGGAAATTACCGCCGGAGTTGCTGGCGGAGCTGCTGCCCAACGCGGGAACCCACGATTCGAGAGTGCTGGTAGGTCCCGCCGTCGGCGAAGACTGCGCAGTGGTTGAAATGGGCGACCGCTTGCTGGTGGCCAAGTCCGACCCGATCACTTTCGCCGCCGAACGCATCGGCTGGTACGCGGTACAGGTGAACGCCAACGATATCGCCTGCGCCGGCGCAGAGCCGAAATGGTTCCTGCCGACGTTGTTGCTGCCGGCGCACTTCACCCCGGACGACGTTCGGGCCCTGTTCCTCGACATTTCCAACGCCTGCTCGGAATTGGGAGTGGCGGTCATCGGCGGGCACAGCGAGGTAACACTGGGCATAGACCGTCCCATCGTCGCCGGGACCATGCTTGGTGAACTGCTGAACCGGGAACAGTTGGTAACCACCGCGGGCGCGCGCGACGGCGACAGCGTAATCCTCACCACAGGGGTGGCGATTGAAGGGACAGCGATCCTGGCGACCGAATGCGCTGAAGAGCTGAGGCAGGCCGGCGTGGATACGGCAACCATCGAGCGGGCGGCCGGCTATCTGCATGAACCCGGAATCAGCGTGGTGAAGGCAGCCCAGGCGTTGTGCGGGTCCGTGGATGTTCACAGCCTGCACGACATCACTGAGGGAGGGATTGTGACGGCGCTGCGGGAAGTCGCTACGGCGTCAAATCTGGGCGTGGTGTTCGAGGCGGAGAGCACGCCGGTGCTCCCGGAGTGCGAAGCGATCTGCGACGCGCTAGGTGTCAATCCGATGGGCCTGCTGGGTTCCGGGGCGCTGCTGGCCACCATGCCGGCGATTGACGCGCCGCGAGCGCTGCGGGCGCTGGACTCGATTGGCGTCAACGGTTGGGAGATCGGTCAGATGATTGAAAAGGCCGACGGCATGTGGCTGATCGACCGGAGCGGCGAACACCCGTTGCCGGAGCTGGAGAGGGACGAATTAGCCCGCTACCTGGATGAACGGGCGGATCAATCGCCGAGATAGACGTTGATGCAATCTCGAAGTTGGGCGAGGGTGATGTTGGCGCCGGTGATGGTGATGGAGACCTTCTTGCCGCGCACCATTTCCGGGTGACGCACGGCGCCGGCCAGCGCGGTGGCTCCCGCGCCTTCGGCCAACGTATGCGCCTTTTCAACCAGCAAGGCCACGGCACGCTTGATGTCGTCGTCGCTCACCAGCAGGAAGTCGTGGAGTCGGTGTCGGATAATCTGCTGCGGCAGTTCGTAGCCTACGGCAGTCGCGGTGCCTTCGACCCAGGTTTGCATGGGAGCAGCCACCAACTGGCCCTGCTGCCAGGACAGGTAGGCGGCGGGCGCGGCTTCGGACTGAACGGCAACGACCTGGATGTTGGGCCCCATGGCGTCGGCGACCACGCAGGCCCCGGAGACACCGCTGCCGCCGCCGATGGGGAGCAGCATGACCTCCACGTCGGGCAGGTCCTCGATGATTTCCAGGCTGGCGGTGGCGACGCCGGCGATGAGGGCGGGTTCGTTGACCGGGTGAACGTACCGGTAGCCTTCCTCCTGGGCCAGCCGCTCGCAATGCTCCCTGGCCTCATCGAAATTGGCCCCGTGGAATATCAACTGCGCCCCCAGGGCTTCCATAGAGGCCACCTTGTTGGGGTTGGCGTCCACCGGCAGTCCGATCAGGGCGCGAGCGCCGAACATGCGGCAGGCGCTGGCGATGGACTGGCCGTGGTTCCCGCTGCTGGCGGTGATGACGCCGCGGGCGCGCTCTTCCGCTGACATTCCCGCGAGCAGGTTGATGCCCCCGCGAGCCTTGAAGGCTCCAAGGGGCAGGTGTTCTTCGTGTTTCAGGTACACCTCAGCGTGGAGATATTCGCTGAGCGCGGCCGAGTAGGTCAGCGGGGTACGCGGGAAGTAAGGGGCAATGGTAGCGCGGGCGTGAAACACGTCGCGTAGGGTAGGAATTTCCACGTCGGTTGCTCCGATACGGATAGGTTGGTGGCAGCGAAAGCCGTAAGCAGGTTAGCAGGGTACGGTGGCATGTCAACTACCCTGAGGGCATTCGGCGTGCTTCGCACTGCGATGCAACGCGGCGCGGACCACGTGTACCATAAGAGCGTGTACTCGCTTTTACACACGCTTGCGGCGTTACACGGATTTTGCCAGTGATGGACGTGTAGTAATGGGTATTCAGTGTACATTCGACTTGCACGGCTGCGTGTAGTGTAACGATCCTAATGAATTGCACTGGCAGCCGCCGGACAGCCGTAAGTTACACTTTTCACGATGGCACGGCGAACATGGCTAGTGTAATGATTGAGGCGGCGCATCGGTACACGGCTGCATGAGGTGAGATGTAGCGACTGCGGTTCCACGCTCCCAGGGATGTAGCGCGCATACCGTGCGTCGGTACACGTGGTTCAATACAGGGCGGCGAACTCAGCGGGCTAATTCGGAGCCAGGCTCGGCGCATTGCATTTCAGGCGCCGGAGAGAACGGAAAAGCTGACCGGGAATGTCCCGCCCACCTGGACGATGGCCATCGCAAGGGACTCATGGCGTGGCCCGCCAATGCGCCTGGGTCCTGGATCGACGGGACCAGCATCCGGCGCGAGTGGAGAAAATTGGTCAAAATTGCCTGAAAGCGGTTGCGAAACTGCTAGAAGCCAGTTGCCTAGTATGGGAAAATACCTCCGTAACAAGGCGCGTTCTAAAAGATTCTAAAAATTCTTTTAGAAACTTTTATACCTCGTCTTGACATAGGTTCAGATTATCGCTAAATTGGGCAGTGTAACCATTGCAAGCAACGGAATGCAGCCCGCTGGAGCGACAGTCGGCAGATGCAACAAAATCTAGTGCACGACGGAGGTGTACTATGGCACGGAAAACGAAGCTGATGATGCGCGTAGAAAAGGAATTCGACCAACCGCTGGAACGGCTGTTGCCCGAGTTGGTGAACGACCAGGGGTTGACGGCGACCGCGGATACGCTGGGCGTCAGCAAGGCGACGCTGGGCTACTGGATGCTCAAGCTGGGCATCAACGTGCGCCGGGTCGCGCTGGCGCCGGGTGAAGTCCTGGAGGTCAAGCGCATCAGTTAGTGAAACTACGCCGCAGGCACTGGTGGCACAGGCTGCGGCGCAGCGGGGCAAACCGACGGGTTTAAGGCGAGCTGACCTGTCGGTGGGCCCGGTCCGGCGCCTTGGCGCCGGACAACAAGACGCCCCGGCCGGTGGCAAATGGCCGGGGCGCTTTGGTGTGGGGGTGGTACAGCGGATCAGCCGTTGAAAATGTCCTCGGGAAGGAAGGCGGACACGGCGACGTTGGGCAGGTCAACGATGTTGCTGACGCGGAGATCGACGGCGACGCTGCAAATTATGTAAGCCTGCTGTGCCGTCCACCCCCGTTCCTGGAGCAGGGCGATCATATTGAGCAGGGCGTTACGGGCCGCCAGGGTGAGACTGTCCACGCCCTCCTGAGTGCCGTCGGGATGGATGGGGTAGCCGACGGTGGCGGTGAAATTGCGCGGGGCGGCCCATTCCGGAGGCAGGAAGTAGTCCGGGTGGGCATAGCGCGGCATGGTTATGTTATGCCGAGCGGCCTGCCCCTTGTGTATGGCGAAGCGGACGGCGCAGGTGGCGCCCATCTCGATGGCGGTGATGCAGACTTCGCCGTCGCCCTGGGCAAAATGGCCGTCGCCGGCGGAGTAGAGGCCGCCGGGCACGGCAACGGGGATGAACAGGCGGGAGCCGGTGGTGAGCTGCTTGGCGTCGATGTTGCCGCAGTTCTCGCGGGGCGGGATGGTGCGCAAGCCCTCGTTGGCGATCCGGCCGCCGGCGGGCACTGCGTCCTCGGGGTCCGGGGGCGCGGCAGTACCGCCACGGTTGACCCAATCGGCCTCGCGGGCGGCCCAGGCGGCCATCTGCTCGTGGGACGGGGCGAGACCAGCGGTGCCCATGAACGAGCCGTCGGGGATGCGGACGCCGGGGAGTTGCGATGAGGTGGCCCAGCCGTCGGCGATGTTCCAGTGAACGAGGTAGGGATCGGTGAATATGTCGGCGAGGAAGCCGGCGCCGGGGCGATTGCGGGTCCAGCCGCGCGGTTGAGCGGTTATGTCAACGTACTCGATTTCGAGGAGGTCGCCGGGTTCGGCGCCTTTGACGTACACCGGGCCGGTGAGCGGGTGCCCGACCTTGGCGTCCAGGCCGGCGAGGTCGGCCTCGGTCATGCTAGGTTGAATCTGTGAGTCGGAGGCGTCGCGGGTTTCGAGGACGACCTCCTCGCCCGGATCGACCTCTACGATGGGCGGGACGTCGGGATGCCACCGGTTGTGTCCGAACTGGGGCTCCTCTTTGAGGCGCTTGGCGCGGTCGATGGTGATGGATTGCATGGTTTCCCTCCAGTGCAAGTCGCGATGTGCCAGGGCATTATGTCAGGTGGGGGCAGTATAAAGTAAGGGCGGGTTTGAGGCCCGCCCCTGCGTGGGGTCGTCGTTAATAGGGGGTTCGGTATGCCCGCTATTGAGAGCTAGTACCGTGGTACCACTTATCGACAATTGGGGCTACGGTACGAGCGTGCGATTGGAAAGCGTCCTGGATCTGGCGAATGCCTACCTGGGAGCCATCAAATTCGTCGGTATAATCCTCGACCAGGGACGCGAAGTAAAGGTTGCGGAGTCCCTCGCTGAAGGCATCATCGCCCAGGCTGTTATAGAGTTCGAGGAAAAACTGCCCGCCCAGAGCGTAGTTACACCGGTAATCGTAGATAACGCCGGCGGCGTCCAAGCGTTCCAGCAGCGCGATATTATCGCCGGCCGGGCAGTAGGTATAGTCCACGGTCACTGGTGCACCGGTACGCCGGTTTTCCGATATGGCTACCAACAGTCAAGAAATCCATGCTGCGCGAGGCGCCGGCCGCGGAGCGGATGATGGCGAGGTCAACGGCGCCGGTGTGGGGCAGGGTCAGGGAACGCTGTTCCACGTCAACCTGATCGGGGTCCAACAGGGGACGAAGAAAGGCCGGCGACACGAAAGAGTCAATATCCAAGCGGATCGATCAACAGACGTCCGCCATCAGCCGCCCCAAGTTGGAGCACAGGGGCGTATGGCAGCGCAACGGCAATGTCGGCGACAGCGTAGCAAGGCACTGTATTTTTCGCGCCCTATCCCGTTCCTCTTAGGGCTTCACTGGCATCGTCATCTGCTAACTGAGTAGCCGTATCCGCCAACCTTGCCGGGGTAATATCCAGTGCCTGGGCGAAAGCACTCCGGGGACAAGTCACCCAAGGTAAGGGACGGGTCTCTCTGCGTGGGGGCATCTATCGTTTCGCTTGGGGTGTCTTCGTATTCTTGCCAATCCCAAGTGCACTCGTGGTCGTGCAAATACTCGGCAATCGGGCCGGCGATCTTGGTCAGCAGGCCCTCAGCGAGTTGCTTTTCGACAATGCCAAGCATGGTATTGCAGGCTGGGCAAAGGTACCCGCGCACGGACGCGGGGTTTCCTATAATCCGCCCGTCGTCATCGTTCCCACACTCATGACAATGGTCAATGGCCCAGCCGTTTTTATGGCCGGGGTCATCGGTTCCGCAAATCGCACAGGCGTAGCCTTGTTCAGCGAGCAGGTGGGCCAGGTCTTCCCTGTGCATCCCGTACCGCCGTTCGGCGGCGGACGCCTTCTCGCAGGGGGGACACTCCATGACCCTGCAATCCGTATCGGCCAGCAGGCGGAAGGCCTCAAGCGGCATCCATTCGCCGCACTGACGGCACAGTTGGCCGGCCCCCTTCACTGGCGGCAGAGGGGCGGTATGTACCAACGGGATTCGGTCAAAGTATGCTGCGCCCAAATCCGCAAACGCCGGGGTTGGGATGTAACTATCCTCTTCCAGCGTGTATAGGAGTGTACGGTGAACGGTTAGGATAATCTCTGCTTGCTGCATCGTTGCTACCTCACGCATCTAATCCGGGCAGATCGGAATAAACAGGGGCAACCACGAGGGTTGCC
>JAJDWF010000004.1 GCA_022825745.1 Dehalococcoidia bacterium | reverse complement strand
GCCGACGTTGCCGCCAATCATCGGTTTGCCTTTCCACATGCCTTCCGAAACCGTCAGCCCGAAGCCTTCCCGGGTGGATTTCTGCACCAGCACCCGCGAATGGGTTTGCAGGGCGTTGACGATTTCATCGTTGGTAGCGGGCAGGTTGTACGGCGAGAAGAACAGGTGGATGTCGGGATCGCTTTCGGCATGCTCGGTCACCGAGCGCAGCACCTGCTCGCCTTCCGGGTCGTCGTTGGCCTGGCTCAAACCGAGCAGCGCCAGCTGGAGGTCGGGATGCGAACGCTTGGCGAACCGGTAAGCATCGATGACGCCCCACGGGTCTTTCCAGAAATCGAACCGGGAGACCTGAGTGACCAGCGGGCGGGACACGTCAATGCCCAGGGCTTTGGCGATGTCCGCCGCCTTGTGACGGGGCATTTCGCAATTCTTGGGCGCGAACGGGTCGATGGCCGGCGGAGCGACGAAGATCCCCACGTCCTCCGGAGTCTCCTGAGGAGCATAGTCCTCCAGGGAGCAGATGAGCAGATCGTAAGCGTCGGTCAGGGGCAGCAGACGTTCCATCAGCCACGGGTTGGGTTCCGTGAGGTCGATGTGCACCACCCAAACCTTGGTGGGCGCGGTACACCGGTCCAGCAGGCGGCCCAACGGGAGCAGTTGGGGGTCGTGGAAAAACCACACGTCCGCGGACAAGCCGGCCTGCTCAATGTCCTCGGCGATGTCGTCCAGGCAACCGTAGTAAATTGCCAGTTCCTCGTCGGTCAGTTCGCCCTCCGCCCCTTGCAGCATATTGTGAATGCGCTTGGTGACGTCGAAAAAACGGGAGTCCCTGGGGGTAATCACGGCCCGTTGGGTGTCAACGCCGAGGGCGTTGCTGAGCGGCACCAGCGAGTGCAGTATCTCAGCGACGCCGCCACCATAGGCGGTGCTGTTGATGTGTATTACGCTGCTTTCCTTGAAATGGTCAACACACCCGGCCAGTTGACGCGCATCGTCCGGATGCAGCAGGTCAAGGTACAGATTCGCGTCGGTGGTGGGGTACTCAATGATATCAATCAACCTCGCTGTCCCTCCCGTGTGAATAGCGTGGCCAATATAGTATAGACATGGATTGCAAGCGTCATTCAACCGTTACGGATTTCGCCAGATTCCTGGGCTGATCGACGTCGCATCCTCTCCTCACGGCGATGTAATAGGCGAAAAGCTGCAAGGGAATCGTCGCCACAATGGGAGTGAGGTGGTCGGGGACGTTGGGGATGAACATGGCGTCGTCCACCAGACCGGACAATCTCTCGTCTCCGTCCGTAAGCACGCCGAGCACCGCGCCTCCCCTGGCTTTGACTTCCTGGACGTTGTTGACCATCTTGTCGTACAGGGCGTCGCTGGGCGCAACCGCCATGGTGGGCATCCGGTGGTCGATGAGGGCGATGGGGCCGTGTTTCATCTCGCCGGCGGGGTAGGCTTCGGCGTGGATGTAGCTGATTTCCTTGAGCTTGAGAGCGCCCTCGGTGGCGATGGGGGCGTTGATGCCCCGTCCGAGGTAAATGAAGTTGCGCCGGTTGTAATAGCCGCCGGCCAGTTCGTCCACCTCGGTGGTCTTGCCGATGAGGTCCGCAACGTGGCCGGGGATTCGGGCAAGGTGGTCCACCCACTCCTGGGCGACGGCCTGGCCGACCCGCTCGCGGGCCGTGGCGAGACGCATCGCCAGCAGGTTCAGGATGGTCAACGACGCGATGAAAGTCTTGCTGCTCGCCACGCCGACTTCGATGCCGGAGCGCATCAGCAGGGCGAAGTCGGCCAAGCGGGTGGCCTGGCTGTCGGGCGAGTTGCAAATCGTTGCCAGTTTTGCGCGGCTGCGGCGCACCTGCTCCATGGCGGCCACGGTGTCGGCGGTCTCTCCAGATTGGCCGATAGCCACCACCAGCGTCTGGTCGTCCAGCATGGGCTCCCGGTAGCGGAATTCGGACGCCGATTCAGCCTCCGCCGGTATGCCGGCCAACCGCTCAACCAAGTGCCGGCCCACCTGCGCCGCGTTGAGGCTGGTGCCGCAGCCGATCAGAACTACCCGATTGAGTCTCGCCAGTTCCGCATCCGACAGGCCCAGTTCGGGCAGCGTGACCTTGCCGCCGGTGAAGTTCACCCGGTCGCGCATGGCGGCAACCACAGCCTGGGGCTGTTCCATGATCTCCTTGAGCATATAGTGGCGGTAGCCGGCGCGGTCCACCAGCACGTCGTTGAGAGAGATCGGCCGCAGTTGCTTGTCAACGCGCTCCCCGGAACGGTCCAGGAACGTGATGCCGGAACGGGCCACCACCGCCGCTTCGCCGTCATCCAGGAAACCCACGGGAAGATAGCCGCGCTCGCCGATGATGGGGAGCAGGGCCGGCAGGTCGCTGGACACAATCCCCTGGCCCGCGTGATGGGCTACGGCCACGCCGCCGGCATGGCCCAGGCGCATGGCGCAAATGGTGTCGTCGTCGCCTTCCCGCACTGCCACGATGGCCTGGGGGCCCTGCACTATGGAGCCCATGCGCAGCACCGCTTTGGGCAGGCTCAACCCGTCGTTCATGCCTTCTTCAATGAGGTGCGGTATGACCTCGGTGTCGGTTTCCGATGTGAACTGGTGCCCCCGACGTTGCAGTTCCGTCTTGAGGGCGAGGTAGTTCTCGACGATGCCGTTGTGGGCCACGGCGATGCTGCCGGAGCAATCGGTATGGGGATGGGAATTGGCCTCAGTGGGACGCCCGTGGGTGGCCCAGCGCGTATGCCCCAGGGCGGCGGAACCCTCGGGCGCAGGGCAGGTCGAATCGTGCAGCAGGCCCACCACGCGGCCCACCGTCTTGCGCAGATGCAAGCCCCCCTCCGGCTCGATAACCGCGACGCCGGCGCTGTCGTAACCACGATATTCCAGCCGGCGCAGCCCTTCCACCACGATGGGCCAAGCCTGCCGGTCTCCGACGTAGCCTACTATTCCGCACATGCGAGGTTAGCCGCTGTCAGGGTCGTCGCTGCGCGCGGTCAGGGTCGCGTCGGGGTGTCCCGGCACCTCGTCTTCCAGGTCGGGGCGCACCCGGTAAGATCCGGCCGGCAACAGAGGCCCGCTCCAGTCGTCGCAGTCCAGAACCAGCGGCACGGCCGGCGCGTCGGACGTGGCCACCGGGGCTTCAGCCGCGATTTCCATGATCGCCGCCGCCAGCGCGACCGGATCGTGGCGCACGAATACGCCGGGCGCCAGCAGGGGGCGCTGAACGATGCGCCCGACCATGGTCAATGACTCCGCCTCGTCGAGCAGCACCGGGTGCTGATCCTCCGCCGCGTACCGGGAAATCAAACGCTGCGAAATCGGCGTGTTGTTGCACAGCAGGAAATCGAGGGGCTGGCGGGTGCCCAGGTACTCGGTGAGCAGCGCGAGGAAATTTGAGGTGCGGAATCCGGCGCTCTCATTGGGCTTGGTCATCAGGTTGCAGACGTGGATTTTTACGGCGGGAGACTCGTTGATGGCCTCGGCGACGTCTTCCACCAGCAGATTGGGCAGCACGCTGGTGTAGATGTCTCCCGGCCCCAACACGATGGCATCGGCGCGGCGGATGGCGTCCAGAACCGGCGGATAAGCATATGCCTTGGGGTCGAGATAGATGTAGTCAATGGACACGTCGAGGTTCTCCCGGCGCGAGTCAATGGTGGACTCGCCAACCAGTTCCGAGCCGTCGTCCAGCCGGGCGCGCAATGTGGCATTAGTCAGCGTGACCGGCAAAACCGCGCCCTTGATGCCCAAGATGCGCCCGGCCTGTTCAATCGCCGTGACCGTGTCACCGGTTACTTCGGTCAGCGCGGCCAGCAGCAGGTTGCCGAAATTGTGGCCGCTGAGGCCGTCGCCGGCCGAAAACCGGTAGTCGAAGAGCCGGCGCATCAAACCCGAGGTCGCTTCGTCTCCGGCCAGCGCCATCAGGCAGCGCCGCAGGTCGCCGGGCGGGAGATGACCCAGTTCTTCACGGAGGCGACCGCTGCTGCCGCCGCTGTCGGTCATGGCCACGACCGCGGTCAGGCTACAGTCAAGGGCGCGCAGTCCGCTCAGCGTGGTGTGATTTCCGGTGCCGCCGCCGACGACAACGATATTCTTTCTTGGCATTGGTTAAGGACAGGGTTTAATCGGTTCGGAGAAACCCTGGCGCAGTATATTGAGAACGTGGGAAGGGTGTCAAATTGGCGGGCCTATTCCTCATCTCCATATCGGCTTTCAAAATAGGGTATGACGCTGTCTCCCATCTGCTCCACCACGCGCATGGCCATGCGGGCGTCCATGCCCGGGTACCAGATGCGGAACATGAAGTGATTGGCGCCAACCCGGCGGTGGTGGTCCTCAATTTGCTGGATCACTTCCTCGCTGCTGCCGAGGATAAAGCGGTCACGCGCCAACTCCTCGAACGGAATCCGAAAGTCCTCTTCGCCGGGGAGGGCTTTGTCCTGCCCCCAGTCGGCGTAGGCCTGGTACTTGGCCTCCATGTAGGGCTGGGCGTTCCTCACCGCTTCCTCGTGGGTGGGAGCGATGTGCATCTCCTTGATGATGGGCATCTCGGGGGGCATTTCCTTACCGCCGGCCTCCAGGCCCTCGTGGTAAATGGCCGTCTGACGTTCCAGCGTTTCCAGGGTGGCGTGGGGATTGACGAACCACGGCAGGCCGAGTTCGCCGGCCCGACGCACCACCGTATCGAAGTTGGCCGCGACCCAGATGGGGGGATGGGGCTTCTGAACGGGGCGGATGGCGCAGGTGGCGTTGTCCAGGTTGAAGTGCCGTCCGTGGAACGTGACTTCGTCCTCAGTCCACAGGCGCTGCACCAGTTCCAGGGATTCCAGGAACCGGCCAACCCGGTGGCGTCGCTCAACGTTGAACGCCTGGTACTCGATATCCCGATAGCCCAGGCCCACGCCCAGAACCACGCGGCCGTCGCTGATCACGTCCAGCGTCGCCACGGTCTCCGCCACGTCCGCCGGCGAGTACAGGGGCAGCAGCAGGATGGACAGCACGAGTTTCATGTCGCCCGAATCGGCGGCCAGCCGGGCCAGCAAGGGGATGCTTTGCAGGTTCTGGTATGGCGGCGAGAGGAAGTGCTGCCCGCAGGCTATTGAGCTGAACCCGGCATCCCGGGCCAGGCGGGTGAGTTCGACGGTTTCGTGGAACCGCTGGGTGGCGGAATCGGTGGCCGGGTGTTGGGGCATTGCCATGATGCCGAATTTCATTGTTGACGCTCCATCTTTAACGTGAAAATGGCGTCCCAGGCAGGATTCGAACCCGCGGCCAGCTGCTTAGAAGGCAGCCGCTCTGTCCACTGAGCTACTGGGACGCGCCAGTTTTAGGATAGGTAAAACACGCCGAAACTGTCAACGGTCTCAGTTCGCCGGTCTATTGCGCCGGCGTATAGCATCTGCGAAAATCGTCACCGGCGATTGCCTCGCCAACAGTTATTTTTGCCACGGAGCAGGCATACAGGAAATGGTCACAGAAGTCAGCAATCCGATTCGCGTCCTGGTTGCCAAACCGGGGTTGGACGGCCACGACCGCGGCGCGAAAGTCATCGCGCGCGCGCTGCGGGACGCCGGTATGGAAGTCATCTACACCGGCATCCGCCAGACCCCGCAAATGGTGGTGCAGGCAGCGGCGCAGGAAGACGTCGCCGTGCTGGGATTGAGCATCCTCTCGGGCGCTCACATGGAGTTGCTGCCTGAAATCATGCGGCTGCTCGGGGAACAGGGGATGGAAGACGTGCTGGTGGTGCTGGGTGGAATCGTGCCGGAAGCGGATCGCGAGCCCCTGGCCCAAATCGGCGTGTCCGCCGTGTTCGGCCCCGGCACTTCGACCAACGACATCATCGAATACATCAATGCCAACGTAGTGACGAACTGAAGGGCAATCTTGAAAAATTCTAACAATTGGCAGAATCATCCCTTGCGATAGCGCCAACTCCAACCTATAATCGCGTCAGTGATATTCCGTGCGCTCGCCAATGGCGGTGCCAAAATGAAATACAATGTATCGCAGTTGTTGAAGGAACCCATCGGTTCCGAGCGGGTTTTTACGATAGCTGAAGGAGATTCCGACCAAACCCTCAATCCCGTACAGAACGCAGTGGGCCCGGTCAAGTTGGTTCGTACCCACCAGGGAATATGGACCCAGGCCTGGCTCACCGTGCTGATCGATCAGGATTGCAGTCGCTGCCTGGCGGATTCCAGCCACTCGCTGGAATTGGAGATCGACGAGGAATACCTGCCTGAGATCGACGTCAAAACCGGCTACCGCGTGACCCTGCCCGCAGACTGGGAAGGCTTCTGCATCTCGGCCGATCACACGCTGGACCTTGCGGAAGCAATCCGACAATCCGCTCTCTCCATACTGCCACTCAAACCGCTTTGCAAACCGGACTGCATCGGCATCTGCGACCGGTGCGGTCTTGACCGCAACCTACACGAGTGTTACTGCTACTCTGAAAACATTGACCCCAGGTGGGCCGCTTTGCGTTCACTGATGGTCGAACCTCAAACTTGATACCTGCGACGACCCGTACCTTTGCGAGGGCATGGGGCGTCCCAAACCGGAAATGAAATGGGTGCACTACCAAAGAAAAAACTGACCCGAGCTCGCAAAGGTCGCCGGCTTTCCTCGCCGGCCTACCGACTACGCGCGATGAGCCCTGCGCGTTGTCCTCGATGCCGGCAAGCGAAGCGTCCCCACGCGGCTTGTCCCGGCTGTGGCTACTACCGCGGGCGCTCGGTTGCCGTCTGAGCTATTGGAGGGCAGTCGTATGACTGACATCGAACGAGCTCCCATCTATTCTTACATCTTCCCCGGGCAGGGCGCCCAGAAAGTCGGCATGGGGAAATCCCTTTACGAAGCGTCCGAGGCGGCACGCTCCGTATTTGATGAAGCCGATGACAGCCTCGGCGTCAGCCTCTCGAAGGTGATGTTCGAAGGGCCTTCGGAAACCCTCCAGGACACCGCTTTCGCCCAACCCGCCATCATGACCGTCAGCATCGCCATCTGGCGAGCGTGGCAGGAATTCCTGGGCGCAAACGCCCCACAGCCGGCGTCGGTTGCCGGCCACAGCTTGGGGGAATATACCTCCATGGTGGTTGGCGGCGTCATGGACTTCAGCGACGGCATAAGGCTGGTGCGGGAGCGCGGCCGCCTGATGCACGAAGCCTCGGAAGCGCGACCCGGTTCCATGGCCGCCATCATCGGGCTGGACGAGGTCGTTGTAGCCCAGGTCGCTCAGGACGCCGGCGTTGAGATGGCCAACATAAACTCCGACGACCAGATAGTGGTCAGCGGCGACAAGATGGCCCTGGCGCGAGCCATGGACCTGGCCTCCGCCCGGGGCGCCAAGAAAGTCGTTCCGCTGGCGGTGAGCGGGGCTTTCCACTCCCGCCTGATGGCTCTGGCCCAGGAAGGCCTCACCGACGCCATTGACGGCATTACGCTGCGCGACCCGGAGTTTCCCGTCATCGCAAACTCCACCGGCGTTCCCATTGTAAGCGCGGCGCAGGCCCGGCAGGAACTACTGACCGGCCTGTGCAACTGCGTCCTCTGGAAGCACTCGGTGCGCTTCATGCTGGATTCCGGCGTCAACCGATTCGTCGAGTTTGGCCCGGCGCGGGTCCTGTCCAGCCTGGTGAGGCGCATCGACCCCGGTGTCGAAGCGCTGACGCTGTCGGACCCGGACTCGATACGCAAGGTCGCCCCCGACCAGCAATAAGGCGGTGACACGCCGACCGTGGCACGGTCAGCGGTTGTTCGGTCTGATGGCTATCAAACGTGGACCACCCGGTCGGCGGCGCACCCCCGTGGGGCGCCAAGCTCGCGTACTGGCTTTGCAATGCCTGTACGTGCGCGACGTGCGCGGCTCCTTTGACACCGCAATCATAGATTGGCTGTGCGCCGATGATCCCGTCTCGGGCGCGGTGCGACGGAACGCCGAACAGATGGTTGCGGGCATACTCGACGACCTCGAGCGGCTGGACGCCATTATCCAAAAATACGCTCCGGCCCTCCCGGTAGAATTGCTGGCCATCGTTGACCGGAACATATTGCGTGTGGCAATCTATGAAATGGCCAGGAGGGAACAGGTTCCCAACCGGGTCATTATCAACGAAGCCACCGAACTGGCGTCAAACTTTGGCAGTGAAAGCAGCGCGCGTTTCGTGAACGGCGTACTGGGTTCCGTACTGAACGACTCCCCGAATCCCGGCGCCGACACCCTGGTGAAGGTTGACCGGCAACAATAGACTACAAAACCCGCGGCGTCGGCACGCCGCCCTTTCATGGAGATGAACCTTTGAGTACCGTTCTTGAACGCATCACCGACATAGTGGTGGATAAACTCGGCGTGGACGCCGGCGACGTTACGGCGGAATCATCCTTCCAGGACGATCTGGGGGCGGATTCCCTCGACCTCGTGGAATTGATCATGGCCTTCGAGGAGGAG
>JAJDWF010000120.1 GCA_022825745.1 Dehalococcoidia bacterium | reverse complement strand
CTGGCGCCGTCTCGCGCCGGCGTCTGCCGCTATAACGAGCGGCGCATTGATCTGTCGGTGAGCTACTGCCTGGCGGCGGCTCGGGCGGAAATCGAGGACACCATCCTGCATGAAATCGCGCACGCCATCGTCGGCCCGCGCCACAATCACGATGGGGTGTGGAAAGCGAAAGCGCGGGAGATTGGCTGCGTGGGAGAGCGGTGCCACCGGGTGCAACATTCCATCCCCAGGTGGGTGGGAGAGTGCGGTTGCGGGCAGCAGTGGTTCCGGCAAACGCTGCAAAGGCGGATGATTGGCAACCGGATTTGCGCCAAGTGCCGGGGCGACATTACGTGGCGCCGGAACACGGACGCCGCAATGCTATAATGCCGCCGCTGCCGGGTTCGAGCGGGTCGTGATGCCGCCAATACTGCCCGGAACCAGGAGAATCCCCGATGAAAATAGGCGTCAGCATTCCGCGTCTGCCTGATGCGGAGGGCATCCGCGAGTTTTGCCAGCGTGCCGAGCGGCTGGGGTTCGAGTCCGTGATGGCCGGCGACCACATCGTGCTGCCCGTAGCCGGAACTAACCAGTACCCGTACACCGAAACGGGCGCGTTCCAACGGCCTTCGGACGAGCCCTTCCTGGAAACGATGACGATGCTGGGGTTCATGGCGGCGTGCACCAGCGAGATCCGGTTGGGCAGCACCGTGCTGATACTGCCGTACCGGAATCCGGTGGTGCAGGCCAAGATGTTCGCGTCGCTGGACGTGTTGTCGGGCGGGCGGATGATCTGCGGCGTGGGCGTGGGTTGGCTGGAAAAGGAGTTTGACATCCTGGGAGTGCCCTACGCCGACCGGGGGCCGATGACCGACGAGTTCCTGGAGATTTTCAACGCGCTGTGGACGGAGGAAGTTCCCGAGGTCAAGGGCAAGTATTACCAGATCGACGGGATTTACTTCGAGCCGAAGCCGATACAGCAGCCGCGCATCCCGATCTGGGTGGGTGGACACACCCGGCGGGCGCTGCGGCGCACCGCGAAGTATGGGGACTGCTGGCACACCACACGTCAGACTCCCGACTTCGTGGCCCAGAACCTGCCCTACCTGCGTGAGCACACGGAACGGGCGGGACGGGACCCGGCGGACATCACCATTTCTCTGAAGCGCAGCCTGCACTTCACGGATATGGGCGGGGCTGACGAAGGCGTCGGCGTGCGTTCGGGCGGCGCGCTGATCAACACCACGCGGGCGGTGATCGACGACCTGCATTACTGCAACGAGTTGGGGATTGACCAGTTGACGTTCGACTTTCGGGTGGATGGCATCGGGCCGTGCATCCAGGTGATGGAGCACCTGGCCGAGCACGTGCTGCCGGTGGCGGAACGGCTGGAGTGACCATCCCTGCTGACCGGAAATTGCTTTGAGGATTGGCAACCTTCTCGCCTCTCAATTTGCACGTGGTTTGCCTCCTTTGGTAGCATTGCACCGGGATGATACAGTGCCGGCCACTTCCTGGGTTTTGTGACTGCTTGTAGCGGTCTGGTCGGTGCTATCCCTAATCTACACAGCAGGAGGCTTGTTTATGCCCAGGAAAAGCAAATCGGCCCGCGACAATCGGGCTAATCAACTCAACCCCAACAATCGGTTGCATACCGATAACCACAGTCAGCAGAACAATCCGAACAATGTTGCCTACTGGCGGGCGAGGGGTTACAGTGAGCGTCCTAACGATTGGCGAGAGCGGTCGAAGCGGGAAAGCTGACTGACTACGCTGAATACGGCGTAACCGGTATGTAGGGGCGAATCATTATTCGCCCCTACGTTTACGGTCCGTTTGCCTGTTCACAGACCACTTTCCCTAAACCAGCCGGCCCTTTCGACCAGGTGCTCGGCGGTCATGCGCATCTGCTCGATCTGGGCCTGGCTGACCTCTCGCTTGATGGAGCCGGGCACGCCGGCGACGAAGCTGCGGTCGGGCACGTCCACGTTGGACAGGACGACGGAGTTGGAGGCGATCAGGCACTCTTTACCGATGGTGGACTCGGTGAGGAAGGTGCAGTTGTTTCCGAGCAGGCTGCCGGTGCCGATGCGGTCGCCGTGGACGACGACGCAGTGGCCGATGGAGACGTAATCCTCGATCACCAGGCCGTCGCCGTGCACTACCGAACCTTCCTGAATGTTGACGTGGTTGCCGATGGTGATGACATCGCCGTCGCCGCGGATGGTGACGCCGGGCCAGACGCTGCTGTACTCCCCGATGACGACGTTGCCCACCACGTAGGCGGCCTCACTGACCCAGGCGGTGGGGGCGATTTTGGGTTCGATACCCCGCAGGCTGCGTATCAAAGCGCGTACTCCTCAATATAATGCGCCGCCGGCCGGGAGCCGGGGCGCGGGTTTGCGAGCGGGATTATATCGTATCCGCTACTCGGCGCGCCGGGTCAATGTATAGGGCCTTGAGTAGAAAGAACATTGTCAGGAAAGAATCGACCAGGATGCCCAGCGCGAACAGACCCATCACGCTTTCAAAGGTTGGTTGCCAGACGCCGGAGGTGTAAAGCAAGAATGCAACCAGATACACAGTCCCATTGGTGAGAACGGACTGATAGGCCATGTACTGGGTTTTACCCAAGCCATAAAATACCGAGTCAATTACGGTGTTGAACGAGAAAAGGACGTAGGGTACGAACAGGATGCCGAAAGCGGTGATGGCCCACTCCACCGTTGCTGGATCATCGGTCAGCATACCGGCAAAAGTAGGGAATGCCGGCGCCAAGGCAATCCAGACGACCATCATCCCAGCGGTAATCACCATTGAGGCGTGCCAGAGCGTCCTGACCTGTTTGATGTCGTCAGATGCGTTGGCGACCAGAGCTTTCGCAGAATCCGCGAAAGCCAAGATGGGCACCAACATAAAGCTCCATAGAATCTGGATGGCGACGTAGTAGCCGCCAATTTCTGCGGCTCCGATGGTGTTGACGATGCGAATAATCATGAAGAAGTAAGCGACGTTGCGGATCAGGCTATCCGCGCCGCTACCCAATCCGACGCGAAGGTATTCCCGCATGTCGGCGAAGGACGGAGGGGATCTAAGCGCCTCTGACCGAGTTCCTCGGGACAACAGCAGTAGCACAAGCCCGACCGCAAACAATCCTAGGCTGGCCAGCAGCGTTGACCAGCCTACCCCAATCACGCCGGCGCCTAATGAAAACCCGTAGCCGCCGAAAAACAGGCTGTCGAACACAAAGCGCAGCAACACGTTCGCAACCGCCATCACGAACACCAGTGTCCGCATATTCAGTGCTTCAAATAGAACCACGATGGCAGCGGCCAGAATGGTGAACGGAATGCTGAAAATGCTGATGCTCAGAAAACCGCGTGTCTGATCCTGTATCTCCGTCGATGTGCCGATCAGCGTGATAAAAGCGTCTCGGAAGAAGAACGCGCCTACGGAGAACACCAGCGACGCCAGGAAAATGAAGGTCAGAACGCTCTTGGCTCTGTCCAACTGTATGGCTGCGCCGCTGCGTATCTGCGAGCCTAGAAAGAAGAAAATCGCCAGTACCGTGGCTTCCTGAAATACTTCAACCACCAGCCCTACGAACTGCCACTGCGAAACTATGGCAAGGCTGCCGGCGTCGGGAATTTCGTTCCCAACGAGGTACACCCGGTAAAGCTGATAAACGTTCGGCAGGCCCAGGAACAGCAGGATGAACAGAAACAGCCGCCAGTCCCATACCTTGAGATAATATCGGACGTGTTCCAGAGTTGCCATTCAGAAATTCATCAGCGGCGTGGGGGTCAGTTAAGGTGAATCAGTCGCGCCATTCTTTGACGGCCTGGCGGGCGGCGCGTTCGCGTTCGCGGTCCATGATGGCGCGGCGTTTGTCGTACTGGCGCTTGCCGCGGGCTACGCCGAGCTCCACTTTGGCCCGGTGGTTTTTGAGGTAGATGCGGAGCGCGGCCAGCGTGAGGCCCTTTTCCGCCGTCTGCGCGGCCAGGTCGTTGACCTCGCCGCGATGGACCAGCAGCTTGCGAGGGCGGCGAGGCTCGTGGTTCATGTAGCTGCCGGAGTCGTAGGGGGCGATATGGGCGCCGTGGAGCCACAGTTCGCCATCCTGGACCCGGGCGTAGGCGTCGCGCAGGTCAACCTTGCCGGCCCGGATGGACTTGATTTCGGTTCCGGTCAGGACGAGGCCGGCCTCCACCTTGTCCAGGATTTCGTAGTCGTGCAGGGCCTTGCGGTTGACCGCGATGTGCCGGTTGTTGGCGGCGGCCGATACAGTGGTTTTCTTTTTGCTGTTGCGGTTTTTTCTGGCCATTTCTATCACCTGCTGCTCAGCTGCTGTTCCAGAATCTCGATAGCCTTGCGCAGCGCAATGTCGTCGTCCAAAGGGACGGGGAGGGTTTGCACGTCGGACGTAATCTCGACGTTGGGCGTGACGCCCTGGCCCTCAATCTGAGTGCCGTCGGGCAAGTACCAACGGCGGATGGAGAAGTATATCGCGGACCCGTCGGACAGTTCGCGGGTGATGTTGACGCTGCCTTTGCCGAAAGTGGTCTCGCCGATCACCTGTGCCCGGCCGTTGGCTTTGATGGCTCCGGCCAGGATTTCGCTGGCGCTGGCCGAGTATTGATTTACCACGACCGTCATGGGGATGGAAATGGCGTCGCCGCCCCGGCTGGCTTCGTGGTCGGTGCGCTGGCCCTGAGCGTCGATCTCGTAAAGAATGGAGCCGCCGTCCAGGAACAGGTCGGACACGTCAAGAACCGCGGCCAGCAGTCCGCCCGGGTTGTTGCGCAGGTCCAGGACCAGGCCGCGTGCCTCGGCGTCGGCGAGTTCGTCGAGGGCGGCGCGGACCTCCCCTTCCGTGGTGTCCGAGAAGCTGTACACCCAGAGGTGGCCGATTCCGCCATCCAGCATTCGGAAGGACGTGCTGTCGATGGGGATGCGGCCCCTGGTAACGGTGATGGACCGGTCCTCAAAGCTGTCGGGACGCCTGACCAGCAGAGTGACGTCGGAGCCGCGAGGCCCGCGGATCAGGTTCACGGCTTCGATCAGCGTGAGGTGGTCGATACTCGCGCCGTCCACGGCGAGGATGATGTCTCCGGCGAGGATGCCGGCGGCCTCGGCCGGAGCGCCGGGTATGGGAGCGATGACGGTCAGGCCGGCGTCGGTTAGGGTGACGCGCGCACCGATGCCGTCGAAATAGCCCCGGTAGCCCTCCTGCTCCTTGGCGTGCTGTTCGGCGGAGAGATATGAGGCGTGGGGGTCTTGCAGAGCGGCGAGGAGACCGCGAATCGCGCCGTCGGTCAGCTCATCCGGTTTCAGCACCTCGTGGTCGATGTGTTCTTCGAGGAGAATGCCGTAGGCCTCGCCCAGTTTCGCCAGGTCGGGCGGGAGGTCGGCGCCGGTTTGAGACGGTTCGGGGGGGCCGACGGAAGCGCCCGAGCATGCGGCGACAGCCAACAAGACGGTCAAGGCGCAGAGGAAGACCGTCAACCGTCCGAGTTTGGTGTATAGAGCCATCAATGGCATTGTAGCACGGCGGCTGCGTTGACACCTTTTCCGGTACGCTGATAGCATCCTGAGCATACCAAGTTGCAACCAGGAGCAGGTATCTTGGCTGGAATCGCTGCTTACGGCGCATACGTGCCCCGCTACCGGCTGGGCGTGGACACGGCCGGCTGGAATTCTCGCGTGGAGCGGGCGGTGGCCAATTTCGACGAAGACAGCGTGACCATGGCGGTGGCAGCGGGGATAGACTGTCTCACAGGTCGCGACCGGAACGACATTGACGGGATTATTTTCGCGAGCACCACGGCCCCCTACGCCGAGAAGCAGTGCGCCGCCATCGTTGCGGCGGCCCTGGACCTGCGGCAGGACATATTCGCCACCGACGTGTCCAACGTTTTGCGGGCCGGCACCAACGCCATCAAAGCGGCCCTGGACGCGGTGGCTGCCGGGAGCGCAGGCGAGGTTCTCGTCGTCGTGGCCGACAGCAGGCAGGGTTCGCCGAGGGGAGAAACCGAGCGCGCCTCGGGCGACGGGGCGGCGGCTTTCGTGATTTCGGCGAGTGGCGTAATCGCCGAATCCGCCGGCAGCCATTCCATTACGGACAACATGCTGGATATGTGGCGTTCGCCGGGAGATCCGTTCGTCCGCACCTGGGAAGACCGGTTCGCCACCGAGGAAGGTATCGAACGGATCGTACCGGAGGCGGTGGCCGGCTATTGCCAGCGTACCAGCATCACCCCGGCCGATGCGGCACGGGTGGCTTTGTACGCGCCGGACTACAGGCGGCACGGGAGGCTAGCGCGGCAGGCGGGGTTCACCGAAGAGCAGGTACAGGCGTCCATGTTTGGCGCCGTAGGCAACACCGGCGCGGCCTTCGTTCCGATGCTGCTGGTCGGGGCGCTGGAGCACGCCAGCCCCGACGAGCTTCTGCTGGCCGTCTCCTATGGCGACGGGAGCGACGTGCTGGGTTTCAGGACCACGGCAGCGATTTCGACGGCGCAACGCCCGGCGATGGGTTTGTCAGGCTGGGTTGAGGCGAAACAGACGCTGGGCAACTACGAGACCTATGCGAAATGGCGGGACGTGTGGACACTGGATGACGCTTCCCGCCGGCCGGCGCCGGCTTCGCCGTCGGTGTCCGCCCTGTGGCGGGAGGGAGACAAGAACGTGCGCCTGTACGGGGCGCGTTGCCGGGTGTGCGGGTACGTGCAGTATCCGGCGCAGCGGGTGTGCGTGGAGTGTCGCGCCGTGGACCAGGGCGAGCCGGTGCGGTTGAGTGACATACCGGGCGAGCTGTTCACCTACTCGATGGACTACATCGCGGGGGCGGTGGATACGCCGCTGGTCGTCGCCGTGGTTGACTTTGAGGGCGGCGGGCGTGTGCTGTGCATGATGACGGACCGGGAACTGGATGAGGTGCGCGT
The DNA here is from genome assembly GCA_022825745.1 of Dehalococcoidia bacterium. Taxonomy (GTDB): domain Bacteria; phylum Chloroflexota; class Dehalococcoidia; order Lucifugimonadales; family UBA3495; genus Bin87. The sequence goes on along the minus strand of JAJDWF010000120.1, from coordinate 8,886 downwards.
CGGGATGCCGGTGGAAATGAGTTTCCGCAAGTTGCGGGTGGTTAACGGGATACACAACTACTACTGGAAAGCCATACCGAGGCGAACGCCGGCGCCGGTCGTTGCCGTTTAGTCGCCCTACCTACCCAGGCAAGGAGTCGTAACATGAGTGGAATACGGGACCGAGTGGCCGTGGTCGGCATGGGCTGCACCCGCTTTGGCGAGCGGTGGGACGCCTCGGCGGCCGACCTGATGGTAGAAGCGGCTTATGAAGCCTACGAAGACGCCGGGCTGGATGCCGACGACATCCAGGCGGCGTGGCTGGGCACGGTGAGCAGTTTCCGCACCGGGCAGCCGCTGGCCGAGGCGCTGAAACTGGACTACATACCGATCACGCGGGTGGAGAATGCGTGCGCGACAGCCACCGACGCATTCCGCAACGCCTGTTATGCCGTGGCCGCCGGCGTTTACGACATCGTGCTGGCCATGGGCGTGGAGAAGCTGAAGGACAGCGGGTTTTCCGGCCTGGCCATCGCGGCCGGGCCGGGGGCTGACGTAGAGCCGCCGACACCACCGCCGTCGCAGTTCGCCATGGCGGCGACGCGCTACTTCCATCACTACGATATCGACTATGACGACGGGAAGCGCACGCTGGCGCAGATCGCGTCCAAGAACCACCACAACGGCACGCTGAACTCCAAGGCGCACTTCCAGCGGGAGGTCAGCGAGGAGCAGATAATCAACGCGCCGATGATTGCCTGGCCGTTGGGTCTGTACGATTGCTGCGGGGTGAGCGACGGCGCGGCGGCGGCGATCATTACGACGCCCGAAATCGCGCGGACGCTGCGGGACGACTACATCCTGGTCAAAGGGTTGGGTCTCGCCGTGGGCGCGTTCGGTGTGTTGCGCAACGACTGGGACTTCACGTACTTCCCGGAAACGGTGCGCGCCAGCCAGGCCGCATACGAGGAGGCGGGCATAACGGAACCACGCGCCGAAATCGACATGGCGATGGTGCACGACTGCTTTACCATCACCGAGCTGATCATCATGGAGGACCTGGGGTTCAGCCCGCGAGGTCAGGCCAGCGCGGACGTGGCCGATGGCGCGTTTTCGCTGGAGGGAGACCTGCCGGTGAACACCGACGGCGGGCTCAAGTGTTTTGGCCATCCCATCGGGGCCAGCGGGATACGGATGATCTACGAAGTGTACAAGCAGATGCAGGGCAAGGCCGGCGGCCGGCAGTTGCAGAAGGCGGACCTCGGCATCACCCACAACCTGGGCGGACGACCCGGCTCGTTCACGTGCTCGGTGGCGGTGTTCGGACGGCCGGACTAGATTTTTGAATTTCCTCAAAATCCGCAAGCGTCCGCTAGGGCGCGGGTCTGCCGGGCATTGCTATAAATATGCCCGATCATGGTGGACTCAACGACGGATACGCGGGAGCTGGTGCGGATTGTCGGCCGGGGCGCGCTGGTCAACATAACGATTGACGACAACGCGCCGATTGAGGTTGCGTGTCGGACGCTGCGTGAGCATTTGGGGCGGGAAAGGCATCTCTATTCCGGCGGCGAGGTGATCGTAGATGTGGGGAAGAGGATCCTGCTCCACGACCACCAGGAACGCATCCGCAAGGTTATCGATTCGGAGTCGGGGCTGCGCATCAAGCAGTTCTGGTGCGAACCGGAAATCCTAGAACGCGAGCGCGAGCGCATCGACAGCCTCATTGAATTGCACACGCCGATATCCGACCGGGTGAACGGGAACGGGCGCGTGGAGAGTCCCGCACCGGCGGAGTCCGACCCGGAGCCTATGCCGACGGACGAGGCGCAGGGAGAGCAAGACCGGCCAGAGCTTGCCGGCGTAGTTGCCCCTGACGGTGGACGTTCCGGCGTGCCGGCCGACGTGGTGCGGGGCACCTACCGGGCCGGGGAAGTGCACAGGTTCCCGGGCAACGTGGTTGTGGTGGGCAACATAAATCCCGGCGCCCAGGTCATAGCGCAGGGGGACATCCTGGTTTTCGGCAAGCTGCGCGGGCTGGCCCATGCGGGCGCGGGCGGTGATGCCACGGCGGTCATCCTGGCGATGTCATCCGTTGGCCCACAGTTGCGCATCGCCGATTACTTCTGGGACGCCGACCCGCCGCGGGCGGTCGCTGGCCGCAGCCGGCCCGGAACCAACGACGGCCCGATCATCGCGCGGATACGCAATGCCGCCGTACACGTTTCGCCCTACCTGAAAAACTACTCCATCGACCACGGAGGAAATCCCAATGAGCGGTAAGACCATCGTCATGACTTCCGGCAAAGGAGGCGTGGGCAAGACTACCGCCACGGCAAACGTGGGCACGGCCTTGGCCCTGCGCTCGAACCGGGTGGTGGTGATCGACACCGACATTGGATTGCGGAACCTGGACGTGGTGATGGGCCTGGAGAATCGCATTGTTTATGACCTGGTGGACGTGGTGGAAGAGCGTTGCAAAATTGAGCAGGCGCTGATTCGGGACAAGCACGCCGGGGAGCTGTACCTGATCGCGGCGGCACAAACGCGGGACAAGGACTGCGTTTCCGGCGAACAGCTAGTTGACCTGTGCCGGCGACTGGAGGCGGAGTTCGACTACGTGATTGTGGACTGCCCGGCTGGCATTGAGCAGGGATTTCGCAACGCGATTGCCGCCGCGCAAGAGGCGCTGGTGGTCACGACGCCGGAGGTATCGGCGATACGGGACGCCGACCGGGTGATCGGCCTGCTGCACGCCAGCGAGATTCGTTCGGCCCGGCTGATCATCAACCGCATCAAGCCCGACCTGGTGCGACGGGGCGACATGCTGGACGCTTCGGACGTGCTGGAGATGCTGGCCGTGGATGCCGTCGGCCTGGTGCCATCGGACGACCGGGTGATCACTTCCACAAACAACGGAACGCCCGTGGTGTACGACACGCAGTCGCCTTCGGGGCGGGAGTTTGTGCGGGTGGCCGCGCGGATCGACGGGGAGTATATTCCGATGATTGACCCGGTGGATGAGCAGCCTACGTCCATCATGGACAAGGTGCGGACGCTCATGGGGATCAATCGCAAGGCGTCGGCTCATGTTTAAGCTGTTCTGGAAAGACCGCGGGCTGCGCAAGGGCAGTCCGCGACAAGTTGCCAGGGAACGGGTGGAGTCCGCCATCCGGCGCGACCGCATGGAAGTGTCGGCCCCGCAGCTGTCGGCGCTGCGGGACAATATGCTGTTCACGATCAAGGAACACCTGCCGGTGGCTCCGGAGTTCACGGAGTTCGGGCTGCAACGGGACGTGGACGGCGTTTTCCTGGTGTCGCGGGTCAGGCTGCAGGACATTCGCTGAAGCCCATCGCGGCGGCGTTATGCCGTCTCGGTTTGACCCGCCGGGTTCGTGGGTTATAATGCGCGAATACCCCGCGCAAGTTGCATGGCCGGCCGTTTGAGCGCGCCCGGATGCAGCAGGAGTTGCAAGATGGCCACGGATCCCGCCCCGCAGCGCAGTTACCTGGCGCAGAAAGCTCACAGGTTCCTCGCTGCCCTTGTGTTTCGGGATTTCCGGTTTCTGGCCCTTGCGTCGCTGTCCAGCGGGAGCGGAGCGTGGGCGCTTATCGTGGCGCGCGGCGCGTGGGTGTTCAGCATCCCGGAGTTGCACGCGACTTGGGGACTCTGGGTCGGCCTGATCACGTTTGCGGCGATGTCGCCGCGGTTCTTCGCGACTCCGTTTATCGGCTATCTGGCCGACAAGATGACGCGAAAGACGCTGCTGCAGTGGGTGTATGCGCTGCAATTGGCGCAGGCGTCGGTGATGGCAATCCTGGTGATGATGGGAGTCGATAATCCCTGGTATGTAGTAGCCCTCGCCGTTATCAACGGCACTTTGCGGGCAACTCAGCAGACGGCAGCGCAATCACTGACTCCGAACCTGGTGGACCGGGAACGGCTGCCCAATGCGGTGGCGTTGAACGAGGCAATGCAGCAGGGATCGCGCGCGGTGGGACCGGCTATCCTGTTGGCCGTGTCAGTGCTCGTGGGCGCCGGCGCGATTTTCCAGTCGGGCGGAGTGTCGTTCTCGATTCAGAACCTCTTGTTGACCATCGGCACATCCGCCGTTATTTTCTGGGCGTGCGCCGTGTTCTACCTGGTGGCGCTGATTGCGGCGCTCAGCATCCGCACGGTGTCCAGTGGAGTTATTGATCGCAACCGGAGTTTCTGGTCCAACACCGCCGCCGGTTTCGTGTACTCGTACACCACGCCGCTGATCTTCGGGATCATCCTGATGGCGCTGGCGCACTGCGTGCTGGTGATGTCATTTGAATCGATGCTGCCGCCCCTGGCGCTGGAAAAGCTCTCTGCCGACGGGATTACGTTCGACCAGAACGACGTTTACGCGCTGATGACGGCTCTGGGAATCGGCGCTTTGCTATCGTCGATATTCGTGGGCGGCATCGTGAGCCACCTGACCCGAGGGCGGGTTTTTCTGCTGCTGGGATTCACTAGCAGCTTGACGCCCATCGGGTTGGGACTGTCTTCCCAAACGGGGATATCGATGATCGCCGCCGTGCTGATGGGCCTGGGCACGTCAGGATTTATGACGATCACGCACACCGTCATCCATTCGGTGGTGCCGGACGAGATCAGGGGGCGCGTGGCGTCCGTGTATTCAATGCACGTGGGCGGCAGCATGGCCTTCGCGAACCTGCTCTACGGCGCGCTGGCCGACCACTGGCAAGCCGGTATGATCATGGCGGTGTCCGGCGCGGCGTTCACGTTGGTCGTAGTTGGAACCGTGGTTGGCAGCGGGTTCTGGCGCGGCATCTTCTTCCGAGGGGAGGCGCGACCAGTGGCCGCCGCGAGTCCGGCAGGAGCCGATTAGAGGAGTTCAACTTTGCCCACCGATGAAATAACCCGGTACATGGAGACCACGCCCAAATCGCGGGCGTTGTGGGAAGAGGCATGCCGCTACCTGCCCGACGGCGACAGCCGGCATTCCATCTTCTGGAAGCCTTACCCGATTTTCACCGAGTCCGCGCGCGGGGCGGTGGTAACCGACGCCGACGGCGCGGAGCGACTGGATTTCATCAACACGATGACCACCATGATCCTGGGCCACGGGCCGGCGCCGGTGCTGGAAGCGGCCCGGGAGCAGATGGACTGCGGGCTGGCCTACAATTCGCCCAACCGCCACCAGGTTGAACTGGCGTCGCTGTTGTGCGAGCGGGTGCCGTCGTTTGACCAGGTGAGGTTCACCAACTCCGGCACCGAGGCGACTTTGAACGCCATTCGGGCGGCGCGGGCGTACACCGGACGCAGCAAGATCTCGAAAGTAGAGGGCGGTTACCACGGCACGCACGATGCGGTCATGGTCAGCCTGCGGATTGATCCGACCACGGGCGGCGACTATGAAAACCCCACGCCGGTGGCGTCCAGCGCCGGCCTGGCCGAGGGGACGCTGGAGCAGGCCGTAATCATCCCGTACAACGACGTGGACGTGGCGCGGGACATCCTGGAACGGCACCGTGACGAACTGGCCGCCGTAATCGTCGAGCCGGTGATGGGCTCGGTGGGTATGCTGCCGGCAGACGCGGCTTACCTGAAAATGCTGCGGGAATTTGCCGATGGCAGCGGGGCGCTGCTGATCTTTGACGAGGTAATCAGCTTTCGGGTTCTGCCCGGCGGGGCGCAGCAGCACTACGGAATCACGCCGGACATGACGGCGCTGGGCAAGATCATCGGGGGCGGTTTCCCGGTGGGAGCGTTCGGCGGCCGGTCCGACATTATGAGCCTGTACAGTCCGCTCAGCGGGCCGGTAATCAACCACGGCGGCACCTTCAACGCCAACCCCGTGACCATGGCGGCGGGCGTCGCCACGCTGACCGAGTTGACGCCGACGGTGTACCGGCGCCTGGCCGAGTTGACTGAGATGCTGCGCCAGGGATTGCGGCAAGTCTGCTCGGAGTTGGAGCAGCCGGTGCTGGTGACCGGGTTAGGGTCGCTGTTCGGCATCCACTTCACCGACCAACCGTTGCGGAACTACCGGGACATTGCCGCTTGCGACAAGGCGTTGAGCGAGCGCGTTTTCATGGGGATGCTGAACGAAGGGTTCCTGCTGGCGCCGAACCTGGTGGGGGCGCTGTCCACGGAGCTGGGTGAGGTAGAGGTGGATGCGTTTGTGCGGGCGTTCCGGCGGGTGCTGCAACGGCAAATCTGACCGCGAACCGATGGGGGAGTTGCACGAAAAGGGGCGGGTTTCAAACCCGCCCCTGCTATATCTGGGTCGCCAGGTGTTCAGTCCACCGGGGGGCGCTTTTCCCACTTTTCGGGGGCGGGATAGACGGGCGTGGCGATCTTGCGGATGTTCTCCGTGGCGAACCAGTCGGCGCACTCTTCCCGCCACTTGATGAAGTGCGGGGCGTTGCGGTGAGCCTCTACGGCCGCCTCGTCTTCGTACACCTCGAACAGGTGCAGCTTGTTCTCGTCCTCGTTGTCCTGCAGCACGTCGAAGCGCAGGCAGCCCGGCTCGTCGTTGTTGGAGCCGCGGGCGTCGCCGAGCATGGACGCCATGAACTGGTCCTTGAAACCGGGTTTGATGTTGATCTCGACAATCAGGGCAATCATCGTAAACTCCTTGAAGGGTGCGATTCGGAGCGGATTATAGCAGTGGCGGCTGCAAAGTTGTAGAATGCCGCCCATCACAGGCCAACGGGAAGGGAGGAAATCATGGCAGACATCCCCATCGTGTACACGCTGACGGTGTGCCCCGCCTGCGACTCGCTGCGGGCGGCGTGGCGTCGGGAAGGCGTCACATATGAGGAGCGCCGCGTTGACCAGAGCCAGGACACGCTGGACGAGGCCCTGGACTACGGGGACGCCGTGCCCATCATCGTTTGGCCAGACGGCAAGGTGGAGACCGGATTCCGCGGGCAGAAAGGTTGAGAAATCGGCTGACGGGCCGGCGGCCCGTTTTCGAGCATGATGTTCAAGTCCCTGAGGTTTCTGGATTCCCGCTTTCGCGGGAATGACGATAGGACGCGGAAAAGGCAACTTGGAATCGAATAAGGAGGTGTCAAGATGGCTCAGCAGACCAGCGTGGTGACCCCGGAGCGTTTTGCGCAGGGGATGACCTATGACGAATACATGGCAAGCGTCAAGGTGAACAAGGCGCGCATTGAGGAATATTACGACAACGTCAGCCTGGAGTCCGGGCAGACGGACGCGTTGCGGGAGTTGTCCGGCGCGGAGGGCGGTCCGGCCCGGATGATGATCATAGGAGAGGACTGGTGCGGCGACGTGGTGCGCGAGTTGCCGGTGCTGGCCCGGGTAGCGGAAGCGGCGGGCCTGGAACTCCGCATTTTCCCGCGCGACGAAAACCACGACATCATGAACGAATTCCTCAAAGAGGGGAAGTACATGTCCATTCCCGTGGCCGTGTTCTACGACGAGGGACACGAGTACATCTGCCACTGGATTGAGCGTTCCGAAGCCGCCAGCCGCGAGCAGGGCGAAATCGAAGCGGCCATCCGCTCGGAAGATCCGGACATATCGGACCAAGATTTCGGGCGACAGCGGCGCGCCCGAACCGCAGCCCGCGCCGGCGATTGGCAGAAGGCGACGGTGGACGAACTGGTGGGCATGCTACAGGAGCACGCGCACTAGCCGCTAATTGCCTGACGGTGCAGGGGTGGGGCGCGCGCCTCGCCCCTTCGTTAGGCTTTAGACCTGCTCCAGGGTGAACCGGAAATCTTCGATGACCGGGTTGGCCAGCAGTTGGTCGCACATTCCGGCGACTGCCTGCTCGGCGGTTTCCTGGTCGCCAGCGTCCAGGCGGATTTCCAGGTACTTGCCGATGCGGACGTCGGACACAGCGTCGTAGCCCAAGCTGTGCAGGCCGCCCATTACGGTCAGGCCCTGCGGGTCGTTGACGGCGGGTTTCAGGGTCACGTACACGCGGGCTAGAAACACGTTGCAGGTCCTTTCGTTGTGTGTGGGCTAGCCACCGGACGAGTCCGTCATCTGGATGCCGGTGGTGCAGGGCAGGCCGTTGGGAAATTCGGGTCCGGTGTTGCCGGGGAAGTCCCGGAAGAATCTGGCAATGCGGTCGGGGTCAACGCCCAGCATCCGGTCGAGAACGCCCCACGTGGTCATGGCGACCATGCCTTCCGGGATGCCATGGTAGCGGCGAACGATGGCGTATTCCTCGGCGAGCGGGATCGTGGCGACGGCATCGCGCAAGGCGGAAACCTCCGACTCGTCGTTGAAGTTGTAGCTTACGATGATGTTGCCGTGTTCCAGGTTGTGAACCAGCAACTCATCGGGCAGCGGGTAGTTGTAGAAACCGCAATCGCTCCACGCGCCCCAGTGTTGGCCGGACGTTGGCGGCACGGTGTTGTAACCGTTGGGCACGACATCGGAGATGCGCAACTGGGAGGGAAAGTGGTTCCGGCTGGGCATGATGACGGTGCGTATCGGCCCGTCGGTCACCGGGACTTCGCTCAATGATGGGCCGGCGGGCGTTGGGGACGGAGGAGGGGCAGTAGGTGACGGCGCAAGCGACGGGTCCGGGTTGCTCGATGGTACGGCGGGCGCTGGCGTCGCTGAGGGTCTTGCGGTTGGCGGAACCGTGGTCGGAGTCGGCGGAATCACGGCGGAGGCGGTAGGGGTCGGCGCGATGGCCGGCGTAGGGGTCGCAGCAGTAGTGGGAGTTGGAGTTATTGGCACCTCGCCGGTTTGGCATCCCATCAGCAGGGAACCCAGCGCGACCGCGAGGATGATGGCCAACGCCCGCGCCAATGCCATTTTGACGCGGCCCTTGCTAGGCGGGGTTCATGACGCCGCCCTGGGTGCAGGACGCGCCGCCATTGGGAAACTCGGGGCTGAGAGTGCCCGAATAGGCGTCAAAGAAGGCT
>JAJDWF010000079.1 GCA_022825745.1 Dehalococcoidia bacterium | reverse complement strand
CTATTCGTGGACGGAGCCGGCAACCCGCTGCTCAACTTTGGGGCGAAAAGGGTGAACAACCAATCCACCGTTGGGATTCCACCGGCCGGCGGCCCCTCCGGTTCGCTCACTTTCAGCAGCACGGAGATCAGCGTCCGAAGGGGCCAAAGCCAAAGTTACACCGTGCGACTGGCTGCCCAGCCCAACGCGGACGTAACGGTAGCGCTGGGCTCCGCGATTGGAACGCTAACCTACGACGAGGACGCCGGCGCCTACGTGGTGGACGGCGGCCTGCGGGTGAGCGCCAACCAACTGGTCTTCACTGCGGACAACTGGAACCAACCGCAGACCGTCACCCTGACGGCGCCGGCGCAGTCCACACACCGCCACTGGGTGCTGCTCCATACCGCAGCCAGCGCCGACAGCGCCTTTGACGGTTTGCAAACGATGACCCGCGTCCTCATACCGCGCGGCCAATAGCCGGCCGCCAACCGGCCCCAGAGAGTCTCTATGAAAAGGTTTCCACTCGCAACCGGACTCATTGCGCTCGCACTCCTCGCGGCCGGCCTGTTGAGCAATGGTCTGCTGGCACAAGCCCCCGTTACGGCAGCGTCAGAATGCCCGGCCAGCTGGCCCCAGGAGAGCCATGACGGGTTCTTCACCGATGCCGCCGGCCAGGAATGGTTCATCATTCGCAGCACCGATAGCAACGGTTACGCCACCGTCCGAGCCTACCCGGCCAGCGACGCCTATCCCTCCGGCTACGCCGCCGACTCCCCTGACCGAGTGTGCTATCTGCTGGTGCGCCAGCCCGGAGAACCGGACGACGCTGACGAACCCCGTCAGTTGCAATTCCCCAAAGAGCGGGAACCCCAGCCGACACCGCAACCACCCACTTTGCAGGAATTGCTGGACCGGCTGTCCCCAGCGGAACAGCAGGCGGCACTCCTGTGTCTCCTGCCCCTGGCCGGCAACCGGACGCTTGAGGAACTGAACAGCGATCCTGACTTCATACGGTTGGCGATTGAGCGCGGCTGCCTGACCCCGTGAGTTGCTGACTGGGGCATTGAGCCTTCTCGAGGGCTTCTGCGGCGTTTGACAATTCTTTGGGCGTCCGCCTACAATTGAAAGTGCGCGGTTGAGGCTGCGCGGTCATGCGGCCCGGTGGTGTAGCGGTTAACATACTGCCCTGTCAAGGCAGAGATCGGCGGTTCGAATCCGCTCCGGGTCGCCATTACAATTGCAAGCGAGATTAGACGGCTCCCTCTCGAGGGGGCCGTTTGCATTGGGGATTTGTTGACGCTTGCCGGGCGCGCGGTTACCATCGCGGCACGCATGAAGCAATGCAGTCATTGGGAGGGAATGAGCGATGAAAGCAGCAGTTTTGCGCGAGGTGAACCAGCCGGTGGTGGTGGAGGACGTGCAGGTGGACGCGCCGGCGCCTCGTGAGGTCCTGGTACGAACGGGCGCGTCGGGCGTGTGCCACAGTGACCTGCACTTTGTGGAGGGGCTGTACACGACGCCGATGCCGTGCATATTGGGGCACGAGGCGGCGGGCACGGTGGAGGCGGTGGGGGAGCAGGTTAGCTATGTGCGGCCGGGGGACTCGGTAATCATGTGCCTGTCGGTGTTCTGCGGGACGTGCGAGTTCTGCACGCGGGGGCAGCCGTACCTGTGCGACCGGACGGCGGTGACGCGGAGCCGGAACGAGCCGCCGCGACTGCGGAAGGACGGCGAGGCCATCACGCAGTTCGCGCAGTTGGGTTCGTACGCGGCGGAGATGCTGGTGCACGAGAACGCGCTGGTGAAGGTGGAGGACGATATACCGTTCCCACAGTTGGCGCTGATCGGGTGCGGGGCGACGACGGGCCTGGGCGCGGTGCTGAACACGGCGCGGGTTGAGCCGGGGAGCACGGTGGCGGTGGTTGGCTGTGGCGGGATCGGGATTCACTGCGTGCAGGCGGCGGCGCTGGCCGGCGCGTTGCGGATCATCGCGGTGGACACGACGGAGGACAAGTTCGCGTTGGCGCGGGAGTTCGGGGCGACGGACGTGATCGACGCGACGTCGGGCAACGTGGCCGAGCGGATCGTGGAGCTGACCGGCGGGGGAGTGGACTATTCGTTTGAGGCCATCGGCCTGAAACAGACCGCGGAGGACTGCTACAACATGTTGCGGCCTGGCGGGGTCGCCACCATCATCGGGATGGTGCCGGAGGGGGTGAAGATCGAGCTGGACGCGGGGAACTACCTGCGGCGGGGGCGGGCCATCCAGGGCTGCACGATGGGGTCCAACCGGTTCCGCACGGACATGCCGCGCTACATCGAGTTTTACAAGCAGGGGCGGTTGAAGCTGGACGAGTTGGTGACGCAGGAGTTGCCGCTGTCGGAGATCAACCGGGCCTTTGCCGACATGAAGGCGGGCAGCGTGCGGCGGAGCGTGATTACGGACTTCGAGGGGTAGAGGGAGTTGCTGACCCGGCGTCAGTAGATGACGCCGGCCGCTTCGAGATCGGCGATTTCGCCGCTGGTGAGGCCGAGGAGATCGCCGAAGACGTAGGCGTTGTCCTGGCCGATGTTGCTGTAGTTGCCGAAGGCGATGGGGGTGCCGGACATCTTGGCCGGGATTGACCAGGAGACGCTTTCGCCCTCGACCCATTCGGTGGCCTTGACGCCGCGCTCCGCCTCCCAGTATTGGGTGTCCTGGTAGAAGTTGCGAGACTTCAGGTGGGCGCTATCGTTGAGGTCGGTGCCCTGGGATACGATGCCGGCAGGTACGCCGGCGTGTTGCAGCGTGTCCATGAGCATCGCCGATTCTTGGGGTTGAGTCCATTCGGAGATGGCGGCGTCGAGGGCGTCCTGGTTGCGCTGGCGTCCGAGGCGGGTTGCGTACTCGGGAGCGGCGGCCCAGGCCGGGTCGCCGGCGGCCTTGCGGAAGCGGGCCCACTGGTCGTCGTCGGCGACGGAGATGGCGACGTAGCGGTCGGCGTCGCCGGAGACGGGATCGGGCGCGCAGGGGTACACGCCGTGGGGGGCGGCCCAGGCGTCGCGGTTGCCCCGGCGCCGGGGGCCGCGGCCGTTGACCTGGTAGTCCAGCAGGGCCGGGCCGCAGGTGGCGACGCCGGACTTGAAGATGGACGATTCCAGGGTGGCGGTCTTGCCGGTGAGGTTGCGGCGCATCAGGGCGGCGATGATGCCGGCCGGCTGGAATACCCCGGTGTGGTAGTCGGAGTAGGAGGTGTTGACCACGCCGGGCGGTTCGTCGGGGAGGCCGGTCATCAGGGAGACGCCGGAGAGGTGCTGCACGAGGATGCCGAAGGACTTGTAGGTGTAGTAGGGGCCGTGCCCGCCCAGGCCGGTCTGCCACATGATGATGGCGTCGGGACGCTGGCGACGGATCTCGGGGAAGTCGATGCCCCAGCGGTCCAGGACGTTGCGTCGGAAGTTGGTCATAAACACGTCGCTGATGCGGACCATCTCCAGGATCAGGTCGCGGCCGGCGTCGGTACGCACGTCGAGGGTGATGCGGCGCTTGCCGCGCTGGTATTCGGGCTGGCCGGCGCCGCGAGACCAGGCCGGTATGAACGCCATTTCATCCAGCACCTTGTTGGTTTCCACCTTAATGACCTCAGCGCCCAACGAGCCGAGGATGCGGCCGGTGAGGGGCAAGGCGACGTAGGGGCCGAATTCGACGACACGGATGCCGGTGAGGGCGGAGGGGGTGGCGGACTGCGTTTGAGGAACGGCGGTAGTCATTGCAGGTTTTCTCCGTGGTGATACAACCTAGATAATGCCGTCGGCGCTGAGGGTGGCGAGTTCGGCGGGAGTCAGGCCCAGTTCGCCCTGATAGACGGCGGCGTTGTCCGCGCCGAGGGTGGGGGCCGGACGGCTGCGGGCCTGCACGTCGTCGCTGTGGAAGATGCCGAGGGGGTATTTGACGGCGCCGATGGCGGAGTCGTCATGCTCGATGTCGTACCAGAAGCCGGAATCGGCGAGTTGGGGGTCGGCGAGCAGGTCGGCGATTTCGTTGACGGGCAGGAAGACCAGGTTGCGGCGCTGACCTTCATGGAACAGTTCCTGCACCGTGAAATTCTCCGCGAACTCTAGGAACAGGGCGGTGATGATGTCGATGTGTTCGGCGCGGTCCTGGTTGCCGCCGCGATAGGCCTCGCTGAGCACTTCGTCGTTGCCGGTTACCTCGTGGATCCACGCGGCCAGCGCGTCCCACTCGCGGGGGGTGATGACGCCGGCGGCGATCCAGCCATCCTTGCAGGGGTACGCGCCCAGGGGAATGACGAGCGTGGAGTTGGTGCCGACGCGGGTGACGTTCTGGCCAAGCTTGCGCCAGAGCAGGGCGGGATGAGCGTCGGTGTAGTAGGTGATGAGGGCTTCCTGAGAGGACACGTCGATGTGCTGCCCGATGCCGCCGCCAAAGTCCCGATGGTAGAGGGCGGCGAGGATACCGACGGCGGCGTACTGAGCGGCCGGGTAGTGGCTATGCTCGTTGCCCTGGCGGACGGGCGGCTCGTCGGGTTCGCCGGTAATCTGCATGTAGCCGCTGGCGGCCATGACCACCAGGTCGTCGCCCTGGTAGTCTGCCCATTCGCCGGTGTTGCCGAAGGGGGTAACGGAGGCCATGATCAGGCCGGGATTGTCGGCGCGCAGGGCGTCGAATCCGATGCCACGGTCGTACAGGTAGTGGCGGTCGAAGCTCTCAACGATAACGTCGGCGTCGGCGGCGAGGCGGCGAAACAGCGAGCGGCCGGACTCGGTTTCCAGGTCCAGGGTGATGGAGCGTTTGTTGGTGTTGTAGAACAGGAAGTCGAGGCTGCGCTCAGGGTCGGATGAGTCGGACGGATAGGGGCCCAGGCGGCGGGAAGGGTCGCCGGACGGCGGTTCCACCTTGACCACGTCCGCGCCGTAGTCGGCCAGCAGACGGGCGCAGAAGGCAGCGCGGCGGTCGGTCAGGTCCAGGATGCGATAGGGCGGGATCAGATGCTCGCCGGTGTATTCGTCGAAGCGGGGCATGTACGCCAACTCCCGGTAGGGTTGCGGATGGGTTGAATGTATCGCCGTGACCCGGTGATGTCAAAGCGGGTCACCCTGGTTTGCCGTATAGTATAGTCGGCCCAAACGATTTCCGACCTTCCGCGAGATTAACCATGTCCATGATGCACTCCACGATGCACCCCACCGACGTCAACGCCGCCCTGATCAACCTGATACGCAAACGCTCGCCGGCGTACTGGCAGTCCGCCACCATCGGGCTGACGCCGGAGTTGCGGCCCATCATGGCCCTGCAGGACACGCGGACGCTGCCGTTTGCCGAGTCGGAGCATCGACCCTCGGTGCTGCTGGTGGCAGGTTTGCGCGGGGACACCACGGATACGCCACGGATTCTGACCGCGTTGGAACGGTTCACCGGAACCGCGGCGGCGCAAGAGTCGGGCGTCGCGCTGTCCGTTATCGTGGCCGCTAACCCGGACGCCCTGTCCGGCGGAGACTGGGAAGAGGCGGCGGACAACAAGGTTGACCTCACCGTTGGATACCCACCGGAGGATGGGTTTTACTTTGACGCGACGGCTCCCGAACGTCGGTACCTGTGGCGGTGGATCTGCTACCAGGGGCCGGACCTGGTGGTGGAGGTTGCCCTGAGCGACGACGAGAACCAGGGGGCCATGTGGGAGGCGAACGCGGCAGCGGCCGGCGGGAGCGTGGCAAACACGCTCAACGCCGTTCCGGAGAGAGCCGGAGACTCGTTAGTGGCGGCGTTAGGGCAGGCCTCGGACGGCGCGCCCGGGGTGATCCCAGCGTTGCGGTTGACGACGCACTGGACCGGCTTGACGGACGCGCTGCGGGAGTTGTGGGCGGTTACGGGCAAAGACGCGGACGTTCCGCCATCGCCCGGCAGGACGGCCCTGGAGGCACGGCAGGCGCGGACGCCGGTGGAGATCGCGCGGGTGCTGGCGGGCCGGTACGGGCACGCGCTGGACCCGGTGAATTACACGCAGGGTGTGGGCATCAGCGGGCGACTGCGGCTGGCGGAACTGGACCCGGACGGAACGGACCCCACCGCGGAGATAGCGGAGTTGATCGCCCCGATTGCCGAGGATCCGGACGCGCACCTGGAGGGCGCCGGGGGCGCGGCCTTGACCGGCGTGGTGTGGGCGGCGCGGTTGGCGGACTATACGGGCGACGAGCGATACCGCCGGCTGTTTTTCAATGCGGTTGACCGGTTCGCGCCGCGTCCACACCCGGAAGAGGCGCCGTCGCCGTGCGATCCCGATTTCCGCGTTGAGGACATGTTCATGTGCGGCGCGATGCTGGGCCGGGCGTACCGCATTACCGGTGACGGGAAGTATGCCGCGTTGCTGGCCCGGTTCCTGGTCGAAGGGGGCGACGTGCAGGACGGCAGCGGCCTGTTCAAGCACGCCCGCTCGGCTCCGCATTTCTGGAGCCGGGGCAACGGGTTCGCGGCGCTGGGTTACGCGGAGGCGCTGACGTACCTGCCGCAGGGCGCGGCGTGGAACGAACTGCTGGCCAGACACCGCCGGCACCTGGATGCGTTGCTGCGGCGGCAGCAGCCGTGGGGCACGTTCGGCGAGTTGGTGGACGTGCCGGGCGCGTGGGGTGAGCTGACCTCGACATGCATGGTGGGCTACGCGCTGGCGCGCGGGTTGCGCGAGGGATGGCTGCCGGACGGCGAGGGCGACGGATACCGAGTCGGCGTGGAAGCGTGCTGGCGAGCGGTGTCGGAGCGTATTGACGAGGACGGAGGCGTGGTGGACGGCTGCATCAGCACGGGGGTGATGCCGGATATGCGGGCGTACCTGGACCGGGCGGCGTTGAGCGGCCATGATGACCGCACCGGCAGTATGGCGCTGTGGTTCGCCTGCGAGATGGAGCGGCTGCGGCGTCAATAGACCGTGCTAGAATTGCGTCAAACCGCACCGCCCGCCTTTTTGGAGGCGATCATGCTAACCCGATTGGAAGTTGATGGATTCAAAAACCTTGTAGATTTTTCGCTGGATCTCGGCCCGTTCACATGCATCGCCGGGCCCAATGGCGTGGGGAAATCAAATGTCTTTGACGCCATACGTTTTCTGTCCTTGCTGACCGAATGCACCATCAACGACGCTGCGGTTCAAATTCGCAACGCGGGTGAAGAGACTGGAAACATACAGGATTTGTTTTTCTT
>JAJDWF010000111.1 GCA_022825745.1 Dehalococcoidia bacterium | reverse complement strand
TGCCTTGCTGGTGCGGCAGTGGCTCGACTTGGGGCCGCGCACCTCGCGGCGCGCGCGGCTGGGGCTGACGGCGCTGCGGTTCGGGGCGTACGCGCTGGTCCTGATGATGCTGCTCAACCCCGCCCTGCTGATCCAGAAGGTGATGCTGATTCTGCCGCAGTTGGCCGTGCTGGTGGACACTTCCGGCAGCATGGGGTTGAGCGAGGGCAACGGGCGCACACGCCTGCAGGGGGTGGTCGATTATCTGCACGATGAGCAGCGTTCGGCGCTGGACAAGCTGGCCGAGCGGTATGACATCGCGCTGTACCAGTTCGACGACACGGTACGGATGCTGCCGCGTGACGACCTGCCGCAGGTGCAGACAGGCGGGCAGCGGACGGATTTGATCGGCGCCGTTACCCAGATGCTCGACGACAACCGCAACGCGCCGCCGGCCGGCGTCATGGTGCTCAGCGACGGCGTGCATCACGGCTCGGACACCGGCCTTGGCTACCTGCGCCGGGCGGGCGTGCCGGTGATGGCGGTCGGCGTCGGCGACCTGGACACGTATCGGGACATCCGGGTGGTTGACGTGCAGGCGCCGTCGCTCACCTTCCTGCACTACCCGGCGGACGTCACCGCCACCATCCAGGTGTGGGGCTACGCCGAAGAAACGCTGGCCGTCGTCTTGCAGCGCGACGGCCGCGTGGTGGCGACCCAGCGCATGCTGGTCGATTCGGACGCCGCCGAGCAGCAGATGACATTCCCCTTGCAGCCGGACACGATCGGCGAATTTGCCTATACGGTCAGCATCGCCCCGCGGCTCGGCGAAGCGCTTACCGACAACAACCGCGTGGATTTCCCGTTGTCCGTCGTGCGCGACAAGATCCGCGTGCTGCTGGTGTGCGGCAGCCCGACCTGGAATTATCGCTTCCTGCGACAGGCCCTCAAGCTCGACCCCAGCATCGACCTGCTGTCGTTTGTCATCCTGCGTACTGCCAACGACGCGGTGAACGTGCCCGAGAGCCAACTCAGCCTCATCCCGTTCCCCACCGAGCAGCTGTTTACGCGGGAGTTGCGGAACTTCGACCTGATCATCTTCGAGAATTTCGACTCGCGGCGTTATTTCCCGGTGACCTATTTGCAGAACGTGGCGCGCTACGTCATGGACGGCGGCGCCTTTGCGATGGTCGGCGGGCCGCTGGCATTTTCGCAGGGCGGTTACATGGGCACGCCCATTGAGGCCATCCTGCCGGTCTCCCTGCGCCGTGAACGGCGTGACTATCAGCAGATTACGCACCAGATGACGTTGACCGAGGAAGGCCGGACACACCCGATCACACGGCTGTCGTCGGACGACCAAGAAAACGAGCGCATCTGGGAATCCATGCCGGAACTGGACGCCCTGAACCTCGTCGGCCGCGCGAAGCCCGGCGCCACCGTCCTGGCCGTCACCGGCGAGTCCCCCGAGGATGCTTCCGGGGCGCCGTTGCTGGCCATGCAACCCGTCGGCGGGGGCCGCACCCTGGCGTTGATGACCGATTACACCTGGAAGTGGAATTTTCAATTGGCCGGGCGTATGGACTCCAACCAGTACTACCTGCAGTTCATTCGCCAGATGGTGCGCTGGCTCATCCACGACCCTGTGCTGAAGCAGGTCCGCAGCATGGCCGACGCCCGCGAATTTCCCGTCGGCAGCGAGGTTACCGGCCTGTTCCAGGTGCTGCAGGACGATTACCGCCCCGCCACCGAGGCGGTGTTGCGGCCCACTTTGCGCACCCCGGCAGGACAGGAGATGGCCGTGCCGTATCGCCCGACCGGCAATCCGGGCGAATACCGCTACCGCTTCCGGGCCGAGGAGGAGGGGCTGTACGAGCTCGACGTGCAGGCCCAGATCAAGGACAAAACGCACGAGGCCAACCGCTTGCTGCTGCCCGTTCGCCGTCCGGGCAATGAAAACCATCACGGCGCGCCGAACCACGACCTGCTGCGCGACATCGCCGACCGCACGGACGGCACCTTTTTTACCCTGAGCGGCCGTGCCCGCCCCACCCTCGCCAGCCTGGCGCAGTTCTTCGGCGGCGAGCCGGATTACCGCGTGCTGGAAGAGAGCCGGCTGCGCTTGCGCGACTCCCTGCCGTTGTTCCTGATGCTCCTCACCGTTCTGGCCGTCGAGTGGTGGTGGCGGCGACGCGTTGGGTTACTGTAGGGCGGCTACCCCCTCACCCCAACCCTCTCCCGCGGCGGGGGGGAGAGAGGGTAACGAAGGCGCCCGGCCACCGGTCCCCTCCCCCCGCCGCAGGTGAGAGCCTGCCCCGTTCTTGATACGGGGGCTAGGGAGAGGGGAAGTCGGGAGGTTCGGGGACTCTTGGCGTGGCGCTGGCAAGACCGCGAGGAATTGAGAAAATGATGACACCCGAGGAAATTCAGGCTCTGCGTGAGCATACGGAAATGACCCACGTGCAGATGGCGCAGCTCTTTCGGGTGCGGCCAGCGGACGTGATCGCCTGGGAAAACGGCGAGTTGGAACCCAGTGAGGAGGAGTTGGAGAAATTGCAACGGTTGTCGGCTTCCGGCGCCAAGAAGGCCCGGTTCAAATTCAATTAGGTCACGGGCCGACATTCTTTTCCTTTTGAAGGACAATTTTGTCACGCATGACACAAAAGTGCCCCATCCCGGTGACGGTCATCCCGTACCTCGGGCCGTTGGCAAGGCCGCCAAGCCGCTATCTGCGAGGGGTTTGGACCATATTATCGTCTGTGGCATGGATATTGCCGAATTTATTGTTTGGCTCATAGGCAAGGGCGGGCCGGTCGTTTGTACTTTGCCGGCTCAGGCGTGGTAGACTCTGGCGGCGCTCGGACGGCCTTGGCCGGAGCGATCGTGTTGCAGGATCACCCCTCGGCGGGCGTTCCAAAGGAGATAGCGTTGTGAAGAAGATCGAAGCGATTATCAAGCCGTTCAAATTGGACGAGGTGAAGGAAAAGCTCAATGCTGCCGGCATTCAGGGCATGACCGTCAGCGAAGTACGCGGGTTTGGCCGCCAGCGCGGGCACACGGAGCTCTATCGCGGCGCCGAATACGTGGTTGACTTTCTTCCCAAGAGCAAGCTCGAAATTATCGTTTCGGACCATCTCGAAGAAATGGTGATCAACACCATTACGGAAGCGGCGCAAACCGGCAACATCGGCGATGGCAAGGTGTTCGTGACCCCGGTGGAGGAAGTGATTCGCATCCGCACCGGTGAGCGCGGCGAGGAAGCCATCTGAGTGATGCCGGCTGGCGCTGAATCCGTTGTTGCACGTTTAGCAAGGAGGCAAGTGTTATGACACCGAGTGAAGTACTTAAAATGGCCGCAGATAAGGGGGCCAAGGTCCTCGATCTGCGTTTTCTTGATTTTCCGGGCTTGTGGCAGCACATGACCCATCCCATCAGCGAGCTCACCGAGGACGTGTTCAACGAGGGCTTTGGCTTCGACGGCTCCAGCATCCGCGGCTGGCAGGCGATCAACGCCAGCGACATGCTGGTGATGCCCGATCCCACCACGGCGCGCATGGACCCGTTCATGAAAGAGCCCACCCTGGTGATGATCTGCGACATCGTGGACCCGCTGACCCACGAGCGCTACACCCGCGACCCGCGCAACGTCGCCAAGAAGGCCGAGGCTTACGTGAAGGCCAGCGGCGTTGCCGATACCGTGTTCGTGGGGCCGGAAGCGGAGTTCTTTATCCTCGACGATATCCGCTACGACAGCAACGAGCATTCGGCGTATTACTTCGTGGACTCGGTGGAAGGGCAGTGGAACACCGGGCGCGTCGAGGGGCCCAACCTGGGCTACAAGCCGCGCTTCAAGGAAGGCTACTTCCCGGTGCCGCCTTCGGACAGCATGCACGACATCCGCACCGAGATGATCCTGACGATGGAAAAGCTGGGCATCCGCGTCGAGACGCATCACCACGAGGTCGCCACCGCCGGGCAGGCCGAAATCGATATGCGCTTCAATTCTCTGGTGGCCATGGCCGATAACCTCCTGTGGTACAAATACATCATCAAGAACGTGGCGCGGCGCTACAACAAGACGGTCACGTTCATGCCCAAGCCGCTGTTTAACGACAACGGCAGCGGCATGCACGTGCACCAGAGCCTGTGGAAGGACGACCAGCCACTGTTCGCAGGCGATGGGTACGCCGGCATCAGCCAGATGTGCCTCAACTACATCGGCGGCATCCTCAAGCACGCCCCGGCGCTGTGCGCCTTCGTGGCGCCGACCACCAACTCCTACAAGCGCTTGGTGCCGGGCTTCGAGGCGCCGGTCAACCTGGCGTATTCCAGCCGCAACCGCAGTGCCGCGGTGCGCATCCCCATGTACTCGCCGAGCCCGAAGGCGAAACGCATCGAGGTGCGCTTCCCCGATCCGTCCTGCAACGGCTACCTGGCCTTTTCCGCCATGCTGATGGCGGGCCTGGACGGCATCGAAAATCGCATCGACCCCGGCGAGCCGCTGGACAAGGACATCTATGCCCTCACGCCTGCCGAACTCAGCAAGGTTCCCTCCGTGCCGGGTTCGCTGGAAGGGGCTCTCGACGCGCTTGAGCAGGATCACGACTTCCTGCTCAAGGGCGACGTGTTCACCTCTGACGCCATCGACCAGTGGCTCGATTACAAGCGCTCGAACGAGGTGGATGAGGTCCGCCTGCGGCCGCATCCATACGAGTTCAAGCTGTACTTCGACATTTAGAGTAAGTACAGTCTTCCCCCTTCCTATTCCCTCTCCCCTTGCGGGGGAGGGTTAGGGTGGGGGTCGCTCCTCTCTTTCTTACCGGCGAAGTGCCGCAGCAGGAACGCCGCGTCGGCGGGAGAGAGATCGAAACGCAGACAGGCTTCGTCCACCACCTTCACCGAAAAAGTCCCCTGTTCGGAAATCCACCGCACCGCCCGCCGCAGGTTTTCCTTTTCCGGCAGTATCGTTTCCCCCATAATCGTCCTTTCTGGAACTTGGCCGCCATTTCAGGCCGCCTGCTCCCTTCCACTGAACCGCGACGCGCCGGCACGGAGACGCCACAACCATGACCGCAGCCCTGCAGGGCATCCGGGTGCTGGACCTGTCGCGCTACGTGGCGGGCGCCTATTGCGCCAAGCTGCTGGCCGCGTTCGGCGCCGAGGTAATCAAGGTCGAACCGCCCGGCACGGGCGACCCGGCGCGCGCCGTGGGACCGTTTCTGCATGACCGCCCCGACCCGGAAACGAGCGCCCTGTTCCTCTATCTCAATACCGGCAAGCGGGGCCTGACGCTCAATCTCAAGCACCCGCAGGGCCGGGAGATTCTGAAGGCGTTGGCGCGAGACACCGACGTGCTGGTCGAGAACTTCGCGCCGCGCGTGATGCCGTCCCTCGGTCTGGATTACGCCACCCTGCGCGCCGTCAACCCGCGCCTGGTCATGGTGTCCATCAGCAACTTCGGACAGAGCGGACCCTACCGCGACTACAAGGCCAACGACATGATTGCGTACGCCCTGGGGGGCTACATGTACCTCAACGGCCACCCGCAGCGCCCGCCCTTGAGCGGCGGCGGCCATCAGCCGGCCTACCAGGGCGCCCTGCACGGCTACAGCGGCGCCATGGCGGCGCTCATGGCGCGGCAACAGAGCGGCCAGGGCCAGCACGTCGACGTCTCAATCCAGGCGTGCATGGCCTCCATCCACCAGTTTACCATCAACCGCTACGTGTACGTGGGGCGCATTCAGAAGCGGCTCGGCAACCGCTATCAACGCGCCCACCCGATTACCATCTATCCCTGCAGGGACGGCCTGGTATCCTTGGCGGTCAGCACGCTGGAGCAATACGAGCGCTTCCTGGCCCTGACCGGCCTGACGGTACTGCTGGAGGACGCGCGGTTTGCCACGCCGTTCGCGTGCTCCGAACACGCCGCGTCGTTCGACGAGCTTCTCGCCCCCTGGCTGCAGGCGAGGGGCAAGCACGACATCGTGCACCGCTGCCAGGAAAATCGCATCCCGGCGTCTTTCGTCAACGACGTTGCCGAGGTGATGGACGACCCGCAGTACCGGTTCCGCGGCTTCTGGCACGACCTGGATCATCCCGTTGCCGGCCGCCAGGCCTACGCCGGCTTTCCCTTTCATCTGACCGCAACGCCGCCGGTGCTGCAGCGGGCGTGCCTGCTGGGCGAACATACCGAGGACATCCTGACCGCGCGGCTGGGTTGCAACCGTACCCAACTGGCCGATTGGCGCACGCAGGGAGTCATCTAGGGCGAGGAGAGGGACCTGCCATGAACGGTGCGCTGCACGGCGTGCGCATCATCGACCTGACCCGTGTATGGGCCGGCCCCCACGCCACCCGCATGCTGGCCGACATGGGCGCCGAGGTGATCCACGTCACCGGCCGCAAGCTGGTCGGCCCCCTCACCGTTTCTCAAGAGACGGCCCGTATTCTGGGGGTCTATCCCGACGACGAGCCCGGCGAGCGGCACTGGAACCGCAATTCGCAAACCAACGACCTGATGCGCAACAAGTACGACGTCACCCTCGAACTGGATACCCCCGAGGGTCTGTCGCTGCTGCGCCGGCTCGTTGCCGTCAGCGACGTGGTGGTCGAGAACTACAGCCCGCGCGTCATGCCCAAATTCGGCCTGGATTATCCCCGCCTGCAGGCGTTGAACCCCGGCATCATCCTGTGCTCGATGCCGGGCTACGGCTCCCAGGGGCCCCACCGCAGCTTCATCTCTTACGGCACCAACGTCGACCCGGCGTCGGGGCTGGCCAGCCTGATGGGCTACCCCGGCGAGATGCCGCACATGAGCGGCAACGCCTACCCGGATCCGGTGGCCGCCCTGTTCGCCGTCGGCGCCATCCTGACGGCGCTGTATCACCAGCGGCGCACCGGCCAGGGGCAGTACATCGACCTCTCCCAGGCCGAGGCCACCACCGCCCTGCTGGGCGAGGCGTCGCTCGGCGTCCGGCTGAACGGCGTCGTGCCGCCCCGCATGGGGAACCGCCACCCGCGCCAGGCGCCGCACGGCTGTTATCCCTGCCGCGGCGATGACGCCTGGGTGGCTATCGCCGTGGGTAGCGACGATGAATGGCGTGCCTTGGCGCGCGCCCTGGGCCAGCCGGCCTGGTGCGCCGAGGCCCGCTTTGCCGCGCTGTCCGGGCGCCTGCAACATCACGATGAGTTGGACCGGCATATCGCCGAGTGGACGGCGCATCGGGACGCCTATGAGGTCATGCACACTCTGCAAGACGCCGGGGTGCCGTCGGGAGTGGTCGTCAACGCCGAGCAACTGGTCAACGACCCGCACCTGCGCGACCGCGAGTTCTTCTGGGACATCGATCATCCCGAGGCCGGGATGCGCCGATACGCCGGCCAGCCGGTGCGGTTGTCGGCAACCCCGGCACGGCTCTATCGCCCGGCGCCCTGTCTGGGCCAGCACAACGACCAGGTGCTGGGCGGCATGCTCGGGCTGTCAGCCGACGAACGCGCCGCCCTGCGGGACAAAGGCGTGATTGGCGATCATCCTGTGCCGAGATAATTTTGGGGAGCGTCTTCTCGGATGCGATGTACGATTAGGCAGGAATCTCCATGGCCCGCGGGCCACATAAAAGCTATGAAAAGAGGCTTCCCGGACCGTCACTCCCGCGCAGGCGGGAGTCCAGGGTTTTCAGGGGTCAGTGGATCCCCGCCTTTGCGGGAATGACGATGCGGGGGCTTGGCTTGGGATCTTTTCTCGGTAGAAACGATGCAATCAGATACGGAAATGTTCTGGAGCGGCAGCTTTCTGAGGAGGGTAAAACAAATGATCGAAATACGGCCCCTATCGATTCACATCGGCGCGGAAATTCACGGCGTCGATTTGACCCGGCCGCTGGCGCCGGACACGGTGCAGGAAATTCGCGCCGCCCTGCTGCAATGGAAAGTGGTGTTTTTTCGCGGTCAGCACCTCAACCATCAGCAGCAGACCGACTTCGCCCGGCAATTCGGCCAGTTGACTCCCGGACACGTGGTGTTCGGCAACGACGCCGACTACCCGGCGGTTTACTCCATTGCCAAACACCGCATGGCCAATCGCCATCAACGCGAAGGCGTCATGAAGCCGTGGACGGGTTGGCACACCGACATTACCGCGGCCATCAACCCACCGGCCGCCTCCATTTTGCGCGGCGAGATCGTTCCGCCCTACGGCGGCGACACGCAATGGACCAATCTGGTGGTCGCCTATGACAGCCTGTCGCCGACGTTGCAGGGCTTTATCGACGGCCTGCGCGGCGTGCACCGCTATGCGGTCCCGCAAACCGCCCACAATACCGACGAATACGATCAGGTCGTGAGCCGCCGCACGATGGTCAGCGAGCACCCGTTGGTGCGGGTGCATCCCGAAACGGGCGAGCGCGCCCTGTATTGCAGCCCGTCGTTCCTCAAGTCCATCGTCGGCCTGACGCCGCGCGAGAGCGAGCAGATGCTGGAATTGCTGTGGGAACACGCCATCCGGCCGGAATTCACGGTGCGCTTCAAGTGGGAACCGGGCAGCCTGGCGTTCTGGGACAACCGCTCGACCGCCCATCTCGCGCCGCGGGATATCTTTGCGACCGATTTCGACCGGCAGTTCTACCGCATCACCCTCATGGGCGACACCCCGGTAGGCGTCGACGGCAAGACCTCCGTTTCGCTTGAAGGCGATCCCATCACGCCCCTGCCCCTGTGAGAGGCTGCCCGCCGCGCCAACGCCTGGACAAGCCATCATGCTGAACAACCATGACCTGAACTGGATCACCAATTACATCTGGGGTATCGCCGACGACGTGCTGCGCGACCTGTACGTGCGTGGCAAGTACCGCGACGTCATCTTGCCGATGACGGTACTGCGACGCCTCGACGCGGTGCTCGAAGACAGCAAACAGGCCGTCCTTGCCATGAAGGCCGCCCTCGACGCCGCGGACGTGGTGGAACAGGACGCGGCCCTGCGCCAGGCCGCCGGCCAAGCCTTCTACAACACCTCCCGGTTCACCCTGCGCGACCTGCGCGCCCGCGCCAGCCGTCAGCAACTGACCGCCGACTTCGAAGCGTATCTCGACGGCTTCTCGCCCAACGTCCAGGACATCCTCGACAACTTCGAGTTTCGCAACCAGATCCCGCGCCTGTCCCGCGCCGACGCCCTCGGCACGCTGGTCGAAAAGCTCACCGCCCCCGACATCAACCTCAGCCCGGCCCCGGTCCTGAACGCCGACGGCTCAATCCGCCACCCCGGCCTCGACAACCACGGCATGGGCTCGATCTTCGAAGAGCTGGTGCGCCGCTTCAACGAGGAGAACAACGAAGAGGCCGGCGAGCACTGGACGCCGCGCGACGCCGTGCGCCTCATGGCCCGGCTGGTCTTCCTGCCCGTTGCCAACGACATCCGGTCCGGCACCTACCTGCTCTACGACGGCGCCTGCGGCACCGGCGGCATGCTGACGGTGGCCGAGGACACCCTGCGCCAGCTCGCCGCCGAGCACGGCAAGGACGTCTCCACCCACCTCTACGGCCAGGAAATCAACGCCGAGACCTACGCCATCTGCAAGGCCGATCTGCTGCTCAAGGGGGAAGGGGAAGCCGCGGACAACATCGTCGGTGGCCCGGCGCACTCCACCCTGGCCAACGACGCCTTCCCGGCCCGCGAGTTCGACTTCATGCTTTCCAACCCGCCCTATGGCAAGAGCTGGAAAACCGACCTGGAGCGCATGGGCGGCAAGAAGGACATGCGCGACCCGCGCTTCGTGATCGAGCACGGCGGCGACCCCGAGTACTCGCTGGTCACCCGCTCCAGCGACGGCCAGATGCTCTTCCTCGCCAACAAGCTCGCCAAGATGAAGCGCCACACCGTGCTCGGCAGCCGCATCGCCGAGGTGCACAACGGCAGCTCCCTGTTCACCGGCGACGCCGGCCAGGGCGAGAGCAACATCCGCCGCTGGGTCATCGAGAACGACTGGCTGGAGGCCATCGTCGCCCTGCCGCTCAACCTGTTCTACAACACCGGCATCGCCACCTACGTCTGGGTGCTCACCAACCGCAAGCCCGCGCACCGACGCGGCAAGGTGCAACTGATCGACGCCAGCCAGTGGTACCAGCCCCTGCGCAAGAACCTCGGCAAGAAGAACTGCGAGCTCGGCGAGGACGACATCGCCCGCATCTGCGACACCTTCCTGGCGTTCGAG
>JAJDWF010000094.1 GCA_022825745.1 Dehalococcoidia bacterium | reverse complement strand
GCCCCTGCTCGATGTGCAGTTCCAGGTAGCAGGCCAGCTCGTCGGGACGGCGGCGGGCCTCGGCGATGCGGGAGATGTTGCCGCCGATGTCGGGGAGGCGAGACGTGAGGGTAGCGCCGTCGTCGTGGACGGCGGCAAAGTCTTCCGCCTCCCACAGGCCGGCCACAGCGCGGCTGCCCAGGAGCCAGCGGTGAAAGCCGGTGCCTTCCTCGTTGGTGAACACCACAACTTCCAACGGGTGACGGGTGGTTTGACCCGCGTCGGCCAAGGCCTGCACCACTTCGATGGCGGCGATGACGCCCAGCGCGCCGTCGTATTGGCCGCCGGAGGGAACCGTGTCGGTGTGCGATCCCAGCATGATGGCCGGCAGCGACGGGCCGCTGCCGCCGCTATCACCTTCCGTGCGGCCGATGATGTTGCCGCCGGCGTCGATGCGGACGGACATGCCGGCGGCTTGCATCAGTTCCATCACGTAGGTGCGGCCGGCCACATCGAACTGGGAAAAGGCGACACGCTGCATCCCGAATTCGTCCTGGCCGATTTGGCCCAGGGCGGCCAGGTTGTCGTTCAGACGGGTTGAGTTAATGGCAACGTCAGGCATAGTTGCTCTCTCCAATCAAGTTCGATATTCCGCACTACCCATTCCCGCCGTCCAGATCCCGCCGACTCAGCACGGCCAGCGACAACGAACAGAACAGGGCGATGTAGGCCACTACCACCGGCACGAAGTACCAGGGGTTGGTATCGTCATACCTGCCGGCCAGGCCCGACGTTGCCCCTCTCAAGGTCCAGCGCAGGTAGTCCCACAGGTTGAAATCATAGACGGCCTCGATAATGAATACGGCGACCGGATAAACGGTTGACTCCGCGATCAGGATAGCGGAGGCCACCGCCAGCCCGAAAGTCGCAGAGCGGCCAAGCATGCAGAGCAGTACGGTCAGGCTCATATAAGCGATAGCCGCCAGGAGGTTGCCAAGATACAGCAGTGCGGTGTCCGCCCAGGAAACGTCGGCGTCGGCGAAGGGGAGGATTGTGGGCGGGGCGTCCGGGTCTCCGGCAAGCAGCCCGACTACGGTGGACAGGCACCAGGACACTATCCAGACGACGGCCAGAACTAGGCCCACCAGCAGCATTTTGGACAGGATGACCTGCCAGCCGGGCATCCCGCGCGCCTGCATCGCCCGCAAGGTGCCCCAGCCGTATTCGCCACCGAAAGCAAAAGCGGACAAGAAAAGCGCGAGGAAAGGCCCTACCAGCGTCAGGGCGACGAAAATGAGGAAAGGAAACGCGCTCGGGCCGACGCCGAAGCCATCGTTGCGTATCAGCGCCGCCCCCAACAGGATGAGAAGGACAACGCCGGCAATCATACTCATAATCACGTGGAAACCGGGCCGGCGGGAGATGCGGAACCATTCCCAGCGCAGAGCGGCCAGAATGGGAGAGACAATGCTCACAGGCTTCCACCTTCCGACTCGCCGGTAACTTCCATGAAGCCGGCCTCGAGGGAGCCCACCAGGGGGCGCAGTTCGGCGACATAGATGCCGGCGTTGGCCAAATCCCGGCTGATTTTCCATTCCCGTCCTGCCGCTACTGCGACGTCCAGACCCTCTTCGGACCGGTCGATCAGTTCCCAACCGGCTTCACTGAGCAGACTGTCCGCCCGGTCGTCATCCGTAGTGCGGATATGCACCCGGCCGACAGAAGCGGTGGTTCCCATCTCGGACACCGCGCCCGAGTACAGCAGCTTTCCTCGCGCCATGACGCCCACCCGGTCGCATACCTGTTCCACTTCGTTGAGCAGGTGGCTGGCCAGGATGATGGTGCGGGGTTCTCCGTCGCCCGTGGCATCCTCTCCGGCCAGGTCGCGAATCAGCTCGCGCATTTCCACGATGCCAGCCGGGTCGAGTCCGTTGGTCGGCTCATCGAGAATCAGCAGCGACGGATTGCCCAGGAGAGCGGCGGCAATGGCCAGGCGCTGCTTCATTCCGGTGGAACACGCCCGGAACTTGCGGTAGGCCGCGTCGCCGTCCAGGTTGACCGTCGCCAGCAGTTCTTCAATTTCACCGTCTCCGCCGCCGGAAGCGTAGATGCCTTGCAAGCAGCGCAGGTTGTCCCGGCACGACAGATAGGGCCAGAAGGTGGGCCGTTCAATCAGAGCGCCGATGCGACTCCGGGCGGCGCGCTGGCCGGCGGGGCCGGCTTCCCCCCGCAATCTGATCGTGCCGGCGGTGGGATGGAGGAAGCCCGTCAGCATCGAGAGCAGAGTGGTCTTGCCGGAACCGTTGGGGCCGAGCAGGCCATACACGCCGCCGGACGGGATGGTCAGAGTTACGTCGTCAACCGCTCGCACCCGGCCAAAATGCTTGGAAAGCCCGGACACCGTTACGGCGGGAGCGCGCCCATTTTCAGGCGATGTATTCATCACGCCAGCACGTCGAACCCGTAGCCGGAGTTGTTGAGCGCGCCTTCCACGAATCTGGAGAGCCGCAGCGGTGAAATGTCCATAGTGGTGGCCCGTCCGGTTCCGATGAGCTCGGCCATCAGCACGCCGACCATGGGGGCCAGTTTGAAGCCGTGGCCGCTGAACCCGGTGCAGAGGTACAGCCCCTCAATACCGTCAACTCGGTCGATGATGGGATGCGAATCAGGGGTGCTGGTGTAGAGGCCGGCGTAGCCGGCGGCGAGTTCAGCGTCAGCCATGGGCGGGATGCGTCGAGTCAATCGCTGCCAGACCTCCTGGATGAAAGAGGGGCTGGCGCGTTGGGCAAAAACCTCGGGGTCGCGCACCACGTCGGAATGATTGCCGTTGCCCACCAAGGTCAGATCCTGACCTTCCGGACGGAAATAGATGCGGTTGCTGATGTCGGCGCCTCCCGGATGGTGAGGGACTGTGTCCAACGAGCGACGAAAGTGTAACACCTCGTGCCGGGTGGCGACCAACGGCGCGCCAATGCCATGAGACTTTAGAAAGGCCGGCGACCACGGCCCGGTCGCCACCACTGCAATGCCGGTTTCAATCCGTGTACCGTCAGCGGCGTTGACGGCGGCCACACGGCTGCCGTCGGCGCCGGTTTCGATGCCGGCGGCGGGCGTTTTCAGCCTGATGTTTACTCCCTCAGCCCGGGCGCGGGTCGCGTAGGCGTAGGCCGTGCCGGATGCGTCGGCGTGGCCGGAATAGGGTTCGTAGGCGATGGCGGCGGCGTCTTCCACCGCGAAACCGGGGGCAAGTCCGGCGGCGTCGGTTGGGCTGATGATGTCGGTGATAACTCCCACAGACTGCTGTGTTGCGATGTTGGCGCGGAAAGCGTCCACATCGTCCGGCCCGGCGAACACCAGGTAGCCGGTTTCGACGTAGCCGCAATCGCCGCCGATGATCTCGGGAAAATTGCGGTAAATATGAAGGCTGCGCCAAGCCATCTCCGCGCTAACGGCGGTGGAGTAGTGCATCCGGATGGCGGCGCTGCTGCGCCCGGTGGAGCCGCTGCCCAGGGTGTCCCGTTCCAGCAGCACGATGCGCCGCAAGCCGTGGCTGTTGGCGGTGAGCGCCAGGTTGCAGGCGATGCTACACCCCATCACACCGCCGCCGATGATGACGACGTCGGCGGTTTCGGTTGCGCTGGTTGTCACCCAGGCGGCTCCGGCGCAAAGAGTTCTTGCATCAAGTCGATGGCTGTAGCTACGCGACCAGCGGCGGTGACGACGGTTGAATCCGGCAAGTCGTTTTCATAAAAGTGGGTGTGCAGCGAACGGGCAATGTGCAACCCATCAGCCAAGGCAACGCCGTTCTGCTGGTCCGATTGATTTGCCAAATCAGCTAACTGCCCGGCCACGCCGATGATGCTGGCGTGATGCGTAATGCTCAGCAGATGGTCTGCACCGATTGCCTTAATCGTTTGGGCATAGGAACCCCACGACTTTTCGGCAGCCTGCAAATAGTCGCCGGCGTCCAGGCTAGTCTGCACGTGTTGCCGGTAATGATACAGGTTGCCCCGGTAAGTAGCCGTCTTATCCTCTGCCTCCGTAGGGGACAAACCTACCTGCCGCCGCCCCTCCCGCAGACCGGCGTGTATCGCTGCCGCTACTTGTTGCTCGGAAAAATTCTGATGAGTTGCCATATCGCTGTCCGTCGAGCGTTGTCGCTGAATGATAACACGATAACCGTTCCGCCTACCCACGGCTGCGTCTTTTAGCCATTGCCGGCGGAACCGGACGTGTCCAGGAATCGCCAGCCGGGCAGGTCAACCTGCCACTGGGCGTCTTCGTACAGCATCGGAATCATCAGGCCGGACATCAACGTGCTGCGCTGCACCACGGTTTCGTCGGTTACGCCGAAAGGCAGGAACACGAAGGCGTGCTGGTCGTCAACGTAGCGTGTCGGAGCGGCGGCCAGATCAGACAGGTCTTCCAGGGGCCACAGCCGCAATACGGTGGTGCGGAAGTCATCCAGCAGGGAGGCCCGCATGGGGTGGCCGGAGTCGTAGGCCGCCCGGTAGGCGACCTGCATGTCAATGCTCAGGCGGGTGGCCCACACGCCCATGCGCATCCCGCGCGTTTCCTTGGACAACATCGACCACGCGAGGTCCATGTCGCCGTCCCGAATGGACTCGGCAAACAGGCCGGCGCGCTGCCCCACTTCGTCGGGTTCCTGGCTCCGGCGCTGTCCGGGCATTCGCATAGTGGCCGCCAATGGCTCCGGGCAAAAATAACGCAGCGAACGTTCCCCGGATGCAGCCCCATTCTAGGGGGTTGCGCCCCATGGTGGCAAACCGCAAACGAGGCCCACTGGTGACACCCGCCCCTTGCGCCAACCTTCAAAGCGTCACCCTCAACTGCCGTTATCAGTCAAATCAGCACGCTCCAGGTTGAGCGCCAGCAGGCGTTCCAAGATCTCGGCGTCCGCCAGGTCCGCCGGCCAGCCGTAGGCGTCCGCTACTGCCGCGTCCAACGTCCGGTGGGTGTTGTCCAGCCAGGTGGGGCGCGCGTTGTAAAGGTTGGTCAGCGTGCGCCGGCGCAGTTCCGACGCGCTCAATCCCTCCGGATTCAGCCAGCCCTCGCGCAGGCGGTCCAGCTCGGCGGCGGCGTTGGCGATGGCCTCTCTCTGCTCGCCGGTGGGATGGGGGACCGGAAAGCTTTGGAAGCAAGTAGTAGGTGTGTAGG
The DNA here is from genome assembly GCA_022825745.1 of Dehalococcoidia bacterium. Lineage (GTDB taxonomy): Bacteria > Chloroflexota > Dehalococcoidia > Lucifugimonadales > UBA3495 > Bin87. Next base: position 14,176 of record JAJDWF010000094.1, on the reverse strand, counting down.
TGCCACCGCTTTCGGACTCACGTAGCTGGCTGCCTACATTTCTAGCCCATAGCTCATGTATCGACGATGAAAGCACCCCAAACATATAGCCATCCTCGCTAGCAATAGCGATTACGAGATTGGATGGCAGCACATCCGCAGGTACCCACACGAAGAAACGATGCTTGGAGACTTTGGGTGTAGCGATATACCGCGGCAATGATGACAATTGCTGCCGCATCGTGCTGGCAGGAGAGCCGTGGAGCCACCAGTTATCGGCTCTCCATTTCATTCGGTTCTTGATCCGAGTGGGCTTGACGAATTCTTTCACGTACTCGAAAGGCGCCTCATACAGAGCAGCTTCAGCTTCGCGTGTGTTCACCCCAAAGTCTATGATCCACACGTTGCGCGAATGTTCTGCGATGTCCTTTCCATTGATCCAGCGCTTGATGACATCTCTGTTAGACCTGCCGTCCGGGTTGGGCTGCTCAATCATCGATAGCGCGGTGGCTTCGTCAATGTCAAACTCGCCTATCTTGTCTATCCCCCTAAAAGCTATATCGAGGTTTTCCTGTAGTCGGCGTGCCAGCGTCACATCGGCTCCAGCCGTAAGGTCGATATTAATTTGGCTGACTGCCTCTCCGTCCAGTATCCGAACGTCTTCACTTCCATCGTCAAAACAGACCACTGATATATGCACAGTAGCACCGTCCAGCACCCAGTTCATGTCAGCATAAGCTTCAAAGATATCTCCTGTTTCCTTGATTCGGGACATCACCGTGCGGTTGGATTGGAAGCGTACTCCCTGGGTTGCCAGCAGTCCAACTCTGGATGAATTTCCGTTTTCAATCTGTGCCCTTGCCTTTTCCAGCCAATAGCAACACAGATCGCTGGAGTTGGGAATACGCTTCCCATATAGGCCATAAATGGCCTTGACATACTCATCACCGAATTGCGAGAGGAGTAGTCTGCCTCCCAAAAACGGCGGGTTGCCGATGATGAACTCGGCCGGCGGCCATTCGGGTTCGGTTGGGTGGTCGGGGTCGGTGAGGTCGAGGATGGCGTCGGTTTGGCGGATGGTGTCCAGCGGAGTCAGTATGGGGCGCTGGGTGTAGGGAAAGCCGTTGGACTGGTGCCACTGGATGTAGCCGATCCACAGGGCGGTGCGGGCCAGTTCGGCGGCGTAGTGGTTGATTTCCAGGCCGAGCATCCGGTCGGGCTGCACCATTGGCAAAGAGTCCTGGGGCGTCCCGCCTATGGCATACCAGCCCCGGGCGGCGGCGAAGTCAATGACCTCACGCTCCAGGTCCAGCAGGGAGCGCAGGGCGATGTACAGGAAGTTGCCGCTGCCGCAGGCCGGGTCGAGCACGGTGACGGAGGCCAGCCGCTGGCGAAAGGCTTCGAGGCGTTGACGGGCAGATTCAGAGGTTTCGCCCTCCAGCAATGCCTCGATTTCGGCCCGCGCCGTATCCCATTCGCGGCGCAGGGGTGTCATTACCACCGGCTCCACCACCAGGGCGATGTCGTCGGCGCCGGTGTAGTGGGCGCCGGTCTGGGCGCGCTTAGAGGCGTCGAGGGCGCGCTCGAACAAGGTGCCGAAGATGGACGGCTCGATGTCGCGCCAGTTCTTTTCGCAGGCTTCGCCCAGGCGCTGCAACGCCACCGTGCTCAACTCCACGGTGTCGATCACGTTGAACAGGTCGCCGTTGAAGTGGGCGATTTCGTCCGCGCCGGAAAAGCCGCCGGTGGCCATCTGGGCGAACAGGGTTTGGATCGCCCGGTCGAACGTCGCCGGGTTACGGTAGTGCTGGGCGACGATGCGGGTGAACAGGCCGTCAGGCAGCAGGCCGGCGTCCTCGGAGTAGAGGCAGAACACCAGTTGGTTGAGGTAGCGGGCCAGACGCTCGGGGTCTTCGTTGCGCGTTTCCATATCCTCGACGATGGATTGGAACAGGGCGGCGGTTTCGCGGGTTACGGCGTCCACCGAGCGCAGACGTTCCCGGAAACGATGGGGCGCGAAGAAGGCATCGCTGACCAGTTGGAGTAGGTCCGGTTGGTCCAGGTTGACGACGGCGATGTCGTGCCGCGCCGTCTCCATGCCGGGGAAGTTGGTCTGGATGCGTATGGTGTCGAAGGACGATACGATGAGCAGGGGTGGGGTTTTCAGGTGAACCTGGTAGCGCAGCAGTTGGTCGAAGGCGCCGTCCAGTTGAGCGTCCTGGCCCTTGAACTCCCAGCCGAAACGCTCCTCAAAGTAGGCGTCGGCGAACCCGCCGGGTACGGCTTTCTCGAAGGTGAACGCCTCCGGGTCGCGGTAGGCTGCCGGCGTGGGGTGGCCCACCAGGCCGCACAGGTCGTTGAAAAAGGTCTGCGCCCCCTGGCGTTCGCCGAAGCCGGCGTCGCGCCAGCGTCCGATGAATTCCTGCGGCGAAATTGTGGGCAGTTGCGGCGTCACGTCACCGCCACGGTATCCCCGACGCTGACCTGGCCGGGTTTCTCTACGATGCCGTACACGCCAAAATAGCCGGCCAACGCGTTGGGGCGATAACCCAGGATAGACCGGACTACCTCAGCGTCCGTCTCCCCGGTAATCGGGTCCTGGTCAACTATTGCGCAGCGCGGGTCGGGCGCGAGGATGCGCACCACGGCGTCGCCCACCGCCAGGGTGTGATTCATCCAGCCGTCCTCTTCGTGGGCTTCGCATCCATCCAGCAGCAGCGTCGGTCGGAACCGGTCGGTGGCGAGGCACTGGTCATCCGACATCCCCATCTCCGCCGAAAGCCGTTCCACCGAAGCCCTTGACAGCACCGATACTGGAAACTCGTCAAACACTTGGCACGGCAGGTCGGACATCATCAGCATCGCCGGCTGCCCGCAAAACTCGCTGATGGCCCGCATCCAGTCGCCCTGCAACGCGCGCCCGCGCACGCGCCGGCCCCAAACGATGGTCCAAACGGGGCGGTCCAGTTCCGGGTTCCCTTCTAACACGCTCCCATCGGGAAAGCGTATGGTCAACCGTTCAGCCTCAGCGTCCCAGGAAGTTGCAAGCTGCGCCAGTTTGCCCACCTGCCTCCTGGTCAACAAGCGGCCGTGCTGGTTCACCAGGTAAAAGCGCCGGTCGTCTTGTATGCCGCCCAAGTCAAGGTTGACGGATTGCAGGGGAACCAGCGCCATTGATTTCACCGGAGCGATGTTGATTTCGGCGACGGTAATCATGTCCGTTACTCCAGCGACAGAAATTCCTCTACCATGTCCCGCTGCGCGCTGCGGTCGTAAATCTGATAGAGCAAGGCGGCGTTGCGCGCGCCGTCGCCGCCGAAATAGCGCTCGTACAGCGTCTGGCGGCTGCCGAACGCGCTGCATGAAACGTCCCACGCTAGCCGGAACAGGCGGATGCGTTCTTCAGCGGTGGCGGTGTCGGTATCCATGTAACGGTGAATGTCTTCGGCCAGCGGCCCGTTCAGGTCGGCCTCGGCCGGCAGGGCCATGAGGCTGCTGGACCCGAGCAGGTGCAGGATCTCCGCCATGCGCGGGTACATGTCGATCATCTTCTTGCGGGCGACCAGCAGGGGACGATAGTCGGGGCAGAAGATGCCCCATTCATCGATGGACGCTTGCGCCTCCGACGCCGCCAGCAACGCCTTGGTGATTTCCAGGTTCTCGATGATTTCGGCGATCAGGTGCTGGGTGGGCGGCAGGTCGCCGGAGCCCAGCGTGTCCACCATCAGGGTCGCGAGGCCGAGCATGAACTCGCACTTGACCACGTTCTTGGTCACGACCTGGTGGCCGGTGTGGGCGTTGCGGTTGGTGCGTTCGCCCCACTGGTTGCACAGGGCGACGTCGTTGTACAGGAACACGCGCTCCCAGGGCACCAGGACGTCGTCAAAGAACACGATGGCGTCCATCTCTTCAAAGCGGCTGCCGGCGGGATGGTCAAAGTGAGAACGGCCCAGGTCAAGGGTGTCACGGCACTGGAACTTGAGGCCCTCAGTGTTGCATGGAATGGAGAAACCGAAGGCGTACTTGCCCTCCTCGCCGGCCGGCACCCGCCGCGTGCGCGCCGGATACACGGCGATTTCATCGGACAGCGGGCCCAACGTGGCCAGCACGCGGGCGCCGCGCACCACGATGCCGGCGTCGGTTTCCTTCACCACCGACAATGCTACCTCGGTGCGGTCGTCGAAGGGCGTCGCGCCCACCGAGCGGCTGCGTTGCAGGTTGACCAGGGTGTGGGTCATCACGATGTCGTTTTCGCGGATGTACTCGTAGTAGTCCAGGATGTTCCGCTTGAACTCCGGGCGGTTCTGTCCGCAGTAGTCCGCGGCGGCGGCCATGGACATCACCGCCACGTTGAGGAAGTCGGGCGTGCGGCCCATCATGCCGCAGGAGAATTTGGCCCAGTTCCGCATCATCATGCGACGGCGGGCCAGGTCATCTGCGTTGCGAGGCATGATGAACGACAGGCCCACCGGGTCGCCGGTGGTGGGCGACGTGTAGGTCATCTCGTCGCGCGTTGCGGGATCGTGCTGCATGTCCAGCAGGCCGGCTATGGTCTGGAGGCCGCCGGCGAAGGCGGGATGCCGGGTGACGTCCTTCACTCGTTCGCCGCCGATGTAGATTTCGGCGGCGCGGTCGCGCAGACCCGCGATGTATTCGGCTCCGGTTCGGGCTGGCATGGAGACCTCCTTAGCGTCAGACGATGAAGTCGCTGCCGATGGCCTGTCGGGCGAGCGTGCCGTTGTCGGTGGTCAGGGCGATCATGGCGTGGCCGGCCTGGCGGTTCAGGATGTGCATGCTCTGGATGTTGACGCCGGCCTGTTTCATGCGGTCGGCCACGCCGGCCAGCGCGCCGGGCTCGTCCGGGAGGCGGATCACCAACGCGTCATCGCCCACCGCCTTGAATCCGGCCTGATTCAGCGTGTAGAGAGCGTGGTCGTAGTCATCGACCGTGAGGATGATGGCGCCGCGGCTGCCGGCGCTTTCGGTATTCAGGCTTTCGATGTTGATGCTCGCAGCGGCCAGAGCGCCGGTGATGTCGGCGATCACCCCGACCTCGTTGTCGGCCATGATTACGATGCGGTTAACCGGATTGTCCTGGTCCATATTTTCCTGGTCCATATTTTCCTGGTCCATGGAACGGGGCTCCCTAATTTGCGCAGTCATCGACCAGTTCGTCGATCATCGCGCGAGTGACGTGGGGCATGGTGATGATGTGGGTGATTTCGCCCTCCGGGGCCATTTGCCACTTGAGGAACACCTCCGGAGCGGGGCGAGGGAACACGACGGTGATGGAGTTGCGGTGCCGCCATGCCGGTATGCCGCGCTCGTTGAACTGGCCCACGGCGTACTCCGCAGTATCAAGCGACCTGGCCACCAGCTTGCGGAATCCCTCATCGCCGTGGCGGGCGAAGGCATACCACATCAACAGCGGGGCGAACGCGCTGCGCGAGCCGGACAGCGTGGTGTCCTGCACGCCCACGTATTCGATGGCGCGCCCGACGCGCTCGACATAGGGCCGCTTGGTCAGCACCACGCCGCAGGGCAGCGGCGCGCCGATCATCTTGTGCCCGCTCACGGACACGCTGTCGATGCCGGCGTCGAAACCGAAGGGTTGCGGGTCGTCCACGTAGGGCAGAATCATTCCGCTGAGCGCGGCGTCGGCGTGAATGTAGCAGTTGGTGACCGCCAGATCATCGAGGATGCCGCGCAACCGGGGGATGTCGTCCACCGCGCCGCGCATGGTGGTGCCCACGTTGGCCATGATGACGGCGGGAACATCGCGGTTGACCCTGATCATTTCATACAGGTCGTCGTAGTCGATCTCGCCGTTGTCCTGGCGGCGGATCATGATGTGCCGGGCGTTGAGCACCCGGACGTTTTTGAGCACGCTGTAGTGGGTTTCCTCGGAGAAGTAGAACATGGCGTTGGGGAACAGTTCGCGCGCCAGGTACAGCCCGTACATATTGCCCTCGGTTCCGCCCGAGGTGACGTATCCCCAGGCATCCTGCTGTGGGATGCGCATCAGGCCGGCGAAGTGAGCGACGACCTCCCGCTCAAACCGGTGGCTGTTGCTGCGGTAGTTGCTGGTGTGGAACGGATCGCCCACGTTGTTCAGCGAGTAGTCCAGGAAGGGCGACAGATCGGCGTAGTCGTAGGTCTGGTTGGTTGGGTACCCCACCTGCAACCGTGAGGCCGATTGAACGTCGCTCAGCAATTCGTCCAGCCGGCCCTTGATTTCGGATTCGGACAGAGGCGTCGGTCCCAGTGTTCCCTGCATGCTTGCGGTCCCTCGGTTGTTATCGGTGGGTGAGCCAGGAGCGGATTGCCGCTGCCGCAAGGGTATGCTATACCAGCCCAAACCGCAATCGGGAGGCCGTCCATGCCCACCATCCAGCGCGGCGACGCCCAGCTCCACTACTACCTCGACGATTTCACTGATCCGTGGCGGGCCGCGCCGGACGCCATCGTGCTGCAGCACGGATTCTCCCGCAACGGCAACTTCTGGTACAACTGGCCGCCCCTGCTGGGCCGGGAGTATCGCGTCATCCGCCCCGACATGCGCGGCATGGGCCGGTCAACGATAGACCCCGACCGCTACGAGCCGACGCTGGACACCCTGATGGGCGACCTGCTGGCGATCCTGGACGACGCCGGCGCGGAGCGGGTGGTGTACGTCGGCGAGTCCTTCGGCGGCATCATGGGGATGCAGTTCGCCCACGACCATCCCGACCGCTGCCGCGCCCTGGTGCTGTGCAACTCGCCGTGCCGGCTGACGCGGCGGGAGAATGCAACGCCTGGGGGCAGTTGGCTGGCCACCATGGAGCAGGGCGGCATCGGCGCGTGGTCGGCGGCCACCATCAACTTCCGCCTGGACATGCGCCACGCCGACGAGGGCCTGAAGGACTGGTACATCTCCGAGATGGACAAGACACCCGCCGAGATCGGTCAGGCCCTGCACCGCTACCTGGACAGCCTGGACTTTGGCCCGCACCTGAAGGACATAAGCGTACCGACGCTGCTGCTGACCGGCGACGAGTCGCTCACCACCGGCATGGAGCAGCAGGAGTTCATGGCGTCGGAGATTCCCAACAGCCGGCTGGTGACGTGGCCCGGCTTGGGCCACGGGGTCAACGTAATCTACCCGCAGTGGTGCGTTGACCGGATGCGCGAATTCCTGGGCGAGATGAGCCAGGCAGGCTAATACCCGCCGCTGCGTTGTGCCCAGCGTCGCCGGGCCTTTTCCAGGTTGGCGCGGGTCAAGTCGTCATCGGGAGCGAGGGTAAGCGCGGCTTCAAAATCGGCGATGGCCTTGGGGTCGTCCCCCAGGCAGAACTGGGCGTAGCCGCGCCCGTTGTAGGCGTCGGCAAAGGCGCGATCGAGGGAAATGACGCGGTTGAAATCGTTGACCGCCCGCTCGAATTGGCCCATGTGTCCCCAGGTCAGGGCGCGGTGGTACCAGGCATCTGCGTGTTCCCGGTTGATGCTGATGGCCTTGCCGAAGCTGGCAATCGCCACCCGAAACTCGCCCTGCTGCCGGCACGACACGCCATGCTGAATCAGGGCCGCAATCTGTTCGCCGCCGTCAACGCCGGGCGTGGGAGGTATGACGGCCGGTTCCGGCTCGACGGGTTGGATGGCCGGCTCGGTTGGCGTATGTTTCAGCTCGGGGGCGGGTGCGACTGGCGCTCTTTCTTCTATGCCTGTAACGGCGGTCGATTTTTCCGACCCGTACCGCCGGCGGCGGAGGCGGTGCTTTGCCTTGTGGACGCGGTCGCTCTCGACCTGCGCGCCCACGGCGGTCAGCAGCCGTCCGATGGAGTCCAGGGCCCGGTCCAGGTCGTCTTCGTCAAAGGGCTCCATGTGCGCCCAGCGGTTGCGGGTTTCCCGCATTTCCGACACGAGACTGCGGGCGACGGGGCCCAGATGGTCGCGGAACACCTCGTTCCACCCGCTGGCCATTACGCGCAGCATCACCGCAACGTCGGCTTCGACGTCGCCGAGAGTGTCCACGTCGTCGGGAACGTACTGGCCCCGGCCGGCGGCATCGCGCAGCCGGCCGGATACGTATGGTCCCAGGCCGACGCCCAGCAGTTGCAGGGCGTTGCCAACCAGGCTGTGATTGGTCGTATTGCTTGTAGTAGTGGTGGTCATTCGAGCGTTCCTGCCGTGCGGCTTGTGGCCGGCGGACGCGCCGCCGGCCACCGCAATCCCGTGTTAGTCCAGGTCAAACTAGCACAAACGCCGGGAAGTCTGCCGCAACAGGGATGTGCGATTTCGGCGAATTGGCGAGACCGGATCAGGCCGGTGGCTGGATTCCCAACTCCGCCTGCATATCCGCCACGGCCTGGTTGCGGGTCTTGCGCTGCCACTGGGGACGGGCGTTGATCGGCTCGTTGATGATCTCGGGGTCGATTTTCAGGGCGACGAACACCGGCCCCGGCTGGCCCAGGATCTCTTCGATCTGGCTGGCGAAGTCCTCCAGGTTGTCGATGGCGTAGGTTGCCGGGTATCCGCAGCCCTGGGCCACCACCTCGTACTCCATCTGCTCGGCGTTGGGCACCGGCTGGCCGCCCGTGGTCGCGTACACTCCGTTGTCCAGCATGAAGTGGTACAGGTTGGCCGGCGCTTTCTCCGCGATGGTGGGGAGCGCGCCCATGCCCATGAGCACGTCGCCCTCGGAGTCGAACAGCACCACGCGCTGCTCCGGCATCGCCAGGGCCAGGCCCAGGGCGAAGGAGGCGTGGCCGCCCATGGCCGGGTCGCCCAGGGGGAGGTCCCGGTCGGGTTGGTCGCTGAGTTCGACCCAGAACCGGCCGCCGCGTCCGGGGATCACCACGGCGTCGCCGCGATGCCGCTTGAAGATTTCCAGCATTTCCGCCGTCTTCATCATTTCAGTCACTTCCTATCTGCTCACGTTGAACCCGTGGTATTCGTCGCCCACCAGCACCGCCACCGGCCGCTTCTCGCGCTGCGCCTCGGCAAAGGCGATGGAGATGCGGTCAGCGTCCTCGTCGGACTCCACGAGGTAGTAGTTGATGTTGAAGGCGTGCAGGAACCGTTCGGTGTAGAACGCCGCGGTGTCGTTGATGACGCCGTGGCGGGTCCAGCCGCGATAGCCTACCATCATCACCACGGGGACGTTCATACCCAGGCCCCAGCCGCGCAAGGAGTCGCCCGACTCCATCATGCCGGTGTTCTGGATCAGGATGACGGGCTTCTTGCCGCCGGCGGCGAGGCCCGCCGCTGTGGAGAAGGCGTGCCCCTCGCGACTGACCGGCACCAGGTCCAGGCTGGGTTCCTCGCTCATCAGCACGTAGAGGAAGTTAGTTTCGCTGTCGGGCAGCCACACCACGTGGGTGGCGCCGTTCTTCTTGAGCTGTTCCAGCACGGTCGCCGGACTCAATTCGGCCATAGGGACACCTGCTTTGCAATGGTTGCGATATTTTCAGCGTCCGACTCCGCCGAACGCCGCTTTCAAGATATACCCGTTGGGCGGGGCGGGCGTCAACCGCGAGGACCGGGAAGGACTTGCAAAACGAGCAATTTTCGGTTTGGTCCCCGTTTAAGGCATCCTGACGGTATTTTGCAAGCGGTGGGTTTTTCTCAATTTCTATTGATTTTTCTGAACCGTCGGCCGTAGAGGATGCTCCCGTAGTAGTTGAACATCCGCCTCGCTTCGTCATCGTTGAACGGGTAGTTGGCTCCGAGTTGTCTTGCAGCGGCCAGTCCGGTCACGAAGCAGGTTTCCTGGCTGTTGATCAGCGTGTGAGCGCCGGCGTGCCACGTCCTCCTCTTGCCCTGAATGAACTTGAACAGATTGACCAGCAGGACGACATGGCGCACGTCATGGACGACGTGCTGAAACCAACACCGCTTGACGATCTTCCGCTCGTCTATAGGACTGACTGGGTTGTAGGTCACTAGGCAGGGCTTATCGGAACGGTTGGCCCACGGCTGCTGGTTGTGCATGATGTATGTGATTTCGTAGTTATCCGGCCTCGTCCCGTACTGCTGGATGTGGTTGCTCCGGGTTGCCAGCGGCTGCACCGCGTTTTCCGGCAGGACCGATGAGTCGGAGTGAACGACCGTGTGGTTGTGTAGCTCGCTCTCGTACCGCACCGATGAGAGGATATAGCGTTCGAGAAACGTTGGCTTGTCCAGTAGCATCAGCGACTGGTTCGCATTGCAGGCCAGGATAACCTCGTCAAACGTCTCCCGCTCGCCGTTTTCGTCCTCGAGGACGACTTCGCCCTTGCTCCGATAGACCTTCCGCACGGGTCGGTTGAGATAGATTCTGTCCTGAAAGCCGGCCGACAGGTTCTCATAGATGCGGCGGGTGCCCTGGTCCCAGGTCTTCATAGGCGTGGCGGTCTCGATGTCGAAAAATTCGAGGTATCTGGCGAAGAGGGCCGCCGGCATATCGAACACGTTCGTCGCCATCAGGAAGTTGACGAACATGGGCTTCAGCACCTTGTACCTGAACTCTCCGGAGAAGCCGCCTAGGTTGAGGAGCGTTCCCATGCTCACGTAGTTGTACGGGTTGAGCATGTTCACCAGTTTCGACCGGGAACGGCTCAGGCGACCAAACCGGTGCAAGCGCCGCAGCAGACGCTGGAATTTGGCGATCTCGCCTTGGAGCCGGTCCCTGGTATCGGAGTCGAAATCGTGGGCATAGACATCGTTGCCGTACTTGACGCTATAGCTGAACCTGGTGTCGATGGCTTCGATACCGAATTGCTCCATCAGCAGGATGATGTGGTGATATACCGATGGAATCAGGGCAGTGACGGAGATGTCAAAGGGAATGGAACTGCCGTCGTCCTGAGGCATGTCGGCCGTAATCGCGTTCCCGCCGATCTCTTCCCGGGCCTCAAAAAGCCGGAAATCGAAACGGTCTCGGTGGTGATTAAGCGCCCACGCAGCACCGAGTCCTGAGACACCAGCTCCCACAATGGCGACGCGACGCGGCGTTGTGGGGGTGTTTGACATAAGCCTATGCCGTTGCTACTATCCCGCCCGCCTCGCACATAGCGGGGTCGATTTGAGGTACCCCCGGCGCGCTTCTTTTGTCTGCGTCGGGGGTGCTATGTTTCTGGGCGGGATTGATCTGCAGGTATCAGGACCGCAGGGCCAGGATGATCAGGACGGCGCAGACGCCGACCAGGGCGAGCGATGCTAGCTGGATGACGGCTAATGGTTCCATGAGGGACCTCCATGGTTAGCCATCGTAGGGAAGGTGGTGTCGGTATGTCCCGCACGGCCTTTGCGGTTTTGCGCAAAATGGGCTGAATCAAGCACTATTTTTGGCTTTGTCAAGCTGTTTTGCAAGTTCCTCCAAGTCACTCGCGGATAGCAGCGTGCCGGGTGGTTCGCCCCCTGTGCTATACTGCGGCCAGCCGCAACGGTTATTCCCGTAAGCCCGTGAGGTGCTCATCATGCAGTGGGCTTCCGCCATATCCCAGCAGAATACTCTCCGCGCCGCGTTGTCAGAATGCGTGGCGTCGGTTCGTTCCAGCCTGGGCGACACCGCCGCCGACCTGGCCGTGGTGTTCGCCTCCTCCGAGTACGCCGCCGACTACGCGACCATGCCCGAGCTGGTTGCCGAGATGCTTGGCCCACAGGTCACCGTCCTCGGCTGTTCCGGCGGCGGCATCATAGGCGGGGGCGCCGAAGTGGAGCAGGAGCCGGCGGTGTCGCTGACCGTCGCCAGCCTGCCCGGGGTCAACATCCATCCGCTGCGGCTGGAGGCCGACAACCTGCCCAGCCTGGACGCCGGCCCCGACGACTGGCACGAGGCCATCGGGGTTGATCCCGGCGATCAGCCGCAGTTCGTCCTGCTGGCCGACCCCATGTCCTTCCCGGCGCAGAACCTGCTGCTGGGCATGGACTACGCCTACCCCGCCGCCGCCAAGATCGGCGGGCTGGCCAGCGCCGGGCAGGGGGCGCGGCAGAACGGCCTCTTCCTGGGGCAGAATTACCACGACTCGGGCGCGGTGGGCGTCGCGCTTTCCGGCAATATCATCGTGGAGACGGTGGTGGCGCAAGGTTGCCGTCCCATCGGCCAGCCGATGCGCATCACCCGCAGCGACCGCAACTTCCTGGTGGAGCTGGACGGCGAGCAGCCGATCAACGTGCTGCGCGGCATCTTCCAGCAGTCGGGGCAGCGGGACCGCGACCTGATGCAGCACTCCCTGTTCCTGGGCGTCGTTATGGATGCCCTCATCGACGAACCGCAGCAGGGCGACTTCCTGATCCGCAACGTAATGGGCATGGACCAGCGCAGCGGCGTGCTGGCCATCGGCGAGATGCTGAAGGAAGGCCAGCTGGTGCAGTTCCACCTGCGCGACGCCGACACCTCCGCCGAGGACCTGTCCGCCGTTCTGGAACGCTACGCCATCGACAACCGGGAGAACCCGGCCCACGGGGCGCTGCTGTTCTCGTGCCTGGGGCGCGGCAAGTACCTTTACGGTCGGCCGAACCACGACACCGAGGTGTTTCACGACAAGGTGGGCGCGTCGGTTCCGTTGGGCGGCTTCTTCTGCAACGGCGAGATCGGGCCGGTGAGCGGCACCACGTTCCTGCACGGCTACACCAGCAGCTTTGGCATCTTCCGTCCTCGCGTCTAATCTCGTGTGCCCGCTCGCCAGTGGGCGGGCAGAGTTCAGGGTGTTTCCAGCATGACATCTCCCGCACCGATTAAAGCCGGCATCTCGGCATCGATTACCGGGCAGTTCGCTACCCAGGGACGGCAGGCGCTGGCCGGCCTCACCGCGTGGGCGGAATACGTCAACGCGCAGGGCGGCCTGTCCCTGGATGGGCAATCGCGTTCCCTGACGCTGGTGCATTATGACGACGGCAGCCTGGCCGAGGGCGCGCAGCAGAACACCGAACGTCTCATCGCGCAGGACGGGGTTGACCTGCTGTTCGGGCCATACTCGGCTGGATTGACCACGGCCGCCGCCGAGGTCGCCGAGTCCCACGGCAAGCTGATGTGGAACCACGGCGGCGCCGGCGACGCGCTGTACGCCAGGGGGTACCAGAGGATCGTCAGCATCCTCACGTCCGCCGACCAGTACCTGGTCGGCGCGCCATTGCTGGCCCGGCAGTGCAACCCCGAGGCGAGCAAGCTGGTGATCCTGCGCATCGACACCGGAGCGTTCGCCCGCGTGGTGGCGCGGGGGGTTGAGTCCGCCGCCCACGAGTTGGGATTCACCACCGCGCTGGACTTGCGCTACCGTCCTTCACAGACGCGCTTCGCCGAAATCGCCCGCCACGTCGCGGAGCTAGGAGCGGACCTGGTGGTCGGCATCGGGCGCATCCGGCATGACATCGCCACGGCGCGGGCGCTGGCCAACCTGACCAACCGGGACCGGATCGGGCTGGCCGTGGTGGTGGCTACGCCCATCGCCGAGTTTGCCAATGACCTGGGGCAACTGGCGGACGGTTTCATCGGGCCCAGCCAGTGGGAGCCGGCCACCAGCGTAGCCCAACCCGACGTCGGTCCCAACTCCGGCGAGACGTTACAGATCCTGGCGCTCGCCGCCGCCGTTGCCGGCCTTCCGGTGGACTACCCGATGGCGCAGGCCTTTGCCTCGGGCCTCGTTGTGGGACGCTGCGCGCAGGAAGCCGGTTCCCTGGGCGACGACGCCCTGCGGGATGCTGCGTCCAAGGTGGATTTCACCACGTTCTACGGTCGCTTCCGAATCGACGAGGCCGGCCGGCAGGTCGGGCACTCCGTTGCGCTGGTGCAACGGCAGGAGGGGCGCAAGGTGGTGGTGTGGCCACCGGAGCAGGCGCAATCGCCGGTGCGCTACCCGTTTTAGCGCCGTCCTACGGCAGTCCGCGAGGGGCAAGCTCCGCGCCGGGAGCGGCGTGAAATGAAGAAGGGCGGGTTAGCAACCCGCCCCGTTTGGTATCCGTCGCGTGGGCGAGCCCTACGATTCCAGTTTGACCGGGTTGCGGAGGACGCCGATGCCGCTGATGTCGATTTCGCAGACGGCGCCGTCGGCCATGTCCGAGGTGGTGCCCGGGGTGCCGGTGAAGATGCAGTCGCCCGGCTCCAGGGTCACGTAGCGGGTGATGAACTCGATCATGGTGGGAACGTCAAAGAGCAGGTGGTCGGTGGTCTCGTTCTGTTCCTCGTTGCCGTTGACGCGGGTGCGGAGGTGCTGACCGGCGGGGTCGGCGTCGGTTTCGA
>JAJDWF010000091.1 GCA_022825745.1 Dehalococcoidia bacterium | reverse complement strand
TCAGGCTTTCATCCAGCAGGCTCTTGTCGTTCCCCAGGATGTCCAGCAGATTGCGCACGGTCGATGAACTGGTGAACGTTACCACATCTATGCCGACTTTGAATGCCTCCCGGGCCCGTTCCTCAACATCCAGCGGCCTGGTGTTAGTATATGCGGCAACCCGGCGCACGTCGGCTCCCAGATTAGCCAACCCCGACGCCAGCGCGTCGCGCCCGATAGCCGACCCGGGCAACAGAACCTGCTTGCCCGTCCAATCCAACCCGGACAATTCGGCGATCACTTCCTCGGAAACGGAGCGTTTCGGCACAAAATCCGGCTCGATGCCCCGCTCGCGCAACGCCTGCCCGGTGGCCGGCCCGATGGCTCCCACCGTCGCGCCGGCAAAATAACGGGCGTCCATGTCCATGGAACGGAGGCGTTGCCATACGTATTCAACGGAGTTGACGCTGCTGAATATCACCCAGCGATGCGACGCGCCTGCGGTCTCTTTCAGCATACGGTCGAGGTCTGCGTAATCGTCCAGGGGGCCGATTTCGATTGCCGGCAGCTCAACCGCCTCCGCGCCCAACCCGGCCAGCAACTCAATCAGCCGCGATGCCTGGGTGCGCGAGCGGGTCACGAGCACGCGCTTGCCCCAAAGCGGCCGTCGGTCAAACCACCCGATTTCATCACGCAACCCGGCGACTTCGCCAATCACCACGATCACCGGCGCGCTGATGCCGGCCTGCCGGCCACGCTCAACGATACTGGCAAGATTGCCGGTTACCGTGCGCTGGCGGCTCCAGGTGCCCCACTGCACCAACGCAACCGGCGTGTCTTCGGACATTCCGTTAGCGCACAGAGTTTCAACTATCCCCGGCAGAGTGGCCCAGCCCATCAACGCGACCAGGGTTCCGCCGGTTTTGGCCAGGGCCGCCCAATCGGTGCTGGTCTGGCCCTTGGTTGGGTCCTCGCTGCCGGTAACGATGGTTACGGACGTGGCGACTCCCCGGTGGGTTACGGGGATGCCGGCGTAAGCGGCGGCGGCGACTGCCGACGTTACGCCTGGCACGACCTCGAAAGGAACGCCGGCCGCGGCCAGCGCCTGCGCTTCCTCACCGCCGCGCCCGAACACGAACGGATCGCCGCCCTTGAGCCTCACGACGGTTTTGCCGGCCAAGCCCTCGGACACCAGCAGGTCGTTGATTTCGGATTGCCGCAACGCCTGCCGGCCCCGTTCCTTGCCGACGAATACCGTCTCGGCGCCGGGGGCTAATTCAAGCAATGACGGGTCCAGCAGGCGGTCATAGACCACAACATCCGCCAGGCCCAACACCCGCTCACCCTTGCGCGTAAGCAGGCCCGGATCACCGGGCCCCGCGCCGACGAGATAGACCGTGCCCACTGCCACGACAGAACCCGCTAACCGGACAGCAAAGCCGCCGCGCCCTGTCCGCGCAGCCGCTCCCATGCCGTCGCCGCCAGGCCTGCCGCATCCGACGCCGATCCAACCACGCTGTCCCGGTACGCCGCCGAGCCGTCCGGCGCACCCATGAACACAGTCAGCCGCAGCGAATCTCCACCATCGTCAGCCTCCGCGTAAGCCCCAACCGGTACCTGGCACCCGCCGCCCAACGCCTCAAGGAACGCCCGCTCTGTGGTGACCGCCGTGCTGGTCGCGGGGTGGTCAATCGCCGACAGCGCCCCGGCCAGCCAGGCGTCATCGGCGCGGATTTCCACCGCCATTGCGCCCTGGCCCGGCGGTGGCACGAATTCTTCCGGCGCGAGATAATCCGTGATCACGTTTTCCAGACCCATGCGGAGCAGGCCGGCGGCGGCCAGGATGGCGCCGTCGCATTCGTCCCCGGCCGCTTTCCGCAGACGGGTATCCACGTTGCCACGGAGCGGGACGATTTTCAGGTCGGGCCGTCTCTCGGCCACTTGGGCCACCCGCCGTGGACTGCTGGTGCCAATCCGCGCTCCCTCTGGAAACTGGTCCAGGGTAGTCCCCAGGTGGGACACCAGGGCGTCCCTATGGTCGGCGCGTTCCAGCACGGCGCCGATGGCCATTCCATCGGGCAGCGCCGTCGGCATATCTTTCAGGCTGTGCACCGCCATGTCGATCTCGCCGGTTTCGAGGCGACGCTCGATCTCCTTCACAAACACGCCCAGGCCCATGCCGGCCAGCGGCGCGGTCCGGTTGGCATCGCCCTGGGTGGTAACGGTCACGACCTCAAACTGCAAACCGGGATGCGCCTCCCGCAGCGCGGCCAGCGTCAGGTCGGTTTGTATCAGCGCCAGCCGGCTCCCGCGGGTGCCGACCCGCACGACGCGCCCGCCGCCGTTAGCGTCGGCCACGGCCCCTACCGCCCGGAGGATCGTCGCCAAACATCCGCAATGCAGCGGGAAAGATTGTGGCGCTGTCGGCGGAGCGCAACTCTGCCGTGGCTTGATGCAGCAGCTTCTTCACCAAAGCGTTGGTCATGGCATCCAGCCGACTCGCCAATTCGCCATCGTCGTCAGCGCCCAACAGTTTCAACGTGCGCGCCACTTCCTGCTTGCGCACCGCCTCCGCCCGTCGCCGCATCGCTACCGCCAACTCCATGGTGTCGGACGAGTTCCACCACTCCACGAACCGGCCCACCTCGGACTCGACGACGTCTTCAGCCTTGCGAACTTCGCTCTCCAGGCCGTCAAGGTCGATCTCGGCAACCTGGCCCAAGGCGTCGATGTCGAACAGTTGCACACCGCCAAAATCGGCAACCACGGGATCAATGTCCCTGGGCACGGCAATGTCTATCATCATTGCTGGTTCCATGCTGGCACGGCGGCCCATCGCTTCCGATACCATGGCCGCGTCCACCACATACCCCGGCGACCCGGTGCTGCTAATGACCAGATCAGATTGGGCCAGCGCCTGGGACAAATCTTCGAACGGAACGGCGACGCCGCCCAGGTCCCGGGCCAGTTCCTCAGCCCGCCACTGCGTGCGGTTGGTGACGGTAATCTGCCTGACGCCGGCGTCGGCCAGCGCGCGCGCCACCATGCGGCCGGCGTCGCCGGCGCCGATAACCAGGGCGCGGCGGTCATCCAGCCGTTCAAACATGCCCCGGGCCAGTTGGACCGCCGCCCGGCTCACCGACCGGGAGTGTTGGCCGATGCTGGTCTCGCGGTGTACACGCCGGCCGGCCCGCAGCGCGGAGTGGAACACGCGGGTAAGCGGGCTTTTGGTGTAGCCCCCCTGGCTGGCCGCGCTGAAAGCCGCGCGTACCTGCCCGAGAATCTGCCGCTCGCCGACAATCATGGACTCCAGGCCGCCCGCCACTCGGAACAGGTGGGAGACGCAGTCGGTCTCCCACAACTGGTACACGTGGCGTTCCAGTTCGGGGCCGGGCACGCCGGAGTAGCCGATCATAAAGTCGCCGACGCGGCCCACCAGGCCAATGTCGTCGGGGTCGTACACGTACACCTCGGTGCGGTTGCACGTGGAAAGGATCGCCGATTGGGGCACGTATTCGGACAGTTGCCGGAGCGCGTCGGGCAGATGATCGCGCTCAACGCTCAGCCGCTCCCGCAGATCCACCGGGGCGGTACGGTGGTCCAGTCCCAGGACGAGGAGACTCAACTGACTGCCTCCGCCGCCCGCAACGCGGCCCGTTTGGCGCAACCCCCGGTCTTGCACTGGGTCAGGTCGCCGCACATTTCGG
>JAJDWF010000028.1 GCA_022825745.1 Dehalococcoidia bacterium | reverse complement strand
TTGATGGTAGTATGCTTTATGAACCACCCCTATCGTTTCGCCGGTAGGGTCGAGACCGCCCTCGTGGCGGTCTCTGTCTGCTACTCCACGGCCCTCCTCGACGCCCGTCCCAGCCAACGTGAGCCGCGTGCTAAAATGCCGGCAAAGCGACGCCCGACATCAGGAGCGACCACCATGGCCACCAGGACCGTAAATGCCCGATTCACCGACGGCGTGCTCACCCCGCTGGAGCCGCTGGACCTGCCCGAAGGCGTCCTGGTCGAGCTGAATATCCAGACCCTGGACGACCCCGGGCCGGACCCGTCGCCGTCCGACATCGACGAGGCAGAAGACGCCGGCCTGCTCCAGGCCATGCTCGAGGTCAGCATCGACGACCCCAACGAATTCGTCAGCGAAGCCGAAGTAATGGCAACCCTGCGGGCCCTGCGGGACACGCATGGAGCTTAGGTATCACGCCCGATTCAACCGCGACCTCCAACGGCTGCGCAACCCGACCCTGGCCCAAAGCATCGAGCGGATAATCGCAGAACTCAAGGCGGCCTCCAGCCTCACCGAGGTCAGGGGAGTCAGACGACTGCGGGGCGAAGGTCGGCACTACCGCATCAGAATCGGCGAGCACCGCCTGGGCATCACGCAGGACGGCGACACTATCATCCTGCGCCGCTTCCTGCACCGCAGCCAAATCTACCGCAACTTCCCGTAACGGATTGTTGCGCCACTCCTCATCCCTGCTCCCTATTGGCCCAAGCGTAGTCTGTTTTGGGGGAGGGGGTTGACAGGGGGTGCATTGGCATTTACGATAATGAAAATCGCAATCGATGATGATTCGGTGAATCAACATAGGGAGGAAAGCAACGATGGTTACTGTCAACGAACGACTGATCCAAGAACAGATTGACCGACGATCCGGGTTGCTTAGCGAATGGGTGGAGGAGGACATGAGCAACGTGCTGACCGAGTTCGGGGCACGGATGGAAGACGCCGCGCCGGAGCGGGTCCGGCACATTCCGCCGCCGAGCCTGGCGTACGGGATACCGATGGCGGGGGTGCGTTACTACACGTACGTGCCGGAGCGCTAGCGCTACAGGAGGGCGGCGCGGTTCCCACAGGGGCGGCCAGGTTGGTCGCCCCTTGCTCTTGACTAAATCGCCATCATCATCTATGATATAGAGCGTATCAAGTCTGATGCACCAACGATAGCAAATATGGAGGAATGGCGATGATTACCATTAATGAACGGGGCAACTTTGAACGCAGCAACATTGAACGCAGCGACGTTGCGGAGCGCGACCACCAGGGCGGCCTGCTTGCGGAGCGGGTGGAACAGGACCTGGCGGATACGCTGAGCGATTTCGGCTCCCGGGCCCTGGAGCCCGATACGGAGCGAGCGGCCGACGCAACGCAGATGAGGTTCGGCTACGGGATTCCGATGGCGGGGGTGCGTTACTACAGCTTTACGCCGCAGGGATAACTGAGCCGGGACAGCATAGTGGAACTTGCCGAATGGCATGGGCCGGGGAGATAACCCCGGCCTTTTTGCTTGTCTCAGTCGCCCGAGTAGCCGCGGTTGCGGATTTCGTCCTCCATGTGGGCACGGATGCCGATGAGAGCGGCGGCGCCCTCGCCCACAGCGGAGGCCACCTGCTTGGTGCTGCCGGCGCGGGCGTCGCCGGCGGCGAATATGCCGTGGCGGCTGGTTTCCATCATGGACGAGTTCGGGCCGGCGCCGGTTACGATGAACCCGCGCTGATCGAGTTGCACCACGTCGGAGAGGAAGGCGGTGTTGGGGTCCAGGCCGATGAACACGAAGACGCCGGCGGGGTGGAGTTCCTCCTGATGGCCGGTTTTGAGGTCCTCGACGAGGACGGACTCCAGCTTGCCGTTGCCGCGAAACTCGCGGACGGTGGTGTTGAGGCGGACGTCCATTTGAGGGTGGGCGGCGGCCTTGTCTTGTAGGACCTGGCTGGCGCGCAGACGGTCGCCGACTTCGAGGACGGTTACATGGGATGCGAAGCGGGTGAGGAACAGGCCCTCCTCGATGCCGCTGTTGCCGCCGCCAACCACCAGGGTGTCCCGGTCGCGGTAGAAAGGGCCGTCGCAGGTGGCACAGAAGTGGACGCCGGCGCCGATGAAATCGTCCTCGCCGGGGACGTTGAGCCGGCGGTAGCGGGTGCCCGGGGTGAGCAGCAGGGCCGGGGCGCGGTACTGCTGGCCGGATTCGGTGGCAACAGTGTGGGAGACGGCGCGCACGCCCGACTCGTTTCCCTCGGGGAGAGAGGTGGCTATGGACGCGACGGTCTGGGCTACCAGGAGTTCCACGCCGAAGCGTTCGGCCTGCTCACGCATACGGTCGGCGAGGTCGGCGCCGGCGATGCCCTGGGCGAAGCCGGGGTAGTTGTCGATGCGCTCGGTGGAGCCGGCCTGTCCGCCCACGCCGCCGCGCTCGATGACGAGGGTGTCTATGCCCTCGCGGGCGGCGTAGATGGCGGCGGTGAGACCGGCGGGGCCGGCGCCGACGATGATGAGGTCGTAGTGGGTGCGGCTGGCCTGGGGGTTGATGCCAAGGCGGGCGGCAAGCTCGGCGTTGCTGGGCTCGGCCAGGACGAGGCCGCCGTCGTCGAATACGATGGTGGGGATAATCTGGCGACCGTCGTTGAGCCGGCGGACGGTTTCCTGGGCGTCCGGTTCCTGCTCGATGTCGATCCAATGGTAGGGGATGCGATGCTCGGCGAGGAACTGCTTGGAGCGGCGGCAGTCGGGGCACCAGAGGGCGCCGTACACGGTGAGGTTGGGATAGGCGGGCGTGGTCATCGGATGCTTGCTCCGGAACGGCGGCGGTCGGACTTTTATGTCACAGAATTACGTCGGATTCGCGCCATTGGGTGACTACGTCGGGGGGATAGCCCAGTTCGGTGAGGACGGTGTCGGTGTGTTCGCCGAGGGCGGGGAGATCGCCGGCTTGGAGGGGGGTGTCGCTGAAGGAGACCAGGGGGCCGGCCATGCGGACGTTGCCGAGGTCCCGGTGGTTCACGTCCACGGCGAAGTTGTTGGCCTCCACCTGGGGGTGGTCGAACAGTTCCTCGACGAAGCGCACCGGGCCGGCCGGGACGCCGGCAGCGTCCAGCAGGGCCAGCCATTCGTTGTTGGTTTTGGCGCGGAATATCGCTTCGGCGTCGGTCATCAGTTGGGCGCCGAAGTCGGCGGCTTCCTGAGAGTGCTGGTCGTAGCCCTCGTCGAATCGGATGTCGTGGAGGCCGATAACGTCCAGCAGCTTGAGGCGCAGGGCGGCGTTGAGGCAACCGACCACCAGCATACCGTCGGCGGTCTGGAAGAAGCGGTAGTAGATGTTGCCGGGGGACTGGAAGTGCTGGGCCTGATAGACCTCCAGCAAGTCGGGATAGGGTGTGCCGGCGGAGCGCATGGCGTCCACGGATTCGCGGACCTCCCGGTGGGGTCCCAGGTCAAGGGAGTCGATGCGGACGAAACGCATGCCGAGCATGAGCAGGCTGGCGCCAAGCAGGGAGGCTTCGAGCTTCTGGCCTTTACCGCCGTTGCGCTCTTTGGCGAACAGCGCGCCGCAGACGGCCCAGGCCTGGGCGAGACCGCAGGCGGAATCGACGAGGGGGCTGGCGACGATCTGCTCGGGCACTCCGTTGACGACCTTGCCCTCGGCGGTGGCGATGCCGGACATGGCCTGGATGATGATGTCGTAGCCGGGACGGTAGGCGTCGGGACCCTCGTGGCCGAAGGCGGAACCTTCGCAGTAGATGATGGCCGGGTTAATGGCGGACAGGGTCTCGTAGTCGATGCCTAGGCGTCCGGCGACGTCGGGACGGTTGTTGGCAAGGATGACGTCGGCCTGCTCGGTGAGGCGGCGCACCACGTCGGCGGCTTCGGGCCTGGTGAGGTCCAGGGTCATGGAGCGTTTGCCACGGTTGTAGGCCATGAAGGGGCGGCCGTCGGTGGGCAGGACGGCCTGGGCGTAGCGCCAGAGGTCGCCCCAGGGGGGTTCGACCTTGATGACGCTGGCGCCCATGTCGGCCAGGAGCATACCGGCGGTGGGTGTGGCGATCATCGTGGAGAACTCCACGACGTTGATGCCGTGCAGAGGGCCGGGCATAGGGATTTCCTGATGGCTGGTGCGGTGAAGGAAAGCTGGCTTTGGGGGCGATTATACTACTGTGGCTGTGGATTCCCGGCGAGTCGGATGCGTTCGGGGCCGAGGGCCAGCGTGTGCGGCGGGATCAGGGCGGCGAGGGACGACGGGGTGTAGTCATGTTTGGCGGGTTCACCATCGAGCCACGACAGGGCGGCGGCGGCGCGTTCGGGGGCGAGTCCTTTGGCCTGGAGCAGGACGCGAAAGTCGCCGAGGCCGCCGGGTTGGGCCAGGTGGGTCAAGTTGGTACGCCAGACGCGGCTGTCATCGGGTTCCGGTTGGAGCGCATCGGGCAGGGTTTCGGGAGGGAGGCCGTCGGGTCCGACGGGGAGGGTAATCCAGCCGCTTCCGCCGGCGTCAAGCGGGGCCGCGTTGCGTCGGACGGTCTGGAGGCCGAGGCGTTGGAGGAACCAGCCCTGGGGGACGTTGCCGACGGTGGACAGTCCGGCGGCTTCGCTCGCTCGCTGGACGGAGGTGAAATCGACCTGGGCCGTGATGTCCTGACGTCCCACGTCGTGCAGCGGCGCGTCGGTCTGGCGATGGGCGCGGTAGGTCACGAGGGTTCCGTGGGGTCGCAGCGCGGGGTCGTAGAGGTCGGCGGCGGCGCGCCCGTAGTCGATGGTGAGGACAAAGCCGGTGTCGAGCAGCGCGGCGGTGGCAGCGGCCCAGGCGTCCAGGAGCAGGCAGATTTCGGCGGTTTGGCCCTCGGACAGGGTGATGCCCAAATCCGAGAGACGAGATTCCAGATCCGGGGTTGAAGGTTCGGCCGGCTGCTCGACCAGCGCGCCCTCATAACCGTCGGCGACGTCGGACTCGATGCCGACGTAGAGTTCGCGCGAGTGTCCGCCATCCATGCGTACCCGGTGGACGGGCAGGGCATCGAGCAGTTCGTTGGAGAGGACGCAGTGGAACGGAGGCAGGGCGGATGCTTGACCGGGCGCAAGAGCGTCTCCGACGACTCGGTCAGCGTTGGGGAAACCGTGTTCCCAGCCGGTTGCGGGTCGCCGGTCGAGGACGGTGTACCGGATGGCATCGACGAAGCCGTCGGGCAGGTGGCGAGCGGCGGTAAGGACATCGCGGCAGAGCAGGCCGTCGCCCCCGCCGGGTTCCAGGACGTTGAACGGGTCGGGACGCTCCAGCAGCGTCCAGAGGTGGAACAACTGGACGGCCAGCAGCGCGCCGAAGGCGGGATGGATCTGAGGGCCGGTGTAGTAATCGGCGCCGGCGGCGGGACGGGTGTAGTAGCCGCCCGGGCCGTAGAGAGCGGCGGCCATGAAGTCGGCGAAGGTGATGGGGCCGTGGCGGGCGATGCGGCGGCGGATGGCGCGTTCCGCCGGGGTGGGAATTGTCGTCACCGGTACATGGGCTTGAAGAAGCTGTGCAGGAAGTTGTTGCGGTGGGCCCAGGAGTGGGCGCGCTTGAGCACGGCGTCGGGTATCGGCCCGGCGGAGCGGCCCGGGCCTCCCGGGTTGGTGATGCGCAGGGTTTCGTGGTCGGCCAGTTCGGGCGGCGCTTCGGCGGTGTAGAGCAGTTCGCAGCCCTCGGCCTCGGCGTAGAGCTTCAGGCTGTCGAATCCCTTAACGCGGCGGCCGGGGGTCTGATAGACGTAGAACTCGGTGCTGCCCACCAGTTCGTCGAAGTGGTCGTTGCCGTTGCCGCGACCGCCGCCCTGGCGGAGTTGTTCGCGCCCGATGCCGTAGTTGCTCAACCGTCTGTGCTGCATGATGGAACCGCCTGAGATTGCGCTGTCGCTATGCTTGCGTGGCCTCGCTCAGCCACCGGCTCATGCCTTCGATGAAATCGTCGCGCGCCTGGCCGGACTCGCCGCAGAACTCCGAGATCAACTGCTCCTTGAAATCCTGCGGATCACGTCCGGCAGGGACTTCAAACGCGTCAATGACGTCGCAGGCGATGGCCATGTCCGCGCCGGGCTGGAACACGCCATTCACCGGCATGCCCAAGGGTCCCGCGCTGCCGGGCCAGGTGGCATCGACCGTCATCCAGCCCTGAGGGGATTCCAGGCGGACGTAGGTATGCACATCGGGGACGGGTTGCCGAGCGACCAGAGCGCGCAGGTCGGCCGGGAAGTGAGCGGTATTGTCCGGCGTGAACCGGTGGGTACACATGATGACGCGGGAGTCCATGCCCATTTCGCGGAAAATCCGGTCCAGCGCGTAGTGCTTGCCCGAACAGGTGCCGCGCCATTCCTCGATGATGGATTCGGGCCGGCGAGTGCTGGCGCGCTGGTAGGGCATATCCCGTACCAGCGCGAAGGCCGATTCGGCGGTGACCGTCTCGTCGGAGGCGATCAGGCCGCGTTTTCGGGCTTCCTGTTCCAGCAATTCGGTGAGCGTCGCCATCGGGGCATCCCGGAAACCTACGGGTAGATGGCCCAGCCGACGGTGTCGGTTTTGGCGTGGAAGAAGTGGCCGTCGGTGGAGGTGACGAACACGTCGGTATTGTCGGCGCCGCCGAAGCAGACGTTGGTGGGTCGGGTTGCCGCCACGGGATGGGTTGCGATGACGCGGCCGGTGGGCGAGAACACGTAGAGCATGGGGCCGGGGCCGCCGCTGGGCCAGCCGGCGGTGGCGACGATGTTGCCGTCGGCGTCCAGGCACATGCCGTCGATGCCACGATGCACGGCGTTGGCGTCGCGGCCGAAGGTGTGCAGGGTCTTGTAGGGGCCCACGGTGCCGTCGCCGGTGATGGGATAGGCGCGCAGCTCGCGGTCGATGTCGATTTCGTCGCTGTTGCTCTCGGCGACGTACAGGGTGTTGCCGTCGGGGGATACCAGGATGCCGTTGGGCATGGTGGTGTCATAGGTGGAGCGGACGGTGTGGTAGGAGCCGTCGGCCTGGGGCACGGCGCAGAGGATGGAGCGGTGGTCAAGCTGCTCGACCTCGTGGGGGTCGATGTTGCCGGCGTTCCAGGGGTTGGTGAACCAGATGCGGCCCTGGCGGTCGATGGCCAGGTCGTTGGGGGTGTTCAGGGGGACGCCGTCCAGGTTGTCGGCGATGGTGACCGTGCTGCCGTCCGGGTCGAAACGGACGATGGCGCGGCCATTCTGGCAGCATCCGAAGAGGCGGCCATCGGCGTCAAAAGCGAGGCCGTTGGTGCGGTTGGTGTTTTCGCGGAACACCGAGAACTCGCCGGACTTGGGGTTGTAGGCGTAGATGCGGCTGGCATGGATGTGGGTGAACAGGACGACCTCGCCGTTCCAGGCAGGGCCTTCGGTGATGCCGCCGGGCGGGTCTTCAAAGCGGTTGAGGAGGCTGAAACGCCAGGACATGTTGGGGTTCTCCTTATGGGGTCCTTCGATTCACCATAGGCGAAGCTACGGCAGCTCAGGATGAGCGGGTGAGTTGGCGGGATTGTAGCAGATGAAACGGATTGCAGGCATGTTCGCATCGAATTACAATGGCGACATAACATAAAGTGCAGAATACAGAGGTGATGACCTTGATAGCAGCAGGCTCCAGGAAATTCCTGGCAACCATGGTGTCCGCCGTGGCCGCCATCATGATACTTGGCGTGGCCGCGTGGATGCTGACGGGAAACGACGACGGCGGCCCGCAAGCCGACGGCGAGGTGCGAATCATCTCGCCCGCGCCGGCTTCGGCAGAGAGCAGCGCCGAGTTGCCCACGACGCCGGCGCAAGGCGCGCGGCCTGACGATACGCCGGCAGCGCCGGATATACCGGATATAGCCGTGTACATCACCGGTGAGGTCGTCAAGCCGGGAGTTTACACTGTACCTGACGGGCAGCGGCTGGATGACGTTTTAAATCTGGCCGGCGGCGCCACCGAGAACGCCGACCTGAACCGCGTCAACCTGGCGGCCTACGTAGCGGACGCCGTACACTACCGGATACCGGCCAAAGGGGCAAGCGAGGATAGCGCGGTTGGCACGGTCCCGGATGCCGGCGGGTCCGGGGCAAGCGAAGTTCCGTCCGCTGCCGCCTGCGTCGTTCCGCTTGACATCAACGTGGCCAGCGCCGAATGCCTGGAGACGCTGCCCGGCATCGGTGAGGTTCGGGCGCGGTCCATCGTGGACCACCGGGAGCAGGCGGGGCCGTTCGTTACCACGGACGGCATAACCGCCGTGTCGGGCATCGGCGACGGCATCTACGGGCGGGTGGTGGACATGATTACCGTGAACAGCCGGTAACTGACAACGATGGACGGGATGGACAGGATTTTGTTGTAACGGGTATGCGGCTGATACCCGATCTGATCCTGGCCGGCCTGGTCGCCGGCGTTGGGGTTGGCGTGTGGTTCGGCTGGCCGCAAACCTCGGCGTTGCCGCTGCTGCTGCTTGCGTTGGCAGCGCTGGGATTCGCGCTCGCGCTCAGGTTGTTCGGATTGCCGGCGGGGTCGATGCTGCTGGCGGCGGCGTTGGTCTTCGGGGTTTGGCGGGCCGAATCCGCCGGCGAGCCGGCGCTGCCCACCGTGCTCACGGGGTCGAACATCACCGCCAGCGTGGTGATAGACGACGCGCCGGAAACGTCGGGCAGCAGGTACCGCTTCCGGGGCCGGGTAGTGTCGGACGCTGACGGCGGCGCCGGCAGCCTTCCGATGGGCGCCAACCTGCTGGTGTACACGTTGCCGCCGGATGACCTCGCGGCGCAGCGGAGCCGGCCATTTTTGCGCTACGGCGACACGCTGCGGGTGTCCGGGAGCGTGGAGCGGCCGGAACCAATCGGCGATTTTGACTACGCGGCGTGGCTGGAATCGCAGGGCATCGCCGGCGTGATGTGGGCGCGGGACGCCGAGTTGGTGGCAACGGGCGGTGGGGCCAGGCTGGCGGCCATATTGCATCGTGCCAGGACTGGGCTGGCGGCGGCTTTACAACGTTCCATACCGGAACCGCAGGCGGGTTTGGCGCAGGCATTGCTGTTGGGCATCCGGTCGGAACTGCCGCGGCCGGTCAAGGAATCCTTCCGCACGGCGGGGATGTCGCACCTGCTGGCGATTTCAGGCTTGCACGTGGGCGTCGTGATGGCGTTGACGCTGGCGGCAGGCTCGGCGTTGGCCGGACGCAGCAATTTTTGGGCCATCGCAACCGCAGGACTGGTGGTATGGGGTTACGCCATTCTCTCCGGTCTGGACCCGCCGGTGGTGCGGGCAGCGATCATGGGCAGCCTGTTCCTGGTCCAAGGGCTGCTGGGGCGCGGGATGCGCGGACTGACGGCGCTGTTGCTGGCCGGCGCGGCGATGCTGTTGATCGACCCGCACTTGTTCAGCAGCCTGTCGTTCCAACTCAGCTTTACCGCTATGGCCGGAGTGATCCTGGGGTTGCCCTTGATAGCGGCTCTGACGGCTGCCGTGTCCGCCCCGTTGTCCGGTTCGCAGTCCGGGACAGCACGCTCGGGAGGTTACGGGTTGTCGCTGCTGATTGCGTCGGTGGTGATCTCGACCACAACCACCCTGGCGACGCTGCCGCTGGTGGCCTGGCATTTTGGTGAAATTCCCCTGATGAGCGTACCGGCCACTGTGCTGGCTATGCCGGCGATGGCGGGCGCGCTGTTGGGCGCGGCGGCTACGTCCGTAGTGGGGCTGTTCGCGCCGGCGTTGGCATCGGGCCTGGGTACGCTGGCGTGGGCGCCGTTGGCGTGGCTGATCCGGGTGGCGGACGCGATGCCGCCGATACTGCTGCCGGCGCCGTGGCTGACGATTCCCATAGCAGCGGGCTGGTTGGGGATGACCGGGCTGCTGGCGGTGCTGGCGTCGTCGGGGCGGACGCGCCGCGCCGTTGCCGGCCTGCGGAGGCGTCCGCGTTGGCGACCAGCCGGGTTGCCGGCTTTCCTGGCCGGCGCGGTTCCAGTAGCGGCTATGGCGGCTCTGCTGCTGTTCGGCCAGTTCGCAAGCGCCAAATCCGACGGACTGCTGCACGTGTACGCGCTGGACGTGGGACAGGGGGACGCAATCCTGATAGTTACGCCGGAGGGACAGCAAATGCTGGTGGACGGCGGCCCCGACGCCGAGACCACGCTGGCGGCAGTGGCGTCGCTGATGCCGCCGGGGGATCGCTCGCTGGACGTGGTGGCGGCAACGCACCTGGACAGCGACCACGTGGGAGGGCTGCTAGGGGTGCTGGATAGATACCGGGCCGGCGTCGTGTTGCAGGGTGTGGGTGCGCCGCAAGGGTCCGCTTTGCGTCCGCAGTGGGAGGCAGTGTTGAGGGATCGGGAGCATCCGACGGCGGTTTTACACGCGGGCCATCGTATTCAACTGGGACGGAACGTAACATTGGAAACGCTTCACCCGCCGTCCGGCGCGTTGCCGGCGGGAGTCGAAAAGAACGCCAACAACGGCAGCATGGTGCTGCGGCTGGACTATGGGGAAGTGTCGTTTCTGCTGACGGGCGACATTGAGGTGGACGCGGAGAGGTATCTGGCTGGGGTCGCCAGGGACAAACTGCGGGCCGACGTGCTCAAGGTCGGCCATCACGGGAGCCGGACTTCGACGACGCAGTCTTTCCTGGAATTGGTGAATCCCCGGAGCGCGGTCATATCGGCGGGACGGGACAACCGATACGGCCATCCGCACGGCGATGTGATGCGGCGGTTGGAATCGGCAGCGGGGGCCGAGCGCGTGTTTCTGACCGCCCGGGACGGGACGGTGGAGTACATCAGCGACGGCGAGACGCTGTGGGTGAAGACGCACGGGGCGGTTGCGAGATAGCGGTTACCCTCGCGCGCCGGATGCGACGTCCGCTTCAAATCCGTGTTCGTACCAATGGAGTTCGCCGGCTTTTTGAAAGCCCATGGAGTGATACAGTCGGATTGCCGGCGCGTTGTCGCCGTCCACTTCCAGCCGGACGTAGTCTGCGCCGGCCGAGCGCAAGTAGCGCATCCCCGCGGCGAGGATCACCTTGCTGATGCCGGCGCCTCGAAACTCCGGCGCCAGCCCGATGGAACCGATTACGCCCTGCTGACGTTGACCATCCGACATCAGGAGCGTCCAACAGTAACCGGCGAGTTGTTCATCGCGGAAAAGGAGCTTGATGCCATCATGCGAGGTGTTGGCCATCCCGACGCGATGGGCCGTTTGCCGCTCGGTGTACGGGGCGAACCACCAGGTTCCGGCGAATGCGGAGTTGTGCGTGGCGGTCAGCACGGCGACGTCATGTTCGGTGAAAGACCTCACCCGGTAGGCGTCGGGCATTTCAACATCGGGGATAACCTGGTTTTCCCAGGTCATATTCCAATAGACTCGCGCCGCCGCGAATCCATCCGCTGCCAATGCTTGGGCCCGGTCGTAGGGTGGCCACAACGCGATATGGGCCACCGCCGCACCGGTTTCCCGGGTGCGCCGGAGACCCGCTTGCACCAAAGCTCGCCAGCCCGTTTCGTACTCGTCTCCCGGAGCCACGTGGATGTTCAGTACACATCGCCCGCCGGGAGAATCGTTGCCGGACGGTTCCGGGAACACCAAGCAGAATCCTCGGATCGTGGTACTGCCGTCGCTCGCGTCCTCGAACAGGAGGAGGCAGTCCTGTTCCTGATCGCGGCCCGGCAGCCGCATGATGTCCGTGAATACGCTGCGGTGGACGGCGGCGTCCGGATTGGCCTCGCCGTCGTTCTGACGCAGGGGGACGACAAATTCAAGCAGCGCCGGGAGGTCGTCCTCGGCGTAGTTGCGGATGGTGAACACGGTGCGGGCCGTTACACCGGGGCGCGGCGGGTGTGCCAGTCGGTGGCCTGCTGGTAGGCGTAGGCGGCGCGGAGGATGGTGGCCTCGGCGAAGGGGCCGCCGCCCAGTTGAAGGCCGATGGGCAGGCCGTCGTCGGTGAAGCCGCCGGGGATGGATACGGCCGGCATTCCGGCCAGCGGGTAGCATCCGGTGTAGGAGCGGCGGAAGAAGAAGCGCTGGCGCACGTCGTCGGCAGACTCGAAGGGCGCGGTGAGGGCGTCGTGGCGCGGCGCGGGATAAGGGGCCGTGGGGCAGACCAGCACGTCAACCTGGCGGAATGCTTCTTCAAACTGGCGGCGGAGCAGGACGCGGGCTTTCATCGCGCGGTTCTCCACCTTGGCCGGCACCAGGGCGGCGGACTGGAGGCGAGTGCGGGAAGCGCGGTCGAGCAGTTCGGGGGCGCGGCGCATCAGGTCGTCGCGGGCGCCGGCTCCCTCGGTGTCGGCAATGCCCACGAAGATGGCGCCGGCGATTTCGGTCAGGGGCAGGGATACGTCGGTGACCTCCGCGCCCAGGCCGGACAGCGTTTCCAGCGCGTCGTCAACGGCGCGGCGCACGTCGGGGTGCATATCGGGGGCATCGCATAGCTCGGTCATGCGGCCGATGCGCATACCGCGAATATCACCGTCGAGCATCCCGTAGTAGTCGGGCACGGGGCGGCGGCTGGTGGTGGGGTCGAGAGGGTCGTAGCCGGCGACGGCCCCCAGGACGAGGGCGCAGTCCTCAACGGTCTTGGTCATGGGCGACGCGGCGTCCATGAACCAGCACATGGGGGTGATACCGTGGCGGCTGATGCGGGTGAAGGTGGGGCGCAGTCCGACGGCGTTGCAGTAGGAGGCGGGGCCGCGTCCGCTGCCGCCGGTGTCCTCGCCGACGGAGGCGGCGCAGAGGTGGGCGGCCAGGGCCGCGCCGGAACCGCTGCTGGACTCGCCGGGGGTGTGGCCGAAGCGCCAGGGATTGTTTGGCGTGCCGTAGGGCGGGTCGGCGGTGCCGCCCATGGCCAACTCGCTGAGGTTGAGCTTGCCCAGCAGGATGGCGCCTGCCGCTTTGAGGCGGGAGACCACGGTGGAATCGTCGGATGGGACGTTTTCGGCGTAGGCGCGAGAGCCGTTGCTGGTGAGGATGCCGGCGGTGTTGAACTGGTCCTTGATGGCCACGGGCGCGCCGAACAGCGGGGCGTTGATGAGGTTGTCGTCGCCACGACGCAGGGCGTCGTCGATGTCGGAGGCGGCGCCCAGGGCCTCTTCCCGCGTGACGGTTATGTAAGCCTTGATGTCGGCGTCGATGGCGTCGATTCGGCTCAGGTAGGCGTTGACGGCATCGGTGGCGGTGAAATCGCCGGCGCGGATGGCGGCGGAGGTGGCGGATGCGGAGAGGAAGACGATGTCGTTGGGGTCGGCGGATGTGGTCATTGGGAAGCTCCGATGGTATCGCCGGTTTGGATAACGGCGTACTCTTGCGCGATGATAGCCTGAAATGACGGCGACACTTCGTGCCAGTCCAGGACGTCAACGCGGAAAGGCAGCGTAGATTCCTGAAATGCCTCAATAATTCGCCCCTTTCTCACGAATCCCAGCGGGCCTTCCCCAACCAAGGCCAGGTCCAGGTCGGACCACGGCTTGATTTTCCCCTTCACTCGCGAGCCGAAAGCCCGTGCTTCGCAGTCCGGCGCATATTCGCTGAGTATGCGCCGTATTTCGTCCAGTTGTTCCGGCTTCACTTCAATCATTGCGTGCCTCCAGGGCTGCCAATAACTGCCTAGCATCAGCCAAGAACGCGGGGATGACGGCGTAGTTCAGGGGCATCAGCTTGCCTGAAATTTGGGCAATGACGTAAGTGGCGGTGCTTCATTCATCGGTATCGGGGAAGATTGAGACGGGTTCGATGCCTTCCAGATCCAGGTCGCGGAGGCGGTCCAGTTCCTGCATCAGGCTGGCGAAACGGTTGGCGACTTCGGGTAGTTCGGCGTCGTCGATGGGGATGCCGACCAGATCGGCGAGCATTTTGATCTGCTCATGAGAGAAATCTGCGGCGGGCATGGTTAATCACCTGCGGTTTCAAATCTACGTACTTGGCCAGATTCCGACCCTTGTTGATTTCCGTCCCGTAAGTTCGGGAAATACCGGCTTGTTCAGCAAGATCAGATAAGCCTACTCCGCGCAATTCATTGGCGTATTTGATGCCGAATAGGTGGATCATAGCCACCTGTCCGCCTCGCAGCGCGGTGTTGTACATCCGGCTTAACTCCTCTGCCAATTGCTGTGAATTCATGGCTTATCCTCTTTCCGCCCTGTAAGGGAGGTCTTTATTTCGTGCTGTGGTCAGGTTAGAGGGTTTCCAAGAGCTCGATGAACTCGGCTATTTCTCGCTTGCCGTCGAGGATTTGCTCGCGACGCGGCGGGCCGCTGTAAAACCGGGTGTGGAACCAGTTTGCGCTCCGGTAATAATTGAGCAAACGCGGGGGAGCGTTTTCGTCATCAATCAGGCGCAGTATGGTCTCTTCCAGCATGGCATGGGAGCCGTGTTGCCAGCCCTTTTTCTCCGCAACGGCTTTGATCGCGTGGGCGGCCGCGCCCCATACTTTGTTGCTGGCTTCTTCCAACTCGCCGTTCGCCAGTTCGCTATCCACGAGATTCAGGAAATGCCAGCTTCGTTCGGCGTGGTATGCGATGGGGTCGGTCGTAGTCATTGAAGCCTCTGCGCCGTGCGAACGTACCATATTCGCTGTGCCGTAAAGATGCAGTTGACAGCATCGTACAGCAGCGGGCAGGTTGTGTAAAACCGGTATCGCCAGCCGGAATATAACCGCTACAGCCAGCGGTTGAACCAGGCCAGCATCCGTTCGAGGTAGGCCTGGCGCAGGGCGACGTGTCCGGTGCGGAGGAAGCCGTGAGAGCAGCCAGGGAACCGGACCATCTCGACCTCTTTGCCGAGGCGTTTCATCACCTGGAAGTACTGTTCGCTCTGCCCGATGGGGCAGCGGGCGTCGGCCTCGCCGTGCAGCAGCAGGACCGGCGTTTCCACGCGGGGGGCGAAGGTGATGGGCGAACGCTGCAGCAGGCGGTAGGCCATGCTGTCCACGCCCTCAGCCAGTTCGTTGACCAGGGGGCGGCTGATGGACATGCCGCCGGCCAGACGGTTGGCCCACTGGGTTTCGCCAAAGCTGGTGGCGATGTCGGAGGTGCCGTACATGCTCCACAGGTCGATGCAGGGGGCGCCGGCGACGGCCGCGCGGAAGCGGTCGGTGTGGCCGATGGCCCAGGTAGTCATGTACCCGCCGTAGCTGTAGCCGTGGATGCCCAGGCGGTCCGTGTCCACGTAGTCGCGCTGGCACACGGCGTCAACGGCGGCCATCAGGTCGCGGTAGTCGTCCCCGCCCCAATCGCCGAGGACGGCGTTGACGAACTCCTCGCCGTAGGTGGAGGAACCGCGCGGGTTCACCGCGAGGGTCAGGTAGCCGGCGCCGGCCAGGACCTGGTGCCAAGGGACGAATGAATCGTAGAACGCGCCATTGGGGCCGCCGTGGATTTCCAGCACCAGTGGATATTTCACGCCAGGATCGAAGTCAGGCGGGTGGTAGAGGCGACATTCGACGTCATAGTCGGCGGTTTCGATGGTGAACTTTTCCATGGGAGCCGTCCGGTGGTCGGCAACCCAGGCGTCGTTATGGGCCGTGAGCCGCCGGCGGTGGGATTCGGCCAAGTTGACCAGATGCAGGTCGGACGGCGCGGTTGGGCTGGAAGCGACGAGAGCGACGCGCTCCGCCGACGAGTCCATGGCGATGCCGGACAGCAATTCGCCCCCATCGGTGAGCGGCACGGGTTGCGTTGTTTCCTGGTTGTCAGGAACGTCCAATGCGTATAGCCGGGTCTCCCCGGAGGCATCGGCCAGAAGCACGATCCGGTCGTTGTCGCCGGCTTTGCCCCGCGTCCAGCGCAGTTCGAACGGCGGAAAGATGCCGGGGTAGCCGAGGCAGGGCCGGATGGCGTCGTCGGTCAAGCGACGGGGCGGTTCGTTTTCCGCAAGGATGTACAGGTACGGCTGCCACAGCACCATCAACCCTTCGCCTTCGCCGCCGGCGGCGAGCAGGCGGTTGCCGTCGGGCGACCAGGCCACCGCCGCGGCGTCGGTAAGGCCGTGCGACCACAGGTCCGGTTCCGGCAAGGCGTCGTCCGCCGGGTCGATCTCCAGGACGTACACTTCGTTGGCGGCGGTGACGTCGCGGGAGCCGGACCGCCCGGAGATGAACGCGATGCGGCGGCCATCCGGAGACCAGGCGGGGGCCGCATCGTCCCAGTCGCCATCGGTGATCTGGGTAGCGTCGCCGGTGCGGGCATCCACCAGAAACAGGTGGAAGTGAGCATCCCCGCGCCAGCCGATGGCGTCGTGGCGGTAGCGGATGCGGCGCACGTCTCTCGCCCTGGGTTCATCATCGCTGGACACAGTTTCGTCAGCGTCAACGTCGGCGACCACCGCGAGCCGGGACGAATCGGGAGACCATGCGAATTCGCGCACACCGGATGGGAGAGTGGTCAACTGGGAGGCTTCACCGCCGTCGGCCGGCATGAGCCAGATCTGGCGTTTGGTTTCCGGCGAGTCATCGGCGCGGAGGAAGGCGAGCAGCGCGCCATTGGGGGAGTAGCGGGGATGGGTGTCGGAGTTGCCACGGGTAAAGGGCCGGGGTTCCTGGGCGTCGTCGCCATCGAGCAATTTGACCTGGTAGATGCGTGAGCGGCCGTCGGAGGTTTCCGCGTCGATCCAGGAGAGGACGTAGGCGCACCTGCTGCCGTCCGGCATGACGGTAGGGTCGGCCACGCCGGTCAGGTGGCGAAACAGGTCGGGGCCAATTGGCTTTGCCATCGAGACAAGCTCCTGTCGGTCAGTTGGAAACAGTCGCGCGGAGGCGGATCATCGGTAGGTAGTGTAGCGCACAATCGAATCAGTCGTAGTATAACGATTAATGATAGTAACACCCCGATTTTTCTTGACATAGCGTTAACGCCGGGCGCATACTGCGGCCAATTCGGGGAGAGTGGACCATGGCCGCCATTAATCTTCGCCCCAGCGAGTTCGCACTTGCCGGGCAGCGCATCCACTATGCGTGGGTGATCGTGGCAATTACGTCGGTGATGCGACTGGTATCGTCGTCGTTCCGGATGGGATTCCCAGCGCTGATCCCGTTGATTGCGGTGGAGTTCGGATGGCAAGTGTGGCTGGTTACTCTTGCCTTTTCCTTGCAGTGGGTGGTTTCGGGGGCGTTTGGTCCGGCGGCGGGTTGGCTGGGCGACCGATACGGCGCACGGGTGACCATGACGATCGGAGCGACGCTCTACCTGGTAGGGATGATTCTTACCGGGTCAATGAGCCAGCCCTGGCACCTGATCCTGTTCTTCGGCATCATTCTCAGCGCGTCGATGGGCATTTTCCAGGTGCCGCTGACGGTGTCCGTAACGTCGTGGTTCCGCAGACACCTGGGCGTGGGGATGGGACTGTTGCAGGGATCGCAGGGTCTAGGTCCCGTAATCGCCATTCCGATCATGCTGGGAATTGCGGCGTGGTTCACGGTGGGCACCGGCGCGCAGTTTCTGAACTGGGGCGCGCTGAGTTCGCCGCTGTTGAGCTGGATACCGCTGGGAACGCCTGAAATCCTGGGCATCCGGATGGCGTTCTGGATCCCCGGCGTGGTGGGAGGAATCATCCTGCTGCTGCTGATCCGCATCTTCTACAATACGCCGGAGGATATCGGGCTGCGCCAGTTGGGCGCCGACGCCAATACTCCCCCGCGCCAGGCTCCGGCCACGGGGGCTACGGCCAAGGTGCGCGCCACCGTATTTCTGCGGCAGGTACGCAAGACGCCGGCGTTCTGGAACCTGATCGGGATTCACTACTGGGGCTGCGCCGGACACAGCATCGTGATCGTCTTCCTGCCGGCGATGATCATCAGCTCGCTGGCGCCGGAAGGGGGATGGGCAAGCATCACCGACGATTCTGCTCGTTCGGCGGCATTGCTGAGAGCATCGGCGATTGGCGGCGGGGCTGCCGCCGTGATGAGCCTGGTGAGTACGTTTACGAGGTTCGGGGTGCCGATCGCCGCCGACCTGCTGGGCAGCAAGTGGGTGATGGCGGTCTGTTTCTTCCTCCAGGTGGCGCCGGTGTTGATCCTGCTGTTTGGGATCCTGTTCCATCCGGTGGTCTGGATGTTCTACCTGTTTGCGGTGCTGTTCGGCATCGGGTTCGGCGGAGAGATGTCCGCGTTCCCCATCATCAACCGGCAATACTACGGCAACGCGCCAATCGGCACGTCGTACGGTTTCCAGATGATGGGAGCGGGCGCCGGAATGGCGAGCGGCGCGCTGGTGGGGAGTCTGCTGCTGGCGGTGACCGGCGGGTACGCGGCGACGGCGGCGCTGTCGTTCGTGATGAGCCTGATCGGGGTGATATCCATCATGTTCCTGCCCACGACGCACCGGCACCAACTGCCTGAATGGGAGAATGAGCTGCCGACCGAGCCGAGTTCGGACGCGGCGCCTGCTGCGGCGACAGCGGCAGCCACTTCCGGCAACGACGACTGATCCGTATCGAATCCCCAACACAAGGAGGCGTTACCATGGCAGACGGAATCACCATCCTGGTCGGCACCGCCGGGCAGGGCGTCATGCGCAGCACCGACAGCGGCCAGTCCTGGCGGCGCGTGGGCATCACCCAGGGCATCCACTCGGACGCCGTCGTGCGTTGCCTGACTCCCGTGCCCGGGTCGGAGAGCAGCGTGCTGGCCGGCTGCGACCGGGGCATCATCCGCAGCGACGACAACGGCGACACCTGGCGGAGCGTCAGCACAGCGATGGACGGCACCGCGGTGTGGGCCATCGCGTTCGACCCGTCCAACCCGCAGGTTGCTTTTGCCGGAACCGGCACGCCGGACCCGTGCCAGATCTACCGGTCAAAGGACGGCGGCGCGACGTGGGAACTGCGCCCCGTTGAGGTGGCCGCCGAGTGCCCGGCCGTGGGCGTGCCGCGGGTCACCGGCATCGCCATCGACCCGACGAACGGGAACAGCGTTTGGGTGGGCATCGAGGTTGACGGCCTGCGCCACAGCGCCGACGGCGGCGACACCTGGGAAACCGTGCCGCACGCGGACATTCCGAACCTGGACATCCACAACGTAACCGTGACCGAGGGACCGCCGCACCGCGTGGTGGTGATGGTCAACGACGACGTGTTCCTGACCGATGACGACGGCGGGACGTGGCGCAACCTGGACGTGCGTCAGAACTTCCCGCTGGGCTACCCACGCGGAATCAAGGTGAAGGCCGACGACCCGCAGACCATCTTCACGACGTTCGGCGACACGACCCCCGGTTCCACCGGCGTGGTGATGCGGTCGGGCGACGCCGGCGCGACGTGGAACAGCCTGGACCTACCGGTGGCGCCGAACACGGCGATGTGGGTGGTGAACTCGCAGCCGCAGAATCCCGACTTCCTGCTGGCGGGCAGCCGTTATGGTTACCTGTACCAGTCGGACGACGCGGGCAATTCGTGGAGCAAGTTCGACCGGGAGTTCAGCGAAATCTCGTCGGTGATGTGGTTCCCGAACTAGAACCAGTTGGCCTTGTCGACCACGTTGCGCAGCTGTAGGCCTTCGTTGAAGCGCTTGCAGTTGTCGATGAACAGCTCTGTGCGCCGCTGTTCGAGGTAAGGGCCGTTGCCGGCCACGTGGGGCGTGATCAGGACGTTGGGCATGCTCCACAACGGGTGTCCGGCCGGCAACGGTTCGATTTGGAACACGTCGAGGCCGGCACCGCCTATCTCGCCGGCATTGAGCGCGTCAACGAGGTCGTCGAGGATGACGGTGGCGCCGCGCCCGATGTTGATGAAGAAGGCGCTGTTTTTCATGGCGCGGAACTGTTCAGCGCGGAACATGCCCTGGGTTTCAGGGGTTTCGGGGACGGTGACGATGACGAAATCGGCGCGGGGCAGGACATCAAGCAGGGCGTCGGGCCGGTGCAGTTCGGCCACGCCCGGCGTGGGTTCCGGCAGCCTGGGATCGACGCCCAGCACGGTCATGCCGAACTCGGAGCAGAGGCGGGCGGTCTCGCCGCCGATGCCGCCGACGCCAACGACCGCGACGGTGGCCTCGGGCAGGTAGATGGTCTGGTAGCCCTGCCGCCAGACGCCTTGAATCTGTTGGGGGATGTACACCTGCAATCCACGGGCGAAGGCCAGCAGCAACGACATGATGTGCGCGCTGATGTGGTCGTTGTAGATCTCCCGCGTGTTGGTGACCACCACGTCGCTGTCGATGAGGGAGTCATGGTAGTAGCCGGCGCGGGGGCCGGCCTGGGGGCAGGCAATCCACTTCAGGTTGTGGGCGCGTTCGAGTAGCTCCGGCCTGATGTCGCCGAAAGCGGCGTCGGCATCGCCGATCACCTCCATCGCCTCGCCGACGGTGGGGCAGAGTTGCACGTCGATGTCGGGGATTTCCTGGCGCAGGAGGTCGGGCCAGTGTTCCTGGTAGTTGGGTGGGCAGATGACCAGCTTGAATGCCATGGGATAGCCTCCGAGAAGCTGTCTTGTTTCGTATCGGTAATTGTAATCCGATAACGGGCGGTCAATCGGTCTCACGCCCGGGAGTCAGGGAAGTTCCAGCAAACTGACCGCATTATCTTGATGGAAGGCCAACAAGTCGCTGTGACGACTGCGGAGCAACGCCGCCACTTGGGACGTTGGGCCGTTTCCCAGACGTAGCCAAATCACTTTTGGAGGGTGTCCGCGGGACAGGCTCAAGTCGCGGTAGTCGGCATCTTTGGTAACGATCACCAAGCCCTGTTCCTCGGCATAGGCCCAAATCACGGTATCATCTGCGGTATCCATGTCCAGATCCCAAACATGGAGCGACTGTGGCCAAATGTCCGCTAGCAGCACCTTGAGAGCGGGAGACAGATTATGATCGAACAGCAACCTCATAGGGTTTGAGGATGCTTGATGCGGCGCTTCGGTTCCGCAGCAAAGGCGTAGCAGGCCAGGATGTCCTCGTGAGTCAAGTACGGAAAGTCGTCCAGAACCTCTTCCTCGGACATGCCGCCGGCGAGGTATTCCAGCACGTCGTACACTGTGATGCGCATACCCCGAATGCAGGGTTGACCGCTGCGCTTGCCCGGCTCGATGGTGATGATTTTCTTATAGTCCACGGACATCATGCCCCCCGCTGGCGCATCGCATTCTTCCCACCGCTGTGTTTATCATAACCCAATTGCCGGCGTTTGAGCCTTCGGATTTGCGATATACTGCGGCCATCCAACCGGCATGACCGTCGTGTGCGCGATTTGCACCGATAGAGCCGATTACGGAGGGACCGAAACTATGCTGGACTTGATTATTCGCGGCGGCCAGGTGGTCACGCCCTGGGGCGTGGGCGACTGGGACGTTTGCATCCAGGGAGAGAAGATCGTCGCCATCACCGCACCCAACGCCATGACGGACGACGTGGGGCGCGTTATCGACGCCACGGGCAAGATCGTGGTGCCGGGCGGCATCGAGCCGCACGCACACATCGACGCGCCGATCATGGGGCCGGGCAACCTGCGCACCGCCCCGCCGGAGCAGGTGAGTCGCGCCGCGCTGTTCGGCGGCACCACCACGCTGCTGGACTTTGCCATCCACCACCCCGGCAACACCATCGACGAGGCTATCCAGGAGCGCACCAACTCGTGGCGGGGCAACTCCTACGCCGACTACGCGCACCACCTGATGCTGCTGGGCGAGATTCCCCAGCGGACGCTGGAATCGCTGCACGAGTACATCGAAGGAGGCTGGTCCAGCGTCAAGATCTTCACCACCAACATCCGGCCGCCGGAAATGTCGGGCGAACCGCGCAAGGTGGGCATGGGCCACCTGCACGACCTGATGGAGGTGATCCAGCGCAACGACGCCATGCTGCTGGTCCACTCGGAGGACGACGACATGGTGCAGTACATGTACGAGAAGCTGCAGCGCGAGGAGCGGAACGAGTGGTGGAACATGCCGCAGGTGCACAGCAACGAGTCGGAGGACGTGTCGTTCCGGCGGGTGCTGCGGGTCGCCGAGTGGACGGGATCGCCCGTCTATTTCGTTCACGTCAGCGCGCGGGAGGGCATCAACGCCATCGGCGAGGCGCGGAACCGGGGCGTGCCGGCATACGGCGAGACGCTGCACAACTACGCCTGCTTCAACGCCAACAACTACAAGGAAGAGGACGGGATGAAGTACCACACGTACCCGTCCCTGAAGTCGCCGGAGGACGCGGCCATGCTGTGGAAGGGCATCGCCTGGGGCGGCCTGCACACCATGGCGACGGACGAATACTGCACGGACTGGAACCTGAAGATACAGGGCAAGTCGGTACGCGACGTTACCGGCGGACACAACGGCGCGGAGACGCGGGTGGGCATCACCTACAGCGAGGGGGTGTCCAAGCGCGGGATGTCGCTGCAACGCTTTGTGGATGTAACGTCGGCCAACTGCGCGCGCATCATGGGGCTGTACCCGCGCAAGGGCGCGTTGGCGCCGGGCAGCGACGCGGACATCACGCTGATTGACCCGTCGATCAAGAAGCGGCTGACCATGGACGACTTCCACATCAGCGACTACAGCATCTGGGAAGGGTTTGAGATCGAGGGTTGGCCCGTGATGACGATCATGCGGGGTACCGTGGCCGTGGAGGACGGCCAGCTGACCGCGCCGGCCGGCGGCGGCCAGTGGATACCGCGTAAGATCGACCGGGAAGTTACGAGCCGGCCGATTGGGTAGTCGCCGTTCACACTCGTAGTCGTAGGGGCGGGTTTGAAACCCGCCTTTACCCTGCTATCAAACCCACAAGCGGGGGCGGGAGAACCTGCCGCGAGTGTCGGTGAGGGTGTTAGGGAACTGGCTGGCCCGCAGAACTGAGGCGTTGATTGCCGGAATGGCGCGTGATGCGGCCCGGCACAATTCGCTGCTCTGGCGACTGGCCCGGTATGGGTTGACTGTAATCACCCTTTTTCCCAGTCGATTAACCACCATTTCAATGGGCGTGGTGAGATCGGAGTCGTTGGAGACGATGACGGCCGTATCGTAACGGCCTTCAAATGCATCCAACAGCAGGTGCGACGCAATGTTAACGTCCGTACGTTTCTCCTCAAACACCTCCAGAGTGGCGACCTGTGGGGGAGATGATTTTGGCAGTACGATGCCCGTTTTGGTTCTGATGGCCATCCTACCTTCGTGGATCGTCAGTGAGGGGATGGTGCGCAAGGCGCGGAAATAGACTGCTTGACGTCGCTGCCTTTCCGGGTCACCGAGCAACGGTATCGCCAACGTCGAAAAGTAACGAATACGCTCGACGTTCAATCCGGGTAAAAGCCGTTCCAGCAACCTGTGTGGGTTTACCCACTTCAAAGCTGGACGATTGCGTAAGGCCCCATAGTAAAGGTTCAAGCCGTCAATGTAGGCAAACGCTTCAGGCATAGGAAATCGTTAAATGCGTAACCGCCCAAGCGGGCGGTTCGCTGCCCACCCCGCGAAGTAGGGTGGGGGGGTCGCCAGAAATAATACGCTAATTCGCCTATGTTCGTCAAGCCGCCTTGCGCGTATGCCGCCGCCAAGCCTATACTGCGGCAACCCCATTATTGCCGGCGTTGCGTAATCGCCGGCCCTTTGCCGATCAGGGTGATAATTGCCGGATACGGGTACATCAGCGCCGACTATTTCAACGTTGCCCTCTGCGCCATTGGAGGGCATTCGCGTCGTTGAGTGGGGCGAGATGGTCTCCGCTCCGTTCTGCGCCAAAGTGCTGGCCGAGTTGGGCGCCGACGTCATCAAGGTCGAGCCGCCAGACGGCGACCGCGCCCGGCGGCGTGGCCCGTTTCCCGACGGCGTTTTCCATCCCGAGGGCAGCGGCCTGTTCCTATTTGCCAATCAGGGCAAACGCGGCGTAACGCTGGACACGGGCACCGACGCCGGCATCGGCCAACTTCACCGACTGCTGGAAACCGCCGATATTTTCGTTGAGAACCAGCCCTACGGCGTACTGAAGCAGGTCGGTGTTTCTGCCAAGCAGTTGGCGGAACGACACCCGCACCTGATCACGGTTTCGATCTCTCCCTACGGGCGCACCGGGGATTACAAGGAGTACGCGGGTTACGACCTGCAAGTGAACGCGCTGAGCGGCATGAGCTTCGGCACGGGACACACGCACCGGGAGCCGTTGACTACGCCGGACCAACAGGCGGGGTTCCTGGCCGGCGTGGGCGGGGCTTATGCAGCCACCGTGGCGCTGTTGGCGCGCGATGTTGCCGAAGCGGATGGGCGTGGGGATGCCGGGCAGTATATCGACGTTGCGGACTCTGGAATCATTGCCACGCTGCTGACCGGCTATCACCTGCCCACGTTCATCTACCGGGGCATCGCCGGCTCGCGCTCGGGCAACCGGATGCGGCTGGGGTTGTTCCCCAACTGCGTGCTGCCCTGCCGGGACGGTTACGTGTGCATCGACGCGCCGCAGCTGGAGCAATACCAGCGGTTCCTGAACCTGCTGGGCAATCCGGGCTGGACGGAGGACCCGCGCTACCGGGACCGCCGGGCCATGAGCGACCAGTATCCCGAGGAGGCCGAGAGCCTGATCGCGCCCTGGTTCAGGGAGTACGACAAGGGCGAAATCCTGCAACTGTGCCTGGAAAACCGCATCCCCTGCGCGCCCGTGCTGACGATGGACGAAGTGCTGGAATCACCGCATCTGCTGGCCCGCCGCTGGTTCCGGGAGATTGATCACCCGCGGGTTGGGACACTGAAATATCCCGGGCCGCCGGTGCGACTGCACGGGTCGCCGCTGAAAGTATCCGGCCCGGCGCCGATGCTGGGGGAGCACAGCGATGACGTGCTGGACGATCCGGCAGCCCGTCGTCCACCAACGCCGAGAGCCGCGCTGAGGGAATCGTCCGGCGATTGCATCCCGCCGAACGCTCTGCACGACGTTCGCATCGTTGACCTGGGCTCCGCGTGGGCCGGGCCGATGGCCGGGCAACTGCTGGCGGATATGGGAGCCGAGGTCATCAAGGTGGAGAGCCGCGCCCGCATGGACGGGATGCGCCTGGGCCGGCCCATGGTGGGTGAGGACCTGGCCGGCGGCGACCGGGGGCTGTGGCCGGAACTGCAACCCGTTTTTCATGGGCTGAACCGGAACAAGTTGAGCGTTACGCTGAACCTGCGCACCGATGACGGTCGCGCGATCCTGAGGCGGCTGGCGTCGGCGAGCGACGTGGTGCTGTCGAATTTCTCGCCCGGCGTGCTGCAACGGTTGGGCATGGACTACGACAGCCTGAGCAGGGTCAAACCGGACATCATCGTGGCGGCCATGCCCGCTTTCGGGGACACCGGGCCGTTGAGCGACATGGTGGCCTACGCGCCCATCATACAGGCCATGTCGGGCATGATGAGCCTGGTCGGTTACCCGCCCGACGAGGGGGAACCGCTGGTGGGCGAATTGCAGGCGGCCTGGAGCGATACTGTTGCTGCCCTGTGCGCTGCGTTGGGGGTAGTTGCCGCGATACGCCACCGCAACCGCACCGGCTGCGGCCAGTACGTGGAGGCGGCGCACCTGGAGGGCACTGCGGCCCTGCTGGGAGTACCCATGCTGCAGCAGCAGATGACGGGGCAGACGCCGACGCCGGCGGGGAATGACGACCCGGACTTTGCGCCGCACAACAACTACCCCTGCGCCGGCGATGACGCCTGGGTGTCCATCGCGGTGGGGTCCGAAACCGAATGGCGCGCATTGGCCGGTGTGCTGGGCGACGACGGGTTGGCGGAGGACCCGCGGTTCGCCGATGCCGCGTCGCGCTGGCGGAACCGGAGGGCGCTGGATGATCTGGTTGCCGGTTGGACGCGCACCCGGACGCCGGAGGAGACTACCGGCGTCTTGCAGAAAGCAGGCGTCGCGGCCATGCCGGTGATGAACATTGCCGACCAGTTTGCCGACCCGCATCTGAACGCGCGCGAAACCTACGTGGAAATCGACCACCCGCACGTGGGCGCGGAGATGCTGTACGGGGTGCCGTGGTTGCTCAGCGGAACGCCGGGCTCGGTTCGCACGCCGGCGCCGCTGCTGGGTCAGCACAACGAATACGTGCTGACCGAGTTGCTGGGCATGGATAACGCCACGGTGTGCCGACTTTCCGAAGAGCAGGTGGTGTACTGATGCGCCTGCGCCGGCCCAAGATATTCTACGGGTGGTGGATCGTACTGGTCAGCCTGATTGCCGACGGAATGAAACACGGCAGCTTCAACCGGGGCTTCACGGTTCTCTACGTTCCGATCGAAAATGGCATCGTCTTTCCGAAGAACGTGCTGGGGTTCAGCCCTCAATCCCGGACGATGCTGGGGCTGGCCGAGGGCCTGGGCCGTTTCATGGGAGGGGTGCAGGGACCGTTGATGGGCTATTGCACCGACCGATTCGGGCCGCGCGTCATGCTGGCCTTCGGCGGTTTGATGTCGGGGCTTGGGTTCATCCTGCTGGCGCGCACCACCAACTTCTGGTGGTTCCTGCTGGTGTTTGTGATTTTCCTTTCGGTGGGGTTCCGGTCGGGATACAACAACGCTTCCATCGCGGCGGTGAACAACTGGTTCCGACGCCGGCGTGGGCTGGCAATGTCCGTGGTCAGCATGGGCAACGGGCTGGGCGGCGCGTCCGCGTACCTGGTGGGCCTGCTGATTTTCGTGGTGGGCTGGCGGGACGCCTGCACCATCCTGGGATTCTGCATCATCGCCGTGGTCATTCCGCTGTCGTACTTCCTGCGCCGCGCACCCGAGGACATGGGGCTCCTGCCCGACGGCGACCCGCCGGAGTTGGCAGCGGCCTCCGATACCGGCCAGACCAGGCCAAGAGAGAGGCGTGGGGGCCAGGTCGGAGACACCGATTTCCTGGCCGGTGAGGCCATGCGCACTCCGTCGTACTGGCTGCTGGTGATGGCCACAGGTTTCCGCAACATCGTCCACGCCGGCGCGTCGTTCCTGATGGCCCCGTTGA
This sequence comes from Dehalococcoidia bacterium, assembly GCA_022825745.1. Lineage (GTDB taxonomy): Bacteria > Chloroflexota > Dehalococcoidia > Lucifugimonadales > UBA3495 > Bin87. The sequence continues at coordinate 14,559 of JAJDWF010000028.1, read as the reverse complement.
TTATCTGGTTCCTGGAGGCCGGCGTGCCGCAGGATCCTCTGTCGGAGCAGGGCCGCCAGCATATCATCATCGCGGCTGCATTCGTCAGTGGATTTTCCTTCTTGAACATGGTGTTCAACCCTTGCGTCGGATGGCTCGGCGACCGGGTGGATCGGCGCAAGCTGAGCGCGGCGTGCATGGTGTCGGGCGCGCTGGCGCTGGGTTCGCTGATCACCCAAAGCGGGGAGATGTGGCAGGTGGTGGTATTCGTCCTGTTGCTGGCCTTCGCCGAGAGCGCCAACCCGCTGAACTGGGCCATCATGGGCGACTTCTTCGGCCGGCGGGCCTACGCCACGCTGCGCGGCTGGCAGCACCTGCCGGACCAGTTGGCGTCGATGTGGACGGCGATGTGGATGGGGGCAATCTACGACTACACCGGCAGTTTTTACTGGGCGCTGTTCCCGCTGGTGCTGCTCTACATTGCCGCGGCTATCGGCTACTGGTTCCTGCCACGTCCGCCGCTGCCCAGGCGGCTGCGGCTGCATCAGGAGCGTGAGGAGGCGCGGCAGGCTCGCGCGGCCCGGGGCGGGACGGTTGCGCCGGAGCCGGCTGACTAATTCCGACCAGCCGGTTTGTTTGACAGACGTGCGCTACAATATAGCCGGATAGTCGGACACCACGGGAGAAATCAGCATGACCGCCGCCAAGACCAAAACCCGACACGTTGACCACGTGCAAAAATACCTGCACCAGGCCGAGTTGGCCTTGCGAATCGGCAACGGCCTGCTCATATCGGAGCTGCTGTGGAACGCCACCGAGCACGCGCTGGCGGTTTTCGGGGAAGCACGCGGTTTGCCCTACGACACCGTCGAAGACCGTTGGCGGATTGCCGATATCCTTGACCAGGAAGACGGCAACGACAAGCGGCTTTATCTGATTAAGTTGGGCGTGGCCGAATACATGGAAGAGAATATGCGCTTGCATATGTTGGACGACGAAGAGCCGGCGCAGTGCTATCCTTCGGTGATACAGTTGGTCGATGCCCTGATGGCCGGCGCAGGCAAAAGGCAGCATGAACCCTGATGAGCATTTGGCACTGGCGCGCCAACTCCGCGCCGATAGCAGTGACCTGTGGGACGGCGGACGGGTTCATTTGGCCGCCGAAGCGTTGTGGGGCGTAGTCAACCACCTGGCAAGCGCCGTTCTGAAACACGAGCGGCAGAACGATACCGACACCAACCTTTCCGAACGCCGCAACTTGGCGCATCGATTGTTCGCGGGGAACCCGAGCACTCGTTACATCTACGAATCCTGGTCCTGGGCAGGAAGCCTGCACGGTCACTTCTATAACGGCAACCTGACTCCCGAACAACTCCGCCAGCGTCGCGTTCAAGCCCTGCTGTTGGCCGATAACCTGGAGCGCGTCCTGGTCACGATGCGGCCGGGTGAGGCTCGATAGTTCGGCGCATCGTCAGTCGGGCGATCCAGTTGCGCGGGCGGTTTTCCAGAGGGCCGCGCGCCACGCTGAATCCGGCCCGGCGGAACATTGGCTCGGTGCCAAAGTAGGCGTTGTCGTCGCCGGTGCGTTCGTCGCCGGCTCGGGGGTAGGCCTCAACGGCGGGGGCGCCGTGCTGCGCGGCATATTGCACGGCCGCACCGATCAAGGCAACGGCAATCCCGCGTCCGCGCACACCTTTCCTCACGGTGACGCAGGGAATCACCCAGACGTCGGTGTCGTCAACTCGCGGAGTGGCGCGGGAGCGGTTGACGCGGTTTAGCTCTCGGCGGGGCGCGACGGCTACCCACCCCACCGGTTCATCGCCCTGGTAAGCCAGCAGCCCCGGCGCAGGTTCACGCTTTGCCAAATCCGTCATGACCGCCCGACGGCGCGGGCTGATGGAACCTTCGCCGGGCAGCGCGATTGTCTCGGCCTGCGTCAAGCGGGGGAACATGCACCAGCAGCCGGCGCCGAAGTTGCCCCGCAAGATGGTTCCGAAGTCGTTCATCAACTCCGGGGTCAAAGGGCGGAAAATAAGGTCGTTAGTCATGGGCAGCTCCGTAACCTGCGCTATGGTAGCATCGTACCGGAAATCCACACCGTTTACCCGTTCCAACACGACAATTGGAGTTCGCTTTGACCTCCACCTCGTTAACACGTGACGGCTTGGCCAGCCTCCTTAGCACCGACCTGGCTTTCCGGACGTCGGCGCGGGAGTCGTCCGCCAGAGAGGGACTCCATGCGCTGCATCCTTTCGCGGCCCGCTTTCCGCACGGGCTGGCCGGCTATTTCATCAACGGCCTGACCCGGCCTGGCGATACGGTGCTGGACCCGATGTGCGGCTCCGGCGTTACGCTGCTGGAGGGCTGGCTCGCCGGGCGCTCGGTGGTCGGCGTCGACCTGGATCCCCTGGCGCGGCGGCAGAGCGCGGCGCGGACTGCGGCCCTGGACTCAGAGGCAGTCAAGGCAGCCGGCGCCGGCGCGCTGCAAAGGGCCGCTGACCTGCACTCGGGAGGCAGCCACCCCGCAGACCCTTTGGGGTTCGTGCGCGGCGGTATGGATGATGCTACGCGGGAATTTCTGGACTACTGGTTTTTCACGGAGACTCAGCAGGAGCTGTCCGCGCTGATTCTGGCCATCCGCGGGGAACCGGATCCCGGCTTGCGAAATTTGCTGGAGGTGGTTTTTTCCTCCACCATCGTGACCAAGTCCGGCGGGGTCTCGCGCGCCCGGGATTTGGCGCACACGCGGCCCCACCGCGTGGCCGACAAAACGCCGAGACGTCCCATCCGCGTTTTCGCAAACCTGCTGGACCGGGCTGCCGATGCGTACGCCGCGGTCAATCCCGACGCCGTGGGCGAAAGCCGGATTGTTGCCGGCGACGCCCGCGACCTGCCCTTGCCCGCCGACAGCGTGGACCTGATCGTAACGTCGCCGCCATACGCCAACGCGCTGGATTACATGCGGGCGCACAAGTTTTCGCTGGCGTGGCTGGGGGACCCGATTCCCCGCCTTACCAACCTGCGGGCGCGGTACATCGGCTCCGAATCGATTGGTAAAGAGCACGGGGGCAACCGGGCCGGGCAATCCGCTCCCGTTGAATTGCCCGCGCCGGTTCAGGCCGTGGTTGACCAACTGGGCGAGAAAGATGCGCCCAAGTCTCGTGTCCTGCGCCGCTACTTTGTCGATATGCACGCTGCAATCGGCGAGATGACCCGCGTGCTGCGGCCCGGCGCGGCGGCGGTCATCGTGGTCGGACCCTCGGTGATGCGGGGCTTGCTGATCCCGACTCACCAATGCCTGGCGGACATCGCGACCGCCGTTGGCCTTGACGTGGTGGACGTCGCGCCCCGGGATCTGGACCGGGACCGGCGCATGATGCCAGCCCGGCGGGGCAGCCGAGCCGAAACCGCCAGCGGCATTGAACTGCGGCAATACACGGAATACGTGATCGGTGCGGTGAGGCCTTAGCGCGAGCGCAGCCGCCCGTGCCGGCACCAGCCCGGGTACCCGGAAACCTACCGTCAAACAGCAACCCGGATTAGCCCGGAACGGCTATCTACCAGATGTTGTTATGTCGCCCTCGGAGAGACCGGGGCGGGTTGTCCCGGGGTTCCCCTCGGGGTTTTGGAACACCCTTGCGTCTGGCAACGAATGGGGCCGGCCTACGCTTGCGGCGTAGGCGAATTTTCAAACAGCGCATGATATTGGTCGATTGAATAAATTAAGGCGGAACGGGATATCTAGAAAGCCGCCTAGCGGTTGGGCTAATCATCCCTCTAACATAGTCGGCGATACGACCGGAGAACTCACTGACTATGGCCAACCTTCCCGACCCCGCATCCGTCTGGCAAGCCGTGCTCGGCCGGCTGCAAATGGAGATGCCAAAGGAGCATTTCAATACGTTCCTGCGTCCCTGCATCGGACACAGTTGGCACGACGGGAACGCCGCATCAGACGCGGGGCCGGCGTTGGTGGTAGCTGCCGCCAGTTCATTCGCTGTGTCCTGGCTTGAGTTGCCGCTGCACCTGGCGATGGCCCGGGAGGCGCTGACCAAAACGCTAGGCCGGGAAGCGGCCATTCACTACCGGGCAATGCCGTCGGTGGCATCGAGCAACGGGACAACGGAGGAGGTTGACCGGGTTCGGGTCCAGTCCGTAACCGCCGCGCCGGCGCGTCGGACGCGGGCGCCGGTGCCCGACGGCTATGACCTGGGGCGGAACACTTCGACTGCCGGCGAATACGACTGGGACACCGTGAACGCGGCCACCTGCAACCCGCGCTACACGTTTGAGAACTTTGTGGTGGGCGAGAGCAACCAGTTGGCGTACCATGCGGCAAGCGCAGTCGCCGACGTGGGCAAGGCTGCGGCGGACGGCGGATCGTCCGGGGGATACAATCCGCTGTTCATATACGCGGGCTCGGGCATGGGGAAAACTCATTTGCTCCACGCGGTGGGCAACCGGGCGCTGGAACAGGACCGTTCGGTCCTTTATGTCACGTCCGAACAGTTCACCAACGAGTTCGTATCCGCCATCCACCGCCGGGCGATGCGCGAATTCCGCGACCGCTACCGGGGGCTGGACCTGCTGCTCATGGACGACGTGCAGTTTCTCGCCGGCAAGGAACAGACGCAGGAAAGCCTCTTTCACACCTTCAACGACCTGCACCAGGCCGGCGCGCAGATTGTGCTCACCAGCGACCGGGCGCCCCATACCATCTCTCCCCTTGAGGAGCGGTTGCGGTCGAGGTTCCAGTGGGGTTTGCTGGCGGACATCCGGCCGCCGTCGCCGGAGATGCGGCTGGCCATCCTGCGCGCGTGGGCAGCCGCGCAAAGGGCGAACGCGCCGGATGCGGTGCTGGACTTGATCGCCCAGCGAGTTAACCGCAACATCCGCCAGTTGCAGGGAGCTTTCAACCGGGTCATGGCGATGGCGCAGTTGATGAACGCGCCGCTCACGCCCGAGTCGGTTGCGGAGCAGCTGGACGGCATTGCCGGGCCCGACCCGCGCGCCGACGTAACGCCGGAACAGGTCCTGGAAACGGTGGCACGGCATTTTGGCGTGAGCGTTGAGCAAATCCTGGGGCGCGGGCGCACGGCGACGGTGGCGCAGGCGAGGCAGGTGGTCATGTATCTGCTCGCCGTAGAAATGGGCATACCGCCCACCACCGTTGGCAGGACGCTCTCGGGGCGCAACCACAGCACCGTGATTCACGGCGTGGAGCGGATACGCGCCGGGGTCGCCAGCGACGAACGCCTGCGCCAGTCGGTCAACAGCATCAAGGGCGCGCTGCTGGACCGTTCCTGATGGAAAGGCGGGGCGAAGGGACTGTTATAGTAGCAGCGGCTTGCGCCGATACCATATTGAACCTGGATTCTGCGGAGGCAGACATGACAACCGAACACAGCCCAACCATCCGCACCGTCGTCGGCACCGGGGAGGCCGGCTACACCGGCGACGGCGGCCCCGCCACGGAGGCCACCCTGCGGGAACCTTTCCTGTGCGCCTTTGATCCGGCCGGCAACCTGTTCTTCTGCGAGGCCCGCAACCACATCGTGCGGCGGGTGGACGCCGCCAGCGGCATCGTGACCACGGTGGCAGGTACGGGTGAGCAGGGGCATACGGGCGACGGCGGCCCGGCCACCGAGGCCACGCTCTACGAGCCATACTCGCTGGACGTTGACGGCGACGGGACGATTTACATAGTTGACCGGCTGAACGCGGCCGTGCGCAGGGTGGACGGCGCGACAGGCATCATCACCACCGTGGCCGGCACCGGGGAACCGGGATACTCCGGCGACGGCGGCCCGGGCAGCGAGGCGCAATTGCGCGAACCCAACGACTGTTTTCTTGATGGAAAGGGCGGACTGCTGATCGCCGACATCCAGGACCAACGCATCCGGCGCCTGGACCTGGCCACTGGGATCATAGACACCTTTGCCGGCAACGGCGAGAAGGTGCGGGCCGGCGACGGAATGCCGGCCGGGCAGGCCAGCATCCTGGGGGCGCGAGCGGTCTGCATGGACAGCCGGGGCAACACGTTCATCGCGGAGCGCGAGGGCAACGGCGTGCGCATCGTGACCGCCGGCGGCATCATGGGCACGGTGGCCGGCGCCGACGCCGAGCGCGGGTACAGCGGCGACGGCGGGCCGGCGCTGGCCGCCGCCTGGGGCGCGCCCAAAGCCCTGCGCTGCGACGCCAACGACAACATCATCGTAGTGGACACGGAGAACCACGCCATCCGGCGCATCGACGCCAACACGGGCGTCGTCACTACCATCGCGGGCGGGCATCTGGGCGGCGACGGGGACGGCGGCCCGGCAACGGAAGCGGGGATGGACCGGCCCCACGGCTGCGGAATCGCCGCCAACGGACACATCTACGTGGCGGACAGCAACAACCACCGGGTGCGGGTGGTGTCCTAGTTCCGGCGCGAACCGGGAATGCGGCCGGCGGTGTTTCTTGACAGTTGCGGCCTATGTTGGCTACGATGATTGGGCGGTTTTCACATCAAGGATGGTGTGACAGCCGGGCGCAAGTGGGGATATAGCTCAACTGGGAGAGCGCGGCGTTCGCAATGCCGAGGTTGCGGGTTCGAGCCCCGCTATCTCCACCATCATGTTTTGCCTGCCCCTGTAGCTCAGTTGGACAGAGCGGCGGCGTCCTAAGTCGCGCGTCGGGGGTTCGAGTCCCTCCAGGGGTACCAATAAATCCCACATCTGAACGTCCAGGAACCGTAGCGTCGGAGTCGTGTGGGATATTTTACTGTGGAGACAAGGAATGCCCAAGATAATCCCGGTGCCCGATGAACTCAGCCAGCCCTTCTGGGACGCGGTGAACGAACGGCGTCTGATTCTACAGAACTGTACCGATTGCGACGCGCTCCAGTACCCGCCCCAATTGGATTGCCCCGGGTGCGAGGAAGGCGATACGATTGAGTGGGTCGAGGTGGAAGGCAGGGGGCACATCGCCGCCTACATCGTCATCGAGGACGGCAGGCTGAACCGCCGGATGCCCGACCAGCCCTATAACCTGGCCCTGATCACGCTGGACCAGGATCCAACCGTGAACTTCTACTCCAACCTGCCGGGAGTGCCACCCTATGAGGTGCCGGTCGGCGCCGCGGTGGAGGTCATGTTCGAGGAGGTCGCCCCCGGCCAGTTGATCCACGAGTGGCGGCTGGTGGAATAGATGACAGGTTGCGCAAAAAACGACAAGAAGGACGGACTATGACCAGCAGCAATGACTTCCAGTGGCGCCGGGACCGGGACGGCCTGGGCGTTTGGGAACACCGGGGCAAGGTGGCCGTCGTCGGCTACGGCCATTCGCCGGTGGACCGGCGGTGGGACGAGACCAACCTGGATACCTCGCTGGGCGCATACACCATCATGGCCTGCGAAAAAGCGATGGAGCAGGCCGGGGTCACCATTGACCAGGTGGACGGCATCGTCTGCTGCGACAGCCACATCGCCGGCGGCAGCGGCGGAACCGCCTCCGTGTGGGCGCCGCGGCCCTACTTCGATCCGCCCTACGACTCGGAGTACGGCCTGACGCTGATCAACGCCCAATGGCTCATAGACACCATGGGCTTCAAAAACGTCAAGTTTGCCCCCACCAGGGTGCCGACCATCGGCGAAATGGTGGGCATGGCATCGCAAGCCGTGGGCGACGGGGTCTGCTCGACATGCCTGGTGATCTATCCCACCGGCAACATGGAAGGCCGCTACCGGCGGGGCGGCGAGAACGCCGACGATTACGCTCGCGGCGCGCGCCAGTGGACGGTGCCCTGGGGCAACCACGGCGGCAACGACTTCATCAACATCTTTCCCCATCGGCAGTACCTGATGAAGTACGGCGGGGAGCATGAGGACCTGGTCCACTTCGTCCGAAACCAGCACAAGAACGGGCTGCTGACCCCCTGGGGGTACAACGCCACCCACAACATACAGCCCATAACGGTGGAGGACTACATAGGCTCACGGCCAATCCTGAACCCCCTGCGCATCTGGGACTGCGACCGGCCCGTGAACGCTTCGGCGGCGTACCTGTTCACCACGTCCGAGCGGGCGCAGGATATGAAATCCCAGCCGGTGTACGTGCTCAACCATTCCCAGCACAACTTCCGGTTCCGAACCACCCAGCCCGACCTGGACGAGGTGGAGATGTGGACCGACCGGCAGGCCGCCCGGATGTACGAGGGCGCCGGCCTGGGCCCCGCCGACGTGGACATCTTCAATCCCTACGACGGGTACTCGATAATGACCCAGTTCTTCCTGGAGGGCTTCCAGTGGCACGGGGTCAAGCGGGGCGAGGCCCTGTCCTTCTACGCCGGGGACATCAGCGTCAAGGGCCCGCACCCCTTCAGTTCCAGCGGCGGCAATTTGGGCAACGGCCGCACGCGCACCGCCATGTACACCGACAGCATCGAGCAACTGCGGGGCACCGCCGGCGACCGACAGGTAACGGTGCGGGCCGAGACGGCCCTGTGCGCCTTTACTACCCCCAGCAGCGGCGGCTGGCTGATGCTGGGGAAGTATCCTTCTTAGCGCTAATCGGCCCTAGCGCTAGTCGGCGCTGATGCCCAACTCGGACTGCAAGTCGCGGATGGTTTCGGCGCGGCTGCGGGTCGGCGGACGCACTCGCATGCCGATGGGCTCGTTCTCGATCTGGGGCACCACCTTGATGGCGACGAAGACGGGGCCGGTGGCCTGCATTATTTCCTCGACGTTGGTGGCGAATTCTTCCAGGTCGTCGAAGCTGTAGGCCGAGGAATAACCGGATTCCTTGGCCACGCCGGCGTAGTTGATCTCCTGCGCGTTGGGAACCGGCTGGCCTCCGGTGGTGGCGTAGCACTCATTGTCCAGCAGGATGTGGCAGAAGTTTTCCGGCTTCTTGCCGGCGATGGTCGCCAGTATCCCCATGTTCATCAGCAGCGCGCCTTCGGAATCGAACAGCACCACTTTTTCATCAGGGAGTCCCAGGGCCAGGCCAAGGGCCGCCGAAGTGGTCTGGCCCATTGCGCCGCCCAGGTTCAGGTCCCGGTTCTCGTTGTTGCTGAATTCGCCCCAGCGGCGACCGGAAGTGCCGGTGGGGATCACGATGGCATCCCCCCGGTGCTCCTGGAATACTCGGAATACGTCCTCGGCGTGAATCATTCTTGTCCTCCGTCTAGCGGTTGAAACCGTGGTATTCGTCGCCCACGAGGATGGCGACCGGGCGCTTGGTGGCGCGGGCTTCCTCGAAGGCCGTGGAGATGCGCGTACTGTCGGCATCCTGCTCGACCAGGTAGTAGTTGATGCGGAAGGCGTTGAGGAACGGCTCGGTGTAGCGGGCCGCCGAGTCGGTGATGACCCCGTGGCGGTTCCATCCGCGATAGCCCACCACCATGACCAGCGGGAAGCCGGCGTCCAGAACCATGCCCCGGATGGAGTCGCCCGATTCCATCATGCCAGTGTTCTGGATGAGCACCACCGGCGTTTGGCCGGCGACCAGCAGCCCCAGGGCGATGGCGAAGGTCTCGCCTTCCCGGGAGGCGGGAACGACATCCAGCCAGGGCTGTTCCTTCATCAACTCGTACAGGTAGTTGGTCTCGCTGTCCGGAATGGTCACCACGTGGGTGACGCCGTTCTTCTGGAACTCCTCGACCATTGCCTCAGGGCTCAGCACCGCTGCCTGTTGTGTAACCATGAAAGTTCTCCTCACGTAGTCAGTGATCCTGACAGCGGCGGTTTTCGATGCTTGGGCAAAGACCCGCTACTGTCGTGGACGCTGCCGATTATAGTTACGCATACCGAGAGGGTCAATTTTGAGATGCCGGGCGGGATAATGAAAAACCCTCACGAAGCATCGTATAATTACCTACATCAGGAACTCACCATGACCACCATCAACACATCCGACGACCTTCTCCAGCTACTGAGGGAAGACCCCACATTCTATGCGGAAGCCCGCCGGCTAATTCTCAGCGACGAACTGCTGGCACTACCGGAGCGCTTTGCCGCCCTTGCCAATCGAGTGGATGACTTCATCGAGGAACAGCGTACTTTCAACGAAGAGCAGCGTGCCTTCAACGAACGGGTGGATAACTTCATGGAAGAACAACGGGCCACTAACCGACGGCTGGAGAACGCCATCGGCGACCTCCGAGGAGAAACGGCCTACCGGGCCTCCCGAGACCGCGCCGACGAGATAGCAGAGGAACTGGGCTTCATCGTCATCGACATCATCGCTGGTCTGCCGCTCCGCGAACTGTTCCGTTCCAATCCTCCGCCGGACTTCACCTCCGGCGACCGTCGTTCTTTCTACTACGCCGACATGATCATGCGGGTGCAGGACTCCCAGGGCAACCCCGCTTACCTGGCGGTGGAAACCTCATACACGGCGGACGAAAGGGACACCCGGCGTGCCCTGCGGAACGCACAGTTCCTGCGCCACATCACCGGCCTGCCCGCCCACGCCGCCATCGCCAGTCGTCAAACCGATCGGGCGATACAGGAATTGCTGGATGGAGGATCCATCCTCTGGTACCAACTGCCTGACGAAGCCTTCAAGCCAGAGTAAACCACCCATTGATACGTCCGTCGTCGAATCGTGCGGCGGTTGACCGCTCATAGCCGCAGTGTTAGCGTGCGTTGAATCGACGAAGCTAATCTTATGGCAATCACGCGGAGGATCCGGACATGGCGGGAGCGCTGGAACACATACGGGTAATTGACTTCGGGCAGTATATTTCGGGGCCGCTGGCGGGGATGTTGCTAGCGGACCAGGGCGCAGACGTGGTGCGGGTTGACCCTCCCGGCGGACCGCGCTGGGACACTCCGGCTAACTCCACGTGGAACCGGGGCAAACGCAGCATAACCCTGGACCTCAAGCGGGCGGACAACGCGGCCATTGCCAAGTCTCTCATGGAAAGCGCCGACGTGGTGATCGAGAACTTCCGGCCCGGGACGATGGACCGGCTGGGGCTGGGGCCGGAGGAAATGACGAGCGCCAACCCGCGCCTGGTGTACTGCTCCATACCGGGATTCGCGGCGGACGATCCCAGGGCGGCCATGCCAGCTTACGAGGGAGTTGTGGGCGCGGCGTCGGCCAGTTTTCGACCTTCAGACCCCGACAGCAAGCGTCCGGTTTACACGGCCATTCCCATCGCCTCAGTCTATGGGGCTTTCCAGTCGGTGGTGGCCATTACCATCGCCCTGAATGTCCGGGAGCGCGATGGCGTGGGGCAGCGCATCGAAGTGCCGCTTTTTGACAGCATGTTCCAGTCGATCGGGCGTTTCGGCGTGCGGGTACACAACGCTCCGTCGTCGGCCCCCATGCTGGGTGAATTGTGGGGCGGCATCTTCCAGTGCAGCGACGGTGAGTACGTGCGGTTCGGCGGCCCCGGCAACCAGAACTTCCGGCAGTTCGTTGCAGCTGCGGGGATCACGTCGTGGGATGACGAGGGGCTGACTGATTTTGAGCATCCCCTGGACGACTCTCAGTTCCGCGCCGAAGCCCAGCAGCGGATTCAGGACCTCTTCCTGACCCGTAGCGCGCAGGAATGGGAAGACCTGATTGCCGAGGCGGGCAGCGAGGGTGCGGTGTGCCGCACCAGCGCGGAGTGGTTTGACCATCCCCACGCCCGGGCCTCGCAGATGGTGGTGGAGGTTGACGATCCGACGTACGGCAAGATGCTGCAGCCCGGAGTCAACGCCCGGATGTCGCTGACTCCTGGCGAGGTGCGCGGTCCGGCTCCGACACCCGACCAGCATCGGGAAGAAATTCTTGCGGAATTGAAGCCTCGCGCCGCTTCTGAAGCGCCATCGCCGCAGGACGCCATGCGCGCCGCCCTGGACGGGGTGAAGGTACTGGACCTGTGCATCATCCTGGCCGGGCCGACCATGGGGCGGACGCTGGCCGAGTACGGCGCGAACGTCATCAAGATTGACAACCCCAGGCGCGGCTCCACCGTGGCCCGGCATAACGACATCAACCGGGGCAAGCGCAGCATCCTGCTGGACCTGAGATCCGAAGAGGGTCGGGACATTTTCTGGAAGCTGCTGGAGGATGCAGACGTGGTGGCCCAGAACTACCGAGCCGGCAGCCTGGAGAGGCTGGGGCTGGGATATGAGGAGGTCCGCAAGCGCAAGCCCGACATTATCTACGCCTCGTTGAACGCTTACGGGCACATCGGCCCCTGGGCGGAGCGCCCCGGCCACGAGGGGTTCGCACAAGCCACCGCAGGGATGACCCGCCGCTTCGGAGGCGACGGCGTACCCGAGTCGCAGCCCAACCCCGTGAACGACTACGGCACCGGCTTCATGGGCGCTTACGGGGTGGCCCTGGCATTGCTGCACCGGCAGCGCACGGGCGAGGGTCAGCACATAGACTCGGCCCTGGCCTACACCGCCATGACACTGCAATCGCCCTTCATGCAGATGTACGAGGGCAAGGAGTGGAACGAGACCAGCGGGCAGGACGCCCTGGGAACCGGGCCGTTGCACCGGGCGTACCAGGCCAGCGACGGCTGGTTCTTTGTCGGAGCGCCGGAAGCGGCCCTGCCGGGGCTGGCGGGACTGGATGGACTCTCCGGGATAGATTCGCTGCGGGGGGATGCCCTGGCATCGTCGCTGGAGGAACGGTTCCAGGGGAACAGCGTGGCATTCTGGGTGGAGCGCCTGGCCGCCGCCGGGGTCGGCGCGCAGCGGGTGATTACCAACGTCCGGGAGTTGATGACCGACCACTGGGTGGAGTCCCACGGACTCAGCATCACCCGGGAGCACGACGAACTGGGACCGGTGACCACCTGCGGTCCCGCGCCGCGATTGTCGCGCACGCCGGTGCGGCCGGGCATACCCGCGCCCAAGCCCGGCTCCCACGCCCGGGAAATCCTGGACGAACATGGGCTGGGGAGCCAATACCAGGCCCTGCTGGATTCGGGAGTGATACTGATGGACGGTGTAGCTGCCGGTTAGGAAGGAGTATCAGTCGCTTCGCGACGGCTGTTTGGTCGATCAGGTGGAAGGGCGCAGCGCCGTCTGGCCCAGAACTTCCATCAACTGGGCCGTATCGTCGAGATTCTCCAGGTTTTCCAGCATGTCCAGCACGCGCTCGGTGTCGGCTTCGGAAAGGGCGCGACGGAAGCAGTCGCGCACCTTGGCCAGGCGCTGGTCACGGGACATGGGGTTGGACGCCGACCCGCTGAAGGCGGCGCACTCGGCGCTGACCGTCCTCCCGTCTTTCAGCACAGCGGTGGCGAGGGTTGCGCCCGAATCCGGACCTTCCGGTTCCACGCGCATGCGTCCCAGCATTTCTTCCATGTCCGGAGAGAAACGGCGGGCGTCGGTGAAGGTGTCGATGCCCACGTGCCCGTCCAGCAGCGCGGCGGCGGCGCAGTACTCCACGCTGAACTTGCCATCCAGACCGCTGCGAGGCGTCGGCCCGGAATGGCCTCGTCCCCGGCGGCGGATGGTCACCTGTTCGATGTCGGCAGGGTCAAGGCCGTTCTGCTCGCGCAGGTTCAGGGCGGCCTCGATGGCGTTCTGCATATAGACCTGCGCGGGGAACCGCTTGATGTCAAAGCCCGGATCGACCAATCGCCACGAGGCGCCCAGGCCGCCGGTGGCCACGTTCCAATCGAACTCGCCGCCGAACAGGGCGGCAGCGAATCCCACGGGAGATTCCAGCGCCTCGTCGCTGGCGGTGTAGCCCATGCCGGCCAGGATGCCAGCCTCGGCTCCCATGCGGGCGGCGTTGCCGGGGTGGGTGGATTTGACCATGGTGCCGGTGTTGGCGGTGAGGCCGCCGGTGCGCGAGGCGGCGATGCCCAGGGCCATCAGGGTCTGTTCGGCGTCCAGGCCCAGCGTCTTGGCGGACGCCGCCGCGCCGCCCAGGGGGCCGACCAGGCCCGGCGGGTGATAGCCCGGGCGGGTGGCCGGCGCTGATGCAGCGCGCAATCGCCCCTGGATTTCCCAGCCCAGCACGTAGGCCGTGATGACGCGATTGCCGGGGATGCGATGCTGTTCCGCCAGGGCCAGCGCCGACGGCAGGCAGGATGAGGTACCGTGGGTGGGCGGGAATCCCTGGATCTCGTAGTCGAGGCAGTGACCGAAGACGCCGTTGGCGAAGGCGGCGGCCGGCGGATTGGTCCGGTAACCCCAGCCGATTACCGAGGCCTGGGGCGAGCCGCCGGCGTCCCGCACGTAGCGGCCGATGATGTCGGCCAGTTCCTGGACCGAACCGGCAACCATGTTGGCCACGCCGTCCAGGATGGCGATTTTGGCCGCTGCCACCACCGGGGAGGGCAGGTTTTCAAATTCGGTGTCGGCGATAAACTCGGCCAGGGTTCGGGTTGTGGTCATGAGAAGCAGCCTCGCAGGTTGATGGGATAATTCGATAACGTGCAGGATCGGACTGTGGACGCTACTTGTCCAGTCCCAGGCTCACCAGCATGAAGGCGTATTCCTCGGCAATTTCGTACCACGCGGCCGTCCTTGCCGACCCGCCGAAATGCCCCGCGCCCATGTCGGTTTTCAGGACCAGCAGGTTGTCGTCAGTTTTGGTGGCCCGCAGTTTCGCCACATACTTGGCCGGTTCCCA